>CAZAQB010000028.1:0-4729 GCA_964487155.1 uncultured Ectothiorhodospiraceae bacterium
GCTCGCGAGAGCCTGGCCGACGGTGTCGCGGCTTATATCGGCAATCTCGCCGAGTCCTTTGAGGAGGCCGAGCGCTTGGAGGACGGAGTCTATCTCCGCCCGATCAAAGCACCGGCGGGGCGCCGTGGGATCGTTTAGCCGCCGGCGCGCAGCAGCGTGAGCCAGGGCGTGAGACGCACCACGTTCACGGGCAGAGTGGCCTCGAGGGCCGCCAGCGCGCGGTCGGTGTTTTGCAGGGTGACGACGCCGGTGAAGCGCTCGTCGGCGATTGCGGAATCGAGCACGACAATGGCGCCAGGGCGGTAGCGGTCGAGCTCGGCGACGACCTCGCGCAGCGGGCGGTCGGCGAAGACGATGCGCCCCTCGCGCCAGGCGGTGCGGCGGGCCACGTCCACGTCGGCCCGCTCGACGGCGCCGGTGGCCGCGTAGCGGGCCGACTCGCCAGCGGCCAGGGTCAAGCCGGTTGCGGGCTCGCCGGCGCGGCTGACACGCACGCGGCCTTCGCTTACGGCCACGGTGACCTGCCGGCCGCTGTCGTGCACGTTGAAGGCGGTGCCCAGCGCCTCGGCGCGCCCCGTGCCGGCTGCAACGCGAAAAGGCCGATCAACATCGCGGGTGACGGTGAAGAAGGCTTCACCGCGCAGCAGCCGCAGGCAGCGGCAGCGCTCCGTGAAATCGACCGCCAGGGCGCTGTCGGTGTTGAGATGCGCGGTGGAGCCGTCGGCGAGAGAGATCTCGCGCGTCGCGCCGACTGCGGTGACGTGGTCGGCGCGCAGTCGGTCCAGGCCGCCGGACGACCAGAAACCCGCCACGCCAGCCACCAGCAGGGAGGCGGCCACGGCGGCCGGTGCGCGCCGCCGGGCCCGCGGCCGTGGCCGCGCCGGATCCGCCATCCGCGCTCGCGTGGCGCGCGGGCGCGCCTGAGCAACCGGAGCGGGAGCAGATCGCGGATCGGGAATGCCGCCCAGCTCCTGCCACAGGGCCTCGGCCTCGGCGTACGCCCTGCCGTGGGCGGCATCGCGTTCCAGCCAGGCCTGAAACGCGCTGCGCTCGGCCTCGGTGAGGTCATCGGCGCGCATGCGCACGAACCAGGCGGTGGCCTCCTCCATCAGTGCCTCGTCCTGCGGGCCGCGATTGCTTTGGGCACAGTTGTTATCGGTCATGCGCCTGGATTCTGGCAGCCATTGCGTTGCCGGGCGAGCCGGCCGGGGGCGCGGGCGGCATACCGAGCTGCTCTCAATGACTTGAGACTGCCGCAGCGGCGGGGCTCCTGACAGAAGCGACGGGGTTTATTGCTCGGCGGCCTGGAGGCGGCGCCGGCAGTGGAGCAGGGCGCGAATGATGTTTTTCTCCACGGCGTTGCGCGTGATGCCGAGCTGTAGCGCGATGTCGCCGTTGGCGAGCCCGTCGAGCCGGCTCATGAGGAAGACTTCGCGACAGCGCGGCGGCAGCTCGTCAACTGCGGTGGCCAGCAGGTGCAGCCGCTGGAAGGCCGTGGCGGCGCTCTCGGGGCCGGGCTCAGAGCAGGGGGTCTCTTCCCCCGCCTGCGCGTCGAGAACCAGGATCTCGCCCCGGCGGCGCATTTCGGCCAGGCGGTCGCGTGCAACATTGGCTGCCACCTGGAACACATAGGCCTTGGGGTCGTCCACGCTCTGGCGCGGCGACAAGCGGATGAGGCGCGTCCATACCTCCTGAGCGGCATCCGCCGCGGCCTCCTCGCACCGCAGCATGCGCGCCAGAAACCGGCGCAGCGCGGCGCCGTGACGCGAGTGAAGCGCTTCGACCGAGAGGGTACTCACCCCGCCACCGCGTGACCCATCGCGGCCGGATCGTCCGCCTGCCGCCGGACCACGCCTTCGGGCTCGGCGGGGACCTCGCGCCGCCGTCTCTCGACCCGGACAGGGTTCGTGGCGAGGCTGATCGCCCTGCTGAACAGGCCCGCCCGCCGGTCGTGGACGCCGTCGGGCGCCTCGTTGCGGCAAGACTTGGGACAGAGGTCGTGGGCGATGTCGGCGGCGAGATCGGTCAGGCCGAAGCGCTTGCCGGGATGTCGCAGCCAGTCCAGTTGGTACTCCTGATAGGCTTCTGTCATTGCCGGGTGCTGCACACCTTCGCGTCTTGGTTGCAATGCGTCAGGCCCGATGAGCGCCCGGGCGGGGGCGTCACCCCGGATGCTGGTTTTCGTCGAGAAGGGCCGCCGCTTCGGCCAGAAAGTAACGCCAATACGAATCCGCCGCAATAAGCTTTGCGGGCGCATTGCGATCGGTCCAGGCTGGAAGTGGGGGACGCAGGCCGATGCACCGGAAGCCGCACCCGTCACCTTTTTGCGCTGCGTTTACCAGCGCCGGCGCGGTGTTCCGGTACCGGCCATTCGGGCAACGCCCTCGATCACGACCTTGCGCAGGGGCATGCTGGAGCGGTTGGCATCGGCACAGGGCAGCGGGCGATGGCCGCACTGGGTGTGATCGAGGGGTTCTACGGGCCGGTCTACCGCTGGCATGAGCGGGCGGCGTTGGCCGCGCGACTGGCCGATGCCGGCTACGGCTTCTGGCACTACGCGCCCAAGGCCGATCCGGGCATCCGCAGCGACTGGCGCCGGCCCTGGTCCGCCGATCATGCCGCCGCCCTCGGCGAGTTCGCTGCCCACTGCCGCCAGCGCGGTCTGCGCTTCGGCATCGGCCTTAGTCCGGTGGACCTCCATCGCGGGGCACGGGCCAGCGACTGGGACGCGCTCGCCGCGCGCCTTGCCGAGCTGGACGCCATCGGTGTCGACGACCTGGTGCTGGGATTCGACGACACGCGGGGGGGCCGGGCCAGGCTGGCGACCGAGCAGGCGCGGATCGCCGACTGGGCCGCCGGGCGTTCGCGCGCCTCGCGGGTTCTGGTCTGCCCCACCTACTACAGCGACGATCCATTGCTCGACCATCTGTTCGGGGCCCGTCCGGCGGGCTACCTGGCCGCGCTGGGCGCCGCCCTGGACGCGCGGATCGGCGTCTACTGGGCCGGCCCCGAGATCTGCCCGCGCGAGATCGAGGTGGGACCGCTCGCCCGGGTCGCCGAGATGCTGCAGCGCCGGCCAATGCTCTGGGACAACTACCCGGTCAACGACAGCCCGCGGATGTGCCGGCATCTGCACCTGCGCGCCTTCACGGGCCGGCCCGCCGCTCTGGCGGAACACATCGCCGGGCACGCCATCAATCCTGCCCTCCAACCGACCCTGAGCGCCATCCCCGCGCTGACGCTGCCGGCGCGCTACCGCCAGGGAGTGGATTTCCACTACGTCTCGGCCTTCCGGGAGGCTGCGGCCGAGGTGCTGGGCGAGCGGTTGGCGGGCTGCCTCGAGGCGGATCTCGAGGCCCTCGAGGACCGTGGCCGGGATCGCCTGCGGCCGGCCGAGCGTGAGCAGCTGCGGACCCGCTACGCCGGTTTCGAGCATCCCGCCGCGGCCGAGATCGTGCGCTGGCTCGATGGCGGCTACCGGCCCCACGAGGCGGCCCCGGGTGGGTCCTGACGCCGCCCGCGGCGGGCGCCGAGTCATGGCCTCGCCGGTCAGCCGGCGTCCTGCGCAAGCCAGCCCACCCGGTTGCGGCCCTGGCGCTTCGCGCTGTAGAGCGCCCGGTCGGCCTGGGCATAGGCGGCCTCGGCGCCGAGGCGAAGGCCCGGCGCGAACGCCGCCACGCCCACGGACACCGTGATGTGGGAGGGCTCTCCCGAGGCTGTCGGCAGCCGCAGTGCCTCCACGGCTGCGCGCACCGACTCCGCGGCCCGGGCCGCGTCCTGCTCCTCCGGCACCCGGCAGAGGATGGCGAACTCCTCGCCGCCCACCCGGAACACATGGTCCTCCGCGCGCCGGAACAGGGCGGTGAGCGCCTCGGCCAGGCGGACCAGCACCCGGTCGCCGGCCGGGTGGCCCAGGGCGTCGTTGTATTGCTTGAAGCGGTCAACATCCAGCAGCAGGATCGCCAGCCGCCGGGAGTCCCGGGAGAGCCGGGCCAGCTCGTTGGGCAGCACCTCGTCGAAGTGGCGCCGATTGAACAGGCCGGTCAGCCCGTCGCGGATAGAAGCCTGGCGAAAATCTTCCTGGATGCGGGAGAGGCTCTGCTGCACCTGCCAGCGGGCGAGTTCGTAGAGTGCCACGATGGCGGTCAGCAGCAGGCTTGCGCCCAGCAGGTTGCTGAGCCCCACCAGGTCGAGCTGGCCGTGGTTCCACTCGTCCCGGCCGAGGATCGCAATGGCATTGAGCGTGAGCAGGAAGGCGAGCGCGAAGAGCGCCCCGGCCCGGATGCCGTGCAGCATGAAGGCCAGCGGCGGGTACAGCATGGCCCACAGGACGAAGTAATCGCCGCCGGCGGTGAGCGTCACCAGAGCCAGCAGGGTCGCGAAACTTGCGAGGCTGGTGGCGAGGGCCGTGCGGCGAATGTTGCCGGTGCGCCGCAGGTAGCCGCCGATCACCACGGCGGCCAGGAAGATGGCCAGGTCGAAGGCGATCAGGGGTATCACCTCGGCCGTTCCGACGACCAGGGTGTTGAACAAAGCGAAGGCGAGCCCGCTGCTGCCGGACAGCAGCACGACGCTGTTGACGGCCACCACGCGGAGGAAATCGGGGTGGGTCGTGTCAGGCGGGTGCGGACCCAGGATCAGCGCCTGGAGGATCCTCACCGGCGTGGCGAGTCGATCTCGCAACATGGACCGAGAATATAGACAAATCCTGCCGCGGGCATTGCCGGGG
>CAZAQB010000028.1:4829-29760 GCA_964487155.1 uncultured Ectothiorhodospiraceae bacterium
TCCGGGAACGCGGCCTTGCGGGTCTCCATGTAGGCCAGCAGCGCTTCGTCGGTGGCCGGGTCCAGGTGCGGCGCCTGGTAGTCGGCCAGCAGCCGCTTCCAGCGGGCATTGGCGCGCTGGGCCATGTCCAGCCGGCCGTCGGCGTCCCACTGCTCGAAGCTGTTGTTGTCGGTGATGGGGGAACGGTAGAAGGCGCTCTTGAAGTTCTCCTGGGTGTGGGTGCAGCCCAGGTAGTGCTTGCCGGGTCCCACCTCGCGGATGGCGTCCATGGCCTGGCCGTTCTCGGACAGGTCCACGCCCTTGAGCAGGGTCTGCATCATGCCGGCCTGGTCGGCGTCCATGATGAACTTCTCATAGCCCATGGCCAGTCCGCCCTCCAGCCAGCCGGCCGAATGCAGGGCGAAATTGACGCCGGCGAGAGTGGTGGGCAGCAGGGTGTTGGCGCTTTCGCTGGCAGCCTGGGCGTCGGGCAGCTTGGACGCCGTCAGGGAACCGCCGGAGCGGAATGGCACTCCGAGCCGGCGCGCCAGGCTGGCCATCACGTAGAGCACCAGGGCCGGCTCCGGGGTGCCGAAGGTGGGCGCCCCGGACTGCATCGACATGGAGCTCGCGAAACTGCCGAACACCACCGGGGCGCCCGGGCTGACCAACTGGATGAAGGCCATGCCGGCCATGGCCTCCGCCAGGGTCTGGGCCGCGGTGCCCGCCACCGTTACCGGCGACATGGCGCCGGCCAGGATGAAGGGCGTGACGATGCAGGCCTGGTTGTGGCGGGCATAGACCTTGGCAGCACCGAGCATGGTGGCGTCGAAGGTCAGCGGCGAGTTGGCGTTGATCAGGTTGATCACGCAGGTGCGGGGCTTGCCGGTGGCCTCGTCGATCCAGCGCTCGCCGAACAGGATCCTGGCCATCTCCACGGTGTCCTCGGCCCGGTCCGGGTGGGTCACTGAGCCCATGAAGCACTTGTCGGAGTACTTCATGTGGGCATAGACCATGTCGAAATGGCGCTTGTTGACCGGCAGGTCGACGGGCTCGCAGATGGTGCCGCCGGAGTGATGGAGGCTCGGGCTCAGGTAGGCGAGCCGCACGAAGTTGCGGAAGTCTTCCAGGGTGCCGTAGCGGCGCCCCCGGTCGAGGTCGTGGACGAACGGCGGGCCGTACGCAGGCACATAGACGCTATGCGGGCCGCCGATTTCCACGTTGCGTTCCGGATTGCGCGCGTGCTGGGTGAAGCGCTCCGGGGCCCGCTGCTGGATCAGCGCCCGGCACAGGCCGCGCGGCATGCGCACCCGTTCTCCCTGGACGTCGGCACCGGCATCCCGCCAGATCTGCAGCGCCTCGGCATCGTCGCGGAAATCGATGCCAACCTCTTCGAGGAGGGTCTCGGCATTGCGCTCGATGATGGCCAGCCCCTCTTCGTTCAGCACTTCGAAGGCGGGGATTTGGCGCGTGGCATAGGGCGCCACGGGGGCCTGGGTGTCCTGGCCGGCGCGGCGGCCGGCTCCGGCCCGGGAGCGGCGGCGACCGGTGCGGGGGGCTGGATCATTCATTGCAGCGGTGCTCCAGGCTTGGGGGTCGTAACGGTTGAGTATGCAGACATCCGGGGCTGCGGCGTTGCCCGGCCTGCGACCTGTGCATTCGCGATCCCGTCAGGGACTGACCCCCTCGGCCTGCAGAGCAGCGGGCTCGCCGGCGGCTCCAGGCAGGATGTGATCGGGAAACGGGATCTCATGCTGGCGGCAGGTGGCAGCCAGGGTGTTGAGCAGCAGGCAGGCGATGGTCATCGGGCCGACGCCGCCAGGAACCGGGGTAATGGCCCCGGCCACCTGCCGGGCGCTGTCGAAATCCACGTCGCCTGCCAGGCGCGTGCGGCCATCCTGGTGGATGCGGTTGATGCCGACGTCGATCACGGTGGCGCCGGGTTTCAGCCAGTCGCCCCTGACCATGCGCGGCCGCCCGACGGCGGCCACCAGGATGTCGGCCCGGCGGCATTCCTCGGCCAGCTGCCGGGTTCGGGAGTGGGCCAGCGTGACGGTGCAGTCGGCCCGCAGCAACAGGTTTGCCATGGGCTTGCCGACGATGTTGGAGCGCCCCAGCACCAGTGCCCGCAGGCCGGCCAGCTCGCCCAGGTGCTGGCGCAGCAGCAGCATGCAGCCGAGCGGCGTGCACGGCACCACGCCCTCCCCGCCGGCGGCGAGATTGCCGGCGTTTATGGGGTGGAAGCCGTCGATGTCCTTGTCGGCGTGGATGGCCTGAATCACCCGCGCGTTGCTCACCTGGGGCGGCAGCGGGAGTTGCACCAGGATGCCGTGCACGGCGGGATCGTGGTTGAGGCGCTCGATCAGCTCCAGCAGCCGGGACTCGGGCACGCTGTCGGCCAGCCGGTATTCGAAGGAGGCCATGCCGGCCTCGCGCGCCTGCTGCGCCTTGTTGCGCACGTAGACCTGGCTGGCCGGGTCCTCGCCTACCAGTATCACCGCAAGCCCCGGCGTGACCAGGTCCCGCTGGCGCAGGATGCCCACCTGCCGGCCGATCTCCTCGCGCAGGCGGCTGGCCTGCGCCTTGCCGTCGATGACCCGCGCCATGTGAGCTACCGGAACACCACGGTCGTGTTGCCGTTGGTGAACACCCGGTGCTCGAGGTGGAAGCGCACCGCCCGGGACAGCGCCATGTTCTCGGCATCCCGCCCCACCGCCGCCAGTTGCGACGGGCTGTAGGTGTGGTCTACCCGCTCCACCACCTGTTCGATGATGGGGCCTTCGTCCAGGTCGGTGGTGACGTAGTGCGCGGTGGCGCCGATCAGCTTCACGCCCCGCTCGAAGGCCTGGTGGTAGGGCTTGGCGCCCTTGAACCCGGGCAGGAAGGAGTGGTGGATGTTGATGGCCCGGCCGGCCAGTTCCTCGCACATGCCGGGGGACAGAATCTGCATGTAGCGGGCCAGCACCACCAGATCCGCGCCGGTGTCGCGGATCAGGTCCAGGACCTGGCGTTCCTGGCGCTCCTTTTGGTGCGGCGTGACGGGCAGATGATGGAAAGGGATTTCGTACCAGTCCGCCAGCGATTTGAGATCCGGATGATTGGAGACGATGGCGGGGATCTGCATCTTGATCTCGCCGGTACGCTGGCGGTAGAGCAGATCATCCAGGCAGTGATCGAACTTCGACACCATGATCAGCACGTTGGCCGGTGTCAGGGTGTCGTGCATCGCCCACGCCATGTGATCCGGATTGGCCACCCGCTGGCCGAACTCCTCTCGGATGGCGTCAATGGAAGGCGTGATTCCCGGGGTCGTGGAAAACACGCAGCGCACGAAGAAATTGCCGGTGGCGATTTCGTCGAACTGCGCCATTTCCATGATGTAGCAATGGCGCTGCGCCAGATAGCTGCTGATCCGCGCCACCGTGCCCAGGGCGCCCCGGCAACTGGCCTTGAGCACGTAGATGTTCTTGCCTTCGGTGACTGCGGATATGGCCAAAGTCGGTGTCTCCGGATCGGTTGCCGGGGTTCTGGTGATCTGCTCGTCACGTTGCGCGGGAGGCCCGGGGCCGGGCGGTGATCCCAGGGGCCGGATGACGGCTGCGAGGCAAGCTACTCCCTGCGGTGCGGCGCGCTTGCCTGCCGGCGACGCTGGGCGTTGCCGGTGCGACTTGCGCCCGGAATCGCTGCGCTGGCTGGAAATTTTCTATGAATCATGGAGCTGCAGGGGGTTTTCCGGTCCGCAAAAAAATATTGAGTCGAGTGGCGCGCATCGGCAGGTCGGCGTCGCTCGCATGGATGCCCTGCCGGCGGCCACTGCCTACGCTGCCCTCGACAGGTCGCCGTGGGGCGCGCCTGAGGTCCAGTGTGCAGGAGCCCACAGCCATGACCGAGCCATACGCCGACGACGAAGACTTCGAGCTCGCCGATCTGCCCGACGATGAGCTCATCGAGCAGATCCACGACGACCTCTACAACGGCCTGCGCGACGAGGTGGTAGAGGGCACCGGGATCCTGCTGCAGCGGGGCTGGGGCCCCAAGAAGGTGCTGGACGACGCCCTGGTGGGAGGCATGGCCATCGTCGGCGTCGACTTCCGCGACGGCATCCTGTTCGTGCCGGAAGTGCTGATGGCCGCCAACGCCATGAAGGGCGGCATGGAGGTGCTGCGCCCGCTGCTGTCGCAATCCGGGTCGGACACCATCGGCAAGATCGTGATCGGCACGGTGAAGGGCGACATCCACGACATCGGCAAGAACCTGGTGTCGATGATGATGGAGGGCGCCGGTTTCGAGGTGATCGACATCGGCATCAACATCCCGGTGGAGAGCTACCTGGCGGCGCTGGAGGAGCACCAGCCCGACATTCTCGGCATGTCGGCGCTGCTCACCACGACCATGCCCTACATGAAGGTGGTCATCGACACCCTGGTGGAGAAGGGCCTGCGGGAGCGCTACATCGTCATGGTCGGCGGCGCGCCGCTGAACGAGGAGTTCGGCCAGGCCATCGGCGCCGATGCCTACTGCCGGGACGCCGGGGTGGCGGTGGAGAAGGCCAAGCAGCTCATCGCCCAGCGCCGGGCCGCCTGAGTCCGGCCCGGCCGAGCCCGATGCAGCCCACCCTGATCATCGCCTGCGGCGCCCTGGCCCGCGAGATCAAGGCACTGATCCACGCCAACGGCTGGCAGGGCGTGCGCCTGGAGTGCCTGCCCGCCAGCCTGCACAACCGGCCGGAACGCATCCCCGAGGCGGTGCGTGGCCGGCTTTGCGCTGCCCGGCGGGAGGGCGCGCGGGTGTTCGTGGCCTACGCCGACTGCGGCACCGGTGGCCGGCTGGACCGGGTGCTCGAAGACTACGGCGCCGAGCGGCTGCCCGGGGCGCACTGTTACGACTTCTACGCCGGGCAGGCGGTGATCGCGGCGCTGTCGGAACGCGAGCCCGGCACCTTCTACCTCACCGATTTCCTGGTGCGGCATTTCGACCGGCTGGTGCTGCGGGAGCTGGGGATCGAGCGCCATCCCGAGCTGGCTTCGGTCTACTTTGGCCATTACCGGCGGCTGGTGTACCTGTCCCAGCGCGACGACCCGCTGCTGCGCGAGGCGGCGGAGCGTGCCGCTCGGCGCCTGGGGCTGGACTACGAGTACCGCCACACGGGCTACGGAGAACTGGGCGTTGCCCTGAGCCGCCTGGTCGGTGGCGCGGCCGCCGTCGGGGAGCTCCCATGGCCTCACTGAGCATCGTCTCCTGGCGTGACATTCCCGCCCAGGTGGTCGTCAAGAAAGGCCGCCAGGCCGCCAGAGTCCAGCTCTCGGATCGTTTCCAGCAGGCCATCGACCGGGCCGCCATGCGCGCCGGCAAGGGCAGCTCGGAGGCCTATCTGGCGGACTGGCAGCGCAGCCCGGCCCGCGACTGCGGCGATGACCTGCAGGCCGAGGCGGATGCCGAAGCGCTGCAGCTGGAGCAGCGCTACAGCGACGACGACCTTAACCAGCTGGTCCGGCAGAAGGGGCTGGCGCCTCAACCGTAGTCGCCTCCCACGTCCCCCGGCGGCAGGTCTTACAGCAACGCGCAGGTCGGTTGCTCCTGGCAACGGACAGGCGCCGGGGTCGTAGCCGCGGTGGGTGGGGAGATGTCGGCTGCCAGGAGCAGCCGACCTACCGGCCGCCTCAGCGTCCAGGCAAAGTGCCGGCGGGCGGTTTCTTCAGCGAGGTTGCGTCACAGGGTCAGCCCGGAGGCGGGTCTTACAGCAGCAACCGGCTTTGGCCGGGCGAGGGGAGTGTCATGAAAGCGGCGCGTCGCTGGGTGGTCCGCCATTCCCGGGGATTCGAAATTATCTACCGGTTGTTCGAGCCGCTGGTGATCCGGCTGCATCCGCTCTGGAATCGAATCGGCTACCAGCGGGTGGAAGCGCCGGTCCAAGCCGTGGAGAAAACCGTCAAGGGGTTTCTTTTCGACTGCCGGATGTGCGGCCAGTGCACGCTGAGCGCCACCGGCATGTCCTGCCCCATGAACTGCCCCAAAAGCCTGCGCAACGGCCCCTGTGGTGGGGTGCGCAGCAACGGCCATTGCGAGGTGAAGCCGGAGATGCGCTGCGTCTGGGTCGACGCCTGGGAGGGCAGCCGCCACATGAAGGGCGGCGACGCCATCCATGAGGTGCAGAAACCTGTGGATTTCAGGCTCAAGGGCCGTTCGTCCTGGCTGCGCGTGGTCCGCGAACTGCCGCGGGACGCCGGCGAGCAGGCCCGTCCCGGAGCAGCCCAGTGAAATTCGATGACGAGCCGGTCCCGGGCTACTCGCTGCCCATCCTGCCGGGGCATGTGTCCCCCGGGCGCCTGGAGCGGGTACTGCGGGCCGGCAAGTTCGCCATTACCAGCGAGATCGATCCGCCGGACTCCGCCGACCCGGCGGAGGTGCTCAAGCGGGCGGCGATCTTCGATGGCTACGTGGATGCCATCAACGCCACCGACGGGTCCGGCGCCCACTGCCACATGTCCAGCGTCGGCGTCTGCTCGCTGCTGACCCGGGTGGGTTATGCCACCATCCTGCAGATCTCCTGCCGCGACCGGAACCGCATCGCCATCCAGGGGGAAATCCTGGGGGCCGCGGCCATGGGCGCCTGCAACATGCTCTGCCTGAGCGGTGACGGCGTCCAGGCCGGCGACCATCCCCAGGCCAAGCCGGTGTTCGACCTGGACTGCATGTCGCTGCTGGAGATCGCCCGTGACATGCGCGACGAGTGCCGGTTCCAGAGCGGCCGGCGTATCGAGACCCCGCCGCGGATCTTCCTCGGCGCCGCCGAGAACCCGTTCGTGCCGCCCTATGACTGGCGGCCCCACCGGCTGGCCAAGAAGCGGGCGGCGGGCGCCCAGTTCATCCAGACCCAGTACTGCTTCGATGTCCCGCGGCTGCGGGAATTCATGCTCAAGGTCAACGACCTGGGGCTGCTGGAAGGGCCTGACCGGATGTTCATCCTGGTCGGCATCGGGCCCCTGGCCTCGGCGCGCAGTGCCCGCTGGATCCGCGACAACGTCCCCGGCGTGCACATCCCGGATGGCGTCATCGAGCGACTCGAGGGCGCGGCCAACCAGAAGCAGGAAGGCAAGCGGCTGTGCATGGATCTGCTGCACCAGATCCGTGAGATCCCCGGCGTCAGCGGCGCCCATATCATGGCCTACCGCCAGGAGCGCAGCGTGGCGGAGATCGTCGCCGCCACCGGCATTCTGGAGGGCCGGGTGCCCTGGTACCCGGGCCGCGACAACCCCGAGGAGCTCAACCCCGAGTCGCCCGAGGCGCTGGCCCAGGAGGCGCAGGCCTGAGTCTACCCGACACATTCCAAAACCGGCGTCAGCATCGAGGAAGTGGCATGACCGATACCGTCATCAGTTCGCACAGCAAGGAAGTCGTCATCGGCTTCGAGCGGCCCTTCGTGGTCATCGGCGAGCGCATCAACCCCACCGGCCGCAAGCAGCTGGCCAAGGAGATGGCCGCCGGCGACTTCTCCCGGGTGGTCAGCGACGCCCAGGCCCAGCTCGCCGCCGGTGCCCACATGCTGGATGTCAATGCCGGCATTCCGCTGGCTGACGAGCCCGCCATCCTGGCCCGGACCATCGAACTGGTGCAGTCGCTGACCGACGTGCCGCTCAGCATCGATTCCTCGGTGGTCAAGGCGCTGGAGGCGGGTCTCGCCGTCTACCGGGGCAAGCCGCTGGTCAACTCGGTCACCGGCGAGGACGAGAACCTGGAGGCGGTGCTGCCCCTGGTGAAGAAATACGGCGCTGCGGTGGTGGCCATCAGCAACGACGAGACCGGCATCTCCGAGGACCCCGACGTGCGCTTCGGCATCGCCAGGAAGATCGTCGAGCGGGCGATGGACCACGGCATCCCGGCCAGCGACGTGGTGGTGGATCCGCTGGTGATGCCGGTCGGCGCGGTGGGCACGGCCGGGCGCCAGGTGTTCGCCCTGTGCCAGCGTCTGCAGAAGGAACTCAAGGTGAATACCACCTGTGGTGCCTCCAACGTCAGCTTCGGCCTGCCCAACCGCAACGGCATCAATGGCGCCTTCATGAGCATGGCCATCGCCTCCGGCATGACCTCGGCTATCACCAACCCGCTGCACCCCGAGATCATGACCGCCATCATGGGGGCGGACGTGCTGATGGGCCACGACCGGGACTGCATGCGCTGGATCCGCAAGTTCCGCGAGCCGCCGGCGGTGGGGGCGGACGGGGTCGAGGCCCGCGGCCGTCGCCAGACCCGCCGCCGTCGCGCCTCCAGCTGAACGAACCCCGGCCGGAGACCACCATGTCCGAGGATGCCCTGGTCGTGTTCACCCCCTCGGGGCGCCGGGGGCGTTTTCCGTTGGGGACCCCGCTGCTGGAAGCCGCCCGCGCCCTGGGGGTGGACGTCGATTCGGTGTGCGGCGGGCGCGGGCTGTGCGGGCGCTGCCAAGTGGACCTGTGCACGGGCCATTTCGCCAAGCACGGCGTGGAGTCCCGGGACGGCCACCTCTCGCCCAAGACCGATACCGAGCGGGCCTGGGAGAAGCGCCGCGGGCCGCTGCAGGCCGGGCGCAGGCTCAGCTGCTCGGCCCTGCTGTGCGGCGACGTGGTGATCGACGTGCCCTCGGCAAGCCAGGTGCACCGGCAGATCGTGCGCAAGCGCGCGGAAGTTCTGGACATCGCGCTGGACCCCATCGTGCGCCTGTACTACGTGGCGGTTCAGGAGCCGGATCTCCATGTTCCCGCCTCGGACCTGCGCCGTCTCAAGGATGCCCTGGCCTACGAGTGGAACCTCACTGAGCTGGCGAGCGACATCCGGGTGGTCCAGCAGCTCCAGCAGGCCCTGCGCCAGGGCCAGTGGCGGGTCACCGTGGCGGTCTACGACGACCGCCGCATCATCGGCGTCTGGCCGGGTTTTCAGGGGCAGATCTACGGCATGGCGGTGGACGTGGGCTCCACCACCATCGCCGCCCATCTGTGCAACCTGCAGACCGGCGAGGTGGTGGCCTCCGCGGGGCGCATGAATCCCCAGATCCGCTACGGCGAAGACCTGATGAGCCGGATCTCCTACATCATGATGAACCCGGGCGGCGATCAGCTCATGACCCGGGCGGTGCGCGATGCCCTGAACGAGGTCACCCTGGAACTCGCCGCCGAGGCCGGCGTGGAGGTGGGCACCATCCTTGAGGCCACCTTCGTCGGCAATCCCATCATGCACAGCCTGGTGTTCGGCATCAATCCGGTGGAACTGGGAGGCGCCCCGTTCCCGCTGGCGAGCGACGAGGCCATCGACGGCCTGTGGGCCACCGAGATGGATCTGGTGATCCACCCCAACGCCCGGGTCTACGGCCTGCCCTGCATCGCCGGCCACGTCGGCGCCGACACCGCAGGGGCGATCCTCTCCGAGACGCCGTACCTGGGCGAAGAGCTGATGCTGCTGGTGGACGTGGGCACCAATGCGGAAATCGTGCTGGGCAACCGCCACCGGTTGCTGGCCTGCTCCAGCCCCACCGGCCCGGCCTTCGAGGGGGCCCAGATCAGCAGCGGGCAGCGGGCCGCACCCGGGGCCATCGAGCGGGTGCGCATCGACCCCGAGACCCTGGAGCCGCGCTTCAAGGTGATCGGCTGCGATCTGTGGTCGGACCAGCCTGGGTTCGAGGCGGGGGTGGCCCGCCATGGAGTCACCGGAGTCTGCGGCTCCGGCATCATCGAGGTGATCGCCGAGATGTTCCTGGCCGGGATCATCAGCGCCGACGGCGTGCTGCAGGGCAGCCTCGCCGGGCGCAGCCCCCGGGTGATCGCCGACGCTCGGACCTTCTCCTATGTGCTCCACCAGGACGCCGGGCGCACCCTGGCCATCACCCAGAACGACATCCGGGCCATTCAGCTCGCCAAGGCGGCCCTCTACGCCGGCATCCGGCTGCTCATGGAACACCTGGGCACCGACCATGTGGACCGCATCCGCCTGGCCGGCGCCTTCGGCACCCATATCGACGTCAAGTACGCCATGATCCTGGGCCTGATCCCCGACTGCGACCTGGACTACGTCACCTCGGCGGGCAACGCCGCCGGCACCGGGGCCCGCATCGCCCTGCTGAGCCGCAAGGCGCGCCGCGAGATCGAGGCGGTGGTGCGCCGGGTGGAGAAGCTGGAGACCGCCACCGAGCCCCGCTTCCAGGAGCACTTCGTCGGCGCCATGGCGATCCCCCACAAAGTGGATGGCTTCCCGTTGCTGCGCCAGCGGGTGGCCCTGCCGGCCCCCGGTCCCGCCGACGGCAGCCGGGAACAGGCCGCAGGGCGGCGGCGCCGGCGCGAGAGGCGCGCCGCCAAGCTGTGAGGTGACGGCTGCGTCCGTCGCGGAGGCATCCGGTCAATGCTGCTCCCCACGTTTCTTCGCAACGTGGGTCTACGGCGGCTTCGATATGTCACGGCGCCTGCCGTGGCGCGGGGAGCCGGTGTAGCGCTCGCCATCCCGCGTAGGTCGGCTGCTCTCGGCAGCCGACAACCGCCGCGTCGGCGAAGACGTTGGTTGCCAGGGCCCTGGCTACAGGGGGATGTCGGCTGCCAGGAGCAGCCGACCTACCGGCTACTGCGTTGGCGTTTGCGACGCTGGCGCCCATGTTTCTTCGCAACATGGGGCTACGGTGGCTACGCCAATCCAGCTTACCCTCAATCCGCGTCTATTTCGCGTGCATTTCGCGGCTCAATCCGCCCTGGGCCGCGCCCTGGCGGCGCAGCAGGGACTCCCGGGCCTGCCACTGCTGCTCCGGGCCCAGGGCATCCAGGAAGCGGATATCGCCGGCCGCTAGCACCGCTTCCGGCTTGCCGTTGTGGTAGAGCAGCCGGCTGCCCGACAGGGCCGGCAGCCGGGGGCCCGGGGTGACGATCCCCACCAGGTTCAGGGGGTCCACGGCGGCCACCGCGACCCGGGTGCCGTCCGGCCCCCGGCGGCGCGCCGCCTTCAGCGCGCCCAGGGCGTCCGGGTGGGCGAACTGCTCGCCGGCGAACTGGGAGACGAAGCGCCCGCCCCGGATCTCGCCGCGGGCCTCAAGGCGGTGCAGCACGTAGAGCAGCTCCCGCCAGGGCGGGATGGCGCTCTCCCGCTCCAGCACCCGGCGGAACACCACCCCGTAGCGGCGCAGCAGCGCCCAGGCCACGTGCTCCACCGCCTCGGGATCCGCCAGGGGCCGGCGGCCCCGTCCCGGCGCCGGGTCCGGCGCCGGGGGCGGAGCCAGGCGGGCCCAGCGCCCGGCCAGCTCGACACTGACCCCGGTGCGCCGCCGCGGCCGGTGGCGCGGGGCGAAGGAAGGTCGCTTGTGGGCCGGGGTGGTCAGCGCCCGCAGGCCGTTGAAGGTGTCAGAGGCCACCAGCCCCCAGGCCACCAGCTCGCCCAGGCCTTCCTCCACCTGGGTGCGCAGCAGCCCGGTAGCCGCCACCAGGTCGGCGAAGAAGGCTGCGCCGCCGCGCTCCAGGGCCTCGAGCACCCGGCGGGCGGCGCTGCCCAGCGGGCAATCGCCGGCGGCCGGCCCCGGGTTGAGCCGCCGCCAGTGCACCAGGCCCGGGCGCTCCAGCAGGGCCACCGGCGTCTGGCGCACGGCGGCCGGGCGGCGGCGGTCGTCCTCCGCCGCCGGCCGCGGCGGGGTCAGGCGTAGCCAGGCGAAGCGGCCGCCGGCCAGCAGCGGGTCCAGCACCGCCGGCGCGTAGTCCGCCACCCGGGCCGGCAGCACCTCGGTCTCCCAGGCGCCGGCGGGGATGCAGAAGCCCTCCAGCTGTTCCAGGGCTGCCGCCAGGGCTTCGGTCCCCTCCGGTGGTTCCGTCAGGCCGTGCCAGTCCAGCAGGAAGCGCAGGTAGTCGGCGGGGCTCACCGGCTCGATCTCCGAGCGCAGGCGCGCCACCGTGTAGCGCTGGATGCGGGCCAGCAGGCGGCGCTCGCACCACTGCTCCACATCGGGCCCGGCGAAGCGGCCGCGCAGCACGAAACCCTCGGCCTCAAGGCGAGCCAGGGCGGCACCGACAGGGCCTGAGTCCGCCTCCAGGGGCGCCCCCAGCTCTGCCGCGGTGACCGGGCCCAGCACCTCCAGCCGGGAGCGTAGCAGCTCGGTGAGGGCGGTGTCGGCATCCTCAGGGGGCGCGCCCAGCGCCTCGATGACGGGTTGCCGGGAGGCGGCGGTGTGCAGGGTCGCAGGCTCGGCCAGGCGCTCGGCCGCCACCCACAGGCAACTGCCGCCAGGGAGCTGGAGGGCGGTGGCGCGGCGCTGGGCGCAGAGCGCCGGGAACCAGGACCCGGTGTCCAGTTCCGCGCCTTCCGCGGCGGTGAGGAACCCCGCCACCACCAGCGCATCGTGGAACTCGTCGGCGTCCCGGGGCTCCGGCCAGGCCTCGCGGCGCACCCGCTCCAGCGCCTGGGGGCTGGGGCGGGCCAGGGCGGCGGCGTCGGCCAGCTCCAGGCCGGGGCGGGCGGCGATGCTCAGGGTGCGCCGCTCCTCGGCGGCGCCGTCGTCCAGGAAGGCATAGGGGCGGGCGTTGATCACTTCCTCGGCCAGCGGCGAGGGGGCGGCCAGGTCCCGGGCCTGGACCTCGATCCGGCCGGCCTCCAGCCCCGCCAGCACCGCCTCCAGACCGGCTACGTCCATGGTGTCGGTGAGGCAGTCGGCCAGGGTCTGGGTCACCAGCGGGTGGTCGGGGATCTCCCGGGCCCCCGCCAGGTTCTCGGCGCAGGCCAGCTGGTCGGGGAACACCACGGCCATCAGGTCCTCGGCGTCCTGGCGCTGCAGCTGGGCCGGCCGGCGCCGGCCGTTGCGAGTGCGCTGCACCGCCAGGGCGATGGTGGCGCACCAGCGCCAGCGGGTCGTGAACATGGGCGCGTCCAGCAGCGCCTGGGTCAGTACCTCCCGGGCGGTGGCGCTGTGCAGATAGCCCGCCACCTCCTCCAGGGCGAAGCTGTGGCTGGGACCCAGGGACAGCACGATGCTGTCTTCCAGGGCCGCCGCCTGCAGCTCGAAGTTGAACTTGCGGCAGAAGCGCTTGCGCAGCGCCAGCCCCCAGGCCCGGTTGAGGCGGGAACCGAACGGCGAGTGCAGCACCAGGTGCATGTCGCCGGCCTCGTCGAAGAAGCGCTCCAGCACCAGCCGGCTCTGGGTGGGGAGGGCGCCCAGCGCCTCCCGCGCCATGGCCAGGTAGTCGCTGAGCTGGCCGGCGGCGGCCTCCGGCAGTGAGTGGCGGTCCACGAGCCAGCGCCGTGCGGCGTCCACGCCGCCCTCGGCAAGCCGGGCCTCGACCTCGGCGCGCAGCTCGGAGACCGCGGCGGAGAGCTCATCGCTGCGCCCGGGGGCCTCGCCGAACCAGAACGGGATGGTGGGCGGCGCGCCCCGGGCGTCCTCGGTGAACACCCGGCCGGACTCCACCTTGAGGATGCGGTAGGAGCGGTTGCCCAGCTGGAAGACATCGCCGGGCAGGCTCTCGAAGGCGAAGTCCTCGTTCACCGAGCCCACCCGCAGGCCCTCGGGCTGCAGTACCACGTCGTAGTCGAACTGGTCGGGGATGGCGCCGCCGCTGGTCACCGCCGCCAGCCGGGCGGAGCGCCGCGGCCGCAGCCGGCCGTTCACGGCGTCGCGGTGCAGGTAGGCGCTGCGCCGGCCGCGCCGGGTGCCAAAGCCCGCCGCCAGCATGGCCAGCACCTCGTCAAAGCTCTGCCGGCTGAGCGCCCGGTACGGTGCTGCCCGGGTGAAGCGCTGGTACAGCGCGTCCTCGGTGATCTCTCCTTCGGCGGCGACTTCCGCCACCACCTGCTGGGCCAGCACGTCCAGCGGGCCGGCGGGGATGCGCAGCCGGTCCAGCCCGCCGTCGGCCAGCGCTCCCAGCAGGGCGGTGCACTCCACCAGTTCGTCCCGGGTCAGGGGGAACAGCCGGCCCTTGGGGGTGCGGCCGACGCCGTGGCCGGAGCGCCCGACCCGCTGCAGCACCGCGCCGATGCTGCGCGGCGAGCCCATCTGGCAGACCAGGTCCACGTCGCCGATGTCGATGCCGAGCTCCAGGGAGGCGGTGGCCACCAGCACCCCCAGCTCGCCGGCCTTGAGCCGGCGCTCCGCCTCCAGGCGGTGCTCCCGTGCCAGGCTGCCGTGGTGGGAGGTGACGGCATCGTCGCCGAGGCGCTCCGCCAGGTGGCGGGCGGCCCGCTCGCACAGGCGCCGGGTGTTGACGAACACCAGGGTGGTTCGGTGCGCCCGGGCCAGCTCCGCCAGCCGGTCGTAGACCTCCTCCCAGGTCTCGTTGGACATCACCGCGCCCAGGGGCGTAGCCGGCACCTCCAGGGCCATGTCCCGGTCACGCCGGTGGCCGGTGTCGATCAGGCTGCAGGGGGCGCCGCCGGTGAGCAGTTCCGCCACCGCCGACATGGGCTTCTGGGTGGCGGACAGGCCGATGCGCTGGGGCGGCGCCGGGGTGAGCGCCGCCAGCCGCTCCAGGGACAGGGCCAGGTGGGAACCGCGCTTGGTGCCGGCCACGGCATGGATCTCGTCGACGATCACCGTCTCCACCGTGGCCAGCATGCGCCGGCCGGAGTCCGAGCTCAGCAGGATGTACAGGGACTCGGGCGTGGTGACCACGATCTGGGGCGGGTGTCGGCGCATCCGCTCGCGCTCGCTGGCCGGGGTATCGCCGGTGCGCACCCAGGCGCGGATCTCCGGCGCCTCAAGTCCCCGCTGCACCAGCGCCTCCCGTATCCCCTCCAGGGGGAGCTGCAGGTTGCGCTGCACGTCGTTGGACAGGGCCCGCAACGGCGAGACATAGAGCACCGTGGTCTGGTCGCGCAGGCTGCCCTCCAGGCCCCGCCGCACCAGCACATCGATGGCGGCCAGGAACGCCGCCAGGGTCTTGCCGGATCCGGTGGGAGCGGCGATGAGAGCGTGTCCGCCGCCGCGGATCGCCGGCCAGGCCCGGGTCTGGACCTGCGTCGCCTCGGCAAAGCGGGACCGGAACCACTCGCCAACGCAGGGGTGAAAGGCGCTCAGTGCCATGGCCCATAGACCGCGGCCGGATGCAGGGCGTTCGGTGCCGGGCGCGCCGGCGCCTGTCTACAATGGGGGCACATCCATGGACCGCCGGTGAGCGCCGTGCTTGTCGAACAGATCTGGACCGCCAACGCTCTGCGCAACTTCAATTTCCTGATCGCCTGCCCGGAGACCGGCGAGGCCCTGGCCGTGGACCCCCTGGACCACCGCCGCTGCCTGGCCGCCGCCCGCGAGCGCGGCTGGGAGATCACCCAGATCCTCAACACCCACGAGCACCACGACCACGTGGGGGGCAACGGCCCCGTCAAGCAGGCCACCGGCGCCACGGTGCTGGCCCACGCCGGGGCCCAGGGGCGCATCCCGGAGATGGACCGCGGGCTGTCCGCGGGCGACGTGATCAAGGTGGGCCGCACGGTGGAGCTGGAGGTGCTGGACACCCCCGGCCACACCATGAGCCATGTATGCCTGCTGTCCCATACCGAGCGCCCGGCGCTGTTCTGCGGCGACACCCTGTTCAATGCGGGCGCCGGCAACTGCCACAACGGCGGCGATCCGGAGGCGCTGTACGACACCTTCGCCGGCCAGCTGGCTCGCCTGCCCGAGGATACCCGGGTCTACCCCGGCCATGACTACATCGGCAACAACCTGGCCTTCACTCTGGATCGGGAGCCGGACAACAGCCGCGCCGCCGAGCTGGCCCGCGAGGTCAGCGACCAGGACCCGAATCAACCCCTGGTCACAACCCTGGGCCTGGAAAAAGAGATCAATGCCTTCTTCCGGCTGCACAGCCCGAGCGTGATCGCCCGGCTGCGGGAGGCGTTCCCCGACCTGCCCGAGGAGCCGAGCCCCCGGCAGGTGTTCGTCAAGCTGCGGGAGCTGCGCAACGCCTGGTAGGCCTGGACTGTGGCTCGCGGCGTGGTTTTGTCTGGGTGGGGTCAGCCGGGGCGTGGTGGGTAGGACTGAGGACTGAGGACTGAGTGGCGGAGGGGGCGCCGGGGCGCTTGGTGGTGTTGGCGCGGGCTGGGGCTTTGCGGGAACCGCTGCATGGGAGCGCCTCCGTAGACCCAGGTTGCGACGAAACGTGGGGGCCAGCGTATCGAACACCTATGCGTCAATCCCTGGCCCCGTGCCTGTCCCGATCAGCGGTATCCATGCCGGCGCGGTGGGAACTGCGTGGAAGAGTAGGGCTTGACAGTCGCCCCGGCGCGGTCACGCTTTCCTCAGTCCTCAGTCCTCAGTCCTCAGTCCTCAGTCCTCAGTCCTCAGTCCTCAGTGGCTGTCTTGGGTACAGCGTCCTCAGTCCGCCCGTTGCCTTCCCATGGATTCAGGCGTCGGCGGCCGGTCCGGCGTCGGGCTCGGAGCCTTGGCTCGGTGGGCCGCTCGGTCTCCGGACCTTGGCATCGCGGTGGGGATCGTCTGTGCGGCGCCGGCCCTGGTGAAGATAGATATCGCGCTGGGGGATGGGCACATGGATGCCGGCGGCCCGCAATTCCCGGTCGATGGCGAAGTACAGATCGGTGATCACGTAGAGGCGCATATCGATCTGGGGGATGAACAGCCGCAGCTCGAAATTCAGGGTGTTCTCGCCGTAGCCAAGGAACAGCACCACCGGATCCGGCACGCTGGGCACGCCGCGCATGGTGTCGGGGTGTTCATCGGCCACCTTGATCAGCACCTCGCGCACTTTCTCCAGCTCGCTGCCGTAAGCCACCGGCACCGGCAGAATGATGCGGCCCCAGGAGTCACGCAGTTGCAGGTTGGTCACCTGGGTGGTGGCCAGCTCCGAATTGGGGATGATCACCTCCGAGCGGTCGAAGGTCTCCAGCCGGGTGGAGCGGATGCTGATCTGGCGCACGTAGCCCTCGGTCTGGCCCACCACGATCCAGTCGCCCTTGCGAATGGGGCGCTCGAACAGCAGGATGAGGCCTGAGACGAAGTTGTTGACGATGTTCTGTAGGCCGAAGCCGATGCCCACGGACAGGGCGCCGGCGACGATGGCCAGCCCGGCGAAGTTGATGCCGGCCATGGACAGGGCCACCAGCGCCGCGATGGCGAAGCCCATGTAGCCGCTGATGGTGACCACCGCCTCCCGCGCCCCACGGTCCAGGCGGGTGCGCTGCAGCCAGCCGGGCACCACCTGCTGGCGCAGCCAGCGCACCACGGTGCTCAGCAACGCGAACATCAGCAGTGCCGCGATGATCTGGGCGGGGACCACCCGCGCCTCGCCCACCGGGAAGCCCTCGGTAATCCAGCCCAGGATCGCCGCCGCACCCTCCCGGGAGAGTCCCCAGGAGAGCAGGATCAGGTACGCGGCCGAGCCCCAGACCGCCAGCGTGGCAAGGGCGCGCAGCCACGCAGCGCCCGGCAGGTGTTGTTGGGCCGTCAGGCCGAGGCGGGAGCGCAGGTTCTTCTGCCAGGGCAGCCGGCCCTCGTCCAGGCCATCGAACAGGTCGCCGAAGAACTGGTCCAGCAGCCGGCCGCCGGCCCAGGCGGTGAGGCTGCCCAGCAGGCCCAGAAGGACGTACTGGGCGAGATTGCGGTAGCCGGCCCACTCCGCCAGCAGCGCCCCCACGGCCAGCAGCAGGCCACCCAGGCGCAGCAGCGCCCCCTGCCAGCCGCCCAGCAGGTGCCGGGTGAGGCCGATGATCCAGGCCAGATTCACGGCGAGCACGGCCGCATAGACCGCCCGGCTGACCAGCAGGTGAGGCACCCCGCCGGGCTCCTCGGGCAGCGCCAGGAACAGCAGGTAACCGACCAGCACCAGCAGCAGCAGGGCCTTCACCCGGCGTCCCAAAGAGGTGGCCAGGGTCTCCGGAACATTGAGGATCAAGCGGGCCGGGGGCGGCGGGTGGAGCACGGCATTGGTCAGCACCACCAGCATCAGCCAGGCGCTGAAGCCATAGCTTGCCAGTGCCAGCATGCTCTCCGGGCTGGTCGCCAGGCCCAGATATACCGAGGCCCCCAGCAGCGCCAGCAGCAGCGGCAGCCAGCGGGCGAGGGCGGCGCGCAGCGCGCACGCGCCGCCGCCCACGCAGTCCGCCGCCCAGGGGCCACGGGAGGGCCGGACCACACCGGCGGCGAGCCGGCCCAGCAGTGCGCCGCCGACCACCAGTACCCCGAGCACGGCGCCGTGGATGCCTCTGAGTTGGGGCAGCCCGGTGTTGTCGCGCAGGCCGTCGCGGGCCTCGGCCAGCCATTGCCCTGGCTGGCGGGCCGCCGTGCCCAGCACCACTCCCAGGTGCGGTCCCTGGGCCAGCAGCCGCGCCGCCATCACCCGCTGGGACTGCTGCTGGGCATTGCGGCTGAGCTCGCCGGCCTGCACCAGCACCAGACGGCAGGAGGCCTGGCGGGCCTCCGCCTCGGCCCGGGCCGCCTGCAGCTGGCGCCGGGTGCCGCCGACTTCCGCGGCCTCGCCCTCGGTGGGCTCACCCAGTGTCTCCAGGCGTTGGCCGAGAGAGGTCAGCTCTTCGGTGGTGCTGGCGATGCAGGCCTCGGCGCCCGAAGCGAGGCCGGCGGCAGTCTGGCGGATGTCGTTGAACGTCGCCTGCTGGGCCGCGTCGGGATCCAGGCGTTCCAGGCGCTGCTCGGCCTGGGCAATCCGCTCCAGGGCCTGCTCTGCCCAGGCCTGACTACCGGGTGCGGGAGCCTCCTGGGCGAGCGCGCCAGAGGTCATCACGGCCAGAGCCCAACACGCAGTCGCTAGACGCCGTCTCATTGGATTTCCGCGCCCAATGGCTGTGGACTGTGAAAGTGGGGGCCGGGCCCGGCGCCCGCGGTGGGTACCCGGCGGGCATCTGCAAAGCACGGGCCGGTCCGGGCAGTGTAGCGACCCGGCGCGGCGCGCGGCGGCTGTCGCCCCCCGGCTACGCCGGCCGACTGGCCGTGGCTGGCCGAGGAAAGCGTGGTCCCGCTACCACGCCTCGCCGTAGGGCCGTAGATCCAGCTCGAAGGTCCAGGCGGAGCGCGGCTGGCGGGTCATGTGGTAGACGGTCTCGGCGAGGTGGTCTGGATTGAGGAAGAAATCGTCCGGCTTGTCCGGCAGCGCCTGGCGGGTGCGGGGCAGGTCCACCACGCCGTCAATCAGTACGTAGGCCACATGGATGCCCTCCGGCCCCAGCTGCCGGGCCAGGGACTGGGCGAGGCTGCGCTGTGCGGCCTTGGCGGCCGCGAACGGCGCGGTGCGGGCGCGGCCGCGCAGGGCGGCGCCGGCGCCGGTCACCACCAGGCTGCCGCCGCCGGCCTCCCGCAGCTGGGGCAGGGCGGCGCGGGCTGCCAGGAACAGGCCCAGGGTGTTGACCCGCCAGGCGGCCTCGAATTCCTCCGGCGCCGCGTCCTCGGCGCTCTTGAAGGCGCCGCCGCCGGCGTTGTAGAGCACCACGGACACCGGCCCCAGTTGTTGGCGGATGTCGACGAACAGCCGTTCCACCGCCGCCGCGTCGGTGACGTCGGCGGGAAACGCGGTACTGCCGGGAATGTCCCGCCCGAAGCCCGCCAGGGCCTTGGCATCGCGGGCCACCAGGGCCACCCGGTAGCCCTCGGCGGCAAATCGGCGGGCCAGGGCGGCGCCGTTGCCCGGCCCGACTCCGATGACGCAGCAGATGTTGTGTTGCATGGGAAGGCTCTTCTCAACGCTGGCAGCTGATCCTTTCAGGCATAGCAGTTGCGGGGCGCGTGTCGAGACCGGGCGCCGGCTCCGACGATCCCCTGCTAGCAGCCTGTAGGAGAGTTAGGCTGCTAGCAGCCTGTCGGACTTAGGGATGATCTACTGCGGCGGCGGCAAACGGGGCTCTTTTTCCGCTCCTTTTCGTCAAATAGCACCCACTATTCTCCTCAAATGAGCGAAAAAACCGCCTCCGTTTCCCACTCGCCTCGCTACGATCCCCTAAGCCCGACAGGCTGCTAGACTGCGCGATCATACGATCATCGTTAATCGTCATACACAGTCCTGGAGATCACCACATGCGACGATTGCGGCATGTCTTGAGTGCCCTGGGCTTCGCCATCCTTTGCTGGTCTCCGGCCGGCGGGGCCCACTTCCTCGAGCTGATCCCCGACACCGATCTGGTGACGCGGGACACGGCCAACCCTCTGGCGCTGGCCATCACCTTCACCCACCCCATGAGCGGCGGCCCGGCGATGCCCATGGAGGCGCCGGTGCGCTTCGGCGTGGTGGGGCCCGGTGGACGCCAGGACCTGAGGGCGGCGCTGCAGCCCGTGCAGGTGGATGGCGAGCGCGCCTATCGGGCCGATTTCAGGGTGCGCCGGCCCGGCGATTATGCGTTCTTCGTGGAGCCGCCGCCCTATTGGGAGCCCGCCGAGGGCCGGCTGATCGTGCACTACCCCAAGGTGGTGGTGAACGCCTACGGCGGTGGCGGCGACTGGCAGGAGCCGTTGGGCCTGCCGGTGGAGATCGTGCCGCTGACCCGGCCGTACGGACTGTGGACCGGCAACGTGTTCCGCGGCGTGGTGATCCGCGACGGCCGGCCGGTACCCCATGCGGAGGTGGAAGTCGAATGGCGCAACGATGGCTCCGTGGAGTCGCCGGCGGATGCCTACCTGACCCAGGTGGTCCGGGCCGACGACCAGGGGGTATTCGCCTACGGGATTCCCCGGGCCGGATGGTGGGGCTTCGCGGCGCTGCTGGAGGCTGCCGAGCCGGCCCTGGCGCCAAGCGGTGAATCGGTGCCGGTGGAGCTGGGCGCGCTGATCTGGGTGCACGCCCGGGACATGTCCGGCGCCGGCCGCTGACGCCGCCGCCTCTGCCCGCCGCCCATGGCGCACATCCCGGACGGCCTGCTGTCGGCGCCAGTGCTGGTCACCGGTGCGGCGGTTGCCGCCGCCATGGTAGCGGTGGGAGTGCGGCGCCTTGATGCCGAGCGCATACCCCAGGCCGCGATGCTGGCGGCGGCGCTGTTCGTCGCCTCATTGGTCAGCGTGCCGGCCGGGCCGAGCAGCGTGCACCTGCTGCTGAACGGGCTGGCGGGCCTGCTGCTGGGCTGGGCCGCGGCGCCGGCGGTGCTGGTGGCGCTCGCCCTGCAGGCTGCCTTTTTCGGCTATGGCGGCCTGCTCAGCCTGGGCGTCAATACCATGAACATCGCCGTCCCGGCCCTGGTCTGCGCCGCGCTGCTCGGACGCGGACTTGCCGCGGCCTCACCGCGCGGGCTGGTGCTGCGGGGCGCGGTGGCCGGGGCGCTGGGTGTGGCCCTGACCGGTACCCTGGTGGCGGTCTGCATCGGCGCCAGCGGGCCGGAACTGGTGCCGGCGGCCCAGGTGCTGGTCGTTACCTATCTGCCGCTGGCGGTGGGCGAGGCGGCGGTGACCGCGGCCGCCGTCGGCTTCCTGGGGCGGGTGGCGCCGGAGTTGCTGGCGCCGGAGTCCCGTCGCTGATGCCGGCTCCGGGCGGCGGCACCGTTGTCATCGCGCTGGCGGCTGCCCTGCTGGCGGCGAGCCCTGAACTGGGGGCCCACCGGCTCAAGGTGTTCGCCTTTGCCGAGGCCGGCCGCGTCGAGGGCTCGGTGTATTTCGTAGGAGGAGCGCCCGCTCCCGGCGCCAGCATCACGGTGCTGGGGCCCGACGGCGAAGAACTGGCGCGCCCTGAGGTGAACGCCGCGGGCGAATTCGCCTTCCAGGTCGCCGGTCCCGTGGACCACCGGATCGTCGCGGCCACCGGCGACGGCCATCAGGCCGGCTGGAACGTGGGCGCCGCCGAGTTGGGTGTCGCCGCCGGGACCTCCAGCCGGGCGCCGTCGCGGGATGGCGCGCCCTCCGCCGCCGGCCCGCCCGATGATCTGGCGGCGCTGGTGGAACAGGCCGTGGCCCGGCAGATCGTGCCCCTGCGCCGGCAGCTGGTGGCCTGCGACGAGCAGGCGCGGCTGCGGGATGTGCTCGGCGGGCTGGGCTACATCCTGGGTCTGGCGGGGCTGGCTGCCTGGTGGCGCAGCCGGCGCCCGGCCGGTGGGCGGTGAGCAGGCCGGCGTTGCTGGCGGTGCCGCCGGCGCCGGTTTGGCTGGCGCGGCGGGATCCACGCCTGCGATTGCTGGCGGCGCTGGCCTTCGCCGGCGTGGTGGTGAGCCTGGAACAGCCTGAGGTGCTGGCCCTGGCGCTGACCGGGGCGCTTGCGCTGGCCCTGGCGAGCGGCTGGGCGCCGCGCCGGCTGCTGGCCCGCTTGCTGCTGCTGGAGGGCTTCATGGCGGTAGTGCTGATGTTGCTGCCGTTCAGCGTCGCCGGTTCCCTCTGGTTCCGCATCGGGCCCCTGGAGGCCAGCCGGGAAGGCGCCTGGCTGGCGCTGGTGATCCTGTTGCGCGCCCACGCCGTGGTGCTCGCCATGCTGGCCCTGCTGGGCACCCTGGAGCCAGCGGCCCTGGGCCACGCCCTGGCCCGGCTGCGGGTGCCTGCGCGGCTGGTGCACCTGTTGCTGTTTACCGTGCGCTATATCGCGGTGGTCCAGGACGAGTATCGCCGGCTGCGCCTGGCCATGCGTGCCCGCGCCTTCACGCCGCGCAGCGACCGCCACACCTGGCGCAGCCTGGGCTACCTGGTGGGCATGCTGCTGGTGCGCAGCCTGGAGCGTTCGCGGCGCGTGCTCGCGGCCATGAGATGCCGGGGCTTCGACGGCCGGCTGTACCTGCTGGACGATTGCCGGTGGGGCCGCGCGGACAGCGCCTGGGGCCTGGCTGCCGCCAGCGTCCTGGCGGCCCTGGTCGCCCTGGAGCGGGCGCTGTGAGCGGGCCCCTGCTGGCTCTGCAAGGAATCGAGTTCGGCTATCCCGGGCGGCCGGTGCTGCGGGGCGTGGACTTCGCTCTGGCCCCTGGCGAGCGGGTCGCCCTGGCCGGCGACAACGGCGCCGGCAAGACCACGCTGCTTCAGCTGCTGGTGGGGCTGTGCCGGCCGAGCGCCGGCCGGGTGCTCGCCTTCGGCCGGGAGCGGCGCACCGAGCGGGACTTCCAGACGGTGCGGCTGCGCGCCGGTCTGCTGTTCCAGGACGCGGACGACCAGCTGTTCTGCCCCACGGTGCTGGAGGACGTGGCCTTCGGGCCGCTCAACCAGGGGCTGGCGCCAGAGGCGGCGCGGCAACGGGCGCTGGCCACCCTCTCGGGCCTGGGCCTGGCGGCCCTGGCGGAGCGGGTCACTCACCAGCTCTCCGGCGGCGAGAAGCGCATGGTCTCCCTGGCGAGCGTGCTGGCCATGGACCCGGACGTGCTGTTGCTGGACGAGCCCACCAACGGACTGGACCGGCCCACCGAGGCCCGGCTGTTGGAACACCTGGAAGCGCTGGGGCTCGCCATGGTGTTCGTCTCCCATAACCTGGAGCTGATCCAGCGCCTGGCGACCCGGGTCTGCGTGCTGCGGGGCGGCCGCCTGCGCCCCGCGGTGCTCCACTCCCACCCGCACGAGCACCCGCATCTGCACCTGGCGGATGCCCCGGGGGAGGAGCCTCCGGCCCAGAGCCTGCCGGTGGGCCACAACCATTGAGAGAGTGTTTACAGAATCAGGTACGCCGGAGCATGGGGTGGGGATTGCGCCCAGTGCCGACCGAAGCCCGCCGTAGGGCAGGTTGCGGAGAAACCTGCCATCGGGCGATGGCATCGGTACCGCGGATCGGTTCGGGCACGCGGGCGCGGCGATTGGCACTTTGGCGATTGCTACGCCGGCTCCCACGTTTCTTTGCAACGTGGGTCTACGGCAGCTGTGCCCAAGGCAGTGCCGAAGCCGGGGGGCGCCGTATCCGGCAACCGAGAACGCCGGATGCGCTGCACTTATCCGGTCTGCGCGACGCCCGCGCGGTGCCGGACGCCGCCGGATGGCCTCACCGGAAGCTCTCGTTGGGCGTCATGGGGGAGGGGGCATCGGCGTCCGGGGCCGGCGGTGCGTCGGCGGGCTCCGCCGTCCGCCGTCCCGTGGCGCGCTGGCGCCACTCCAGCGCCGTGCGGTTGCGCTTGCGGCCTTGGCTGGCGACGGCCTTGCGGTAGGTTTTCTCCTCGGCGGGCTGGTCGTCGGTGACCACCTCCCGGAACTCCCGGCGCACCTGGACCAGATCCTGGGCGGCCTTCACTGCCGAGCCCTTCACGGTGAAGTCCTGGCTCTTGAGCTGCATGCGGCCGCCGAAGTAGAACCCGACGATGATGCTGAGCAGTGCCCAGAACCCCGCCGGGATGACTTCGTAGGCCTTGGAGACCTCGATGATCTTTTCCGGATAGAACGGGGTAAGCAGGAAGAAGGCTATCACCGAGAGGGTCAGCAACGGGCGCGGCAGACGGTTCAGCCCGTCCACGAAGGAGTCCCACCAGCTGCGGCTGGCCCGGCGCTGGAACTCGGTGGCGAACTGCTGCAGCACCTCGGCGTTCAGCTCGGTGTCCGCCATGCTCTCTTCGTGGCGGCGCTCGGCGCGCTGCTCCTTGTTCTCGACGAACACCTCGGCCAGGTCCTTGGCCGGCTTGAAGACATTGCCAATCCAGCTCCACACGGCCATCACGCCACCTCCTGCTGGAATTCCGCCACCCGGTTGCGCCAGCCCGCCAGGAACACCTCCTGGCCCGGGTCGTTGGCGACGATCTGGTCGTAGAAGTTCAGTCGTTCCTCGATCAGGGCCTGGAGCAGGGTCTCGCCCATGGCCTCCTGGGCCTGCCCGGCCGCCGAGCGGGTCCGGGGGCCCATGACCCCATCCACGTCCAGGGGGCCGAAGCCGGCGTCGTTGCAGACGTTCTGTACGAAGCGTATCGCCCGGCGCGGGCCGTGGTTCACGGCACAGTCAAAGATGAACGGCTGGATGGACGCCGGCAGCCCGTCGATGCCGGGGCCGACGAAGTAGTCGCGGCGGTAGATGTCCCGGGCCATCTCCGGGTCCAGGCGTTGCACCTCGGAGCGGCTGGCCGCCCGGCCCAGCACCCGGCTCAGGGTCTTCTGGGTGATGCCGAAGTTGGTGGGCCCGCCCCGGTCGGCAGGGTGGTCCAC
>CAZAQB010000029.1:0-23980 GCA_964487155.1 uncultured Ectothiorhodospiraceae bacterium
CCTCGTGCTCCACCTGGGCCGAGGGGTTCTGCACATCGATGTACGGGAAGGTGTGCGCCCCGCACTGATCGCCCATCAGCATGGAATCGCACTGGGAGTAGTTGCGCGCCCCCTCGGCCTTGGGCGTGATGCGCACCAGCCCCCGGTAGCTCTGCTCGCCGCGGCCGGAGGAGATGCCCTTGGAGACGATGGTGCTGCGGGTATTGCGCCCCATGTGGATCATCTTGGTGCCGGTGTCCGCCTGCTGTCGGCCCCGGGTGACGGCCACCGAGTAGAACTCGCCCACCGAGTCGTCACCCCGCAGCACGCAGCTGGGGTACTTCCAGGTGATGGCTGAGCCGGTCTCCACCTGGGTCCAGGAGATCTTGGCGCGGTTGCCGGCGCACAGGCCCCGCTTGGTGACGAAGTTGTAGATGCCGCCGCGGCCCTCCTCGTCGCCCGGGTACCAGTTCTGTACCGTGGAGTACTTGATCTGGGCGTCGTCCAGGGCCACCAGCTCCACCACCGCGGCGTGCAGCTGGTTCTCGTCACGCATAGGAGCGGTGCAGCCCTCCAGGTAGCTCACGGAAGCGCCTTCCTCGGCGATGATCAGGGTGCGCTCGAACTGGCCGGTATGGCCGGCGTTCATGCGGAAGTAGGTCGACAGCTCCATGGGGCAGCGCACCCCCTTGGGGATGAACACGAAGGAGCCGTCGGAGAACACCGCCGAGTTCAGCGCGGCGAAGTAGTTGTCGTTGGTGGGCACCACCGTGCCCAGGTACTTGCGCACCAACTCCGGGTGCTCGCGCACCGCCTCGGACATGGAGCAGAAGATGATGCCCTGCTCGGCCAGCTTGCCCTTGTAGGTGGTGGCCACGGAGACCGAGTCGAACACCGCGTCCACCGCCACACCAGCCAGCATTTCCCGCTCGTGCATGGGAATGCCGAGCTTCTCGTAGGTCTCCAGCAGCTTGGGGTCCACCTCGTCCAGGCTCTTGGGCTGGTTCTTCGGCGCCGCGTAGTAGGAGATGGCCTGGAAGTCGATGGGCTTGTAGTGCACATGGGCCCACTTCGGCTCGGCCATCTCCAGCCAGCCACGGTAGGCCTTCAGGCGCCACTCCAGCATCCACTCCGGCTCCTCCTTCTTGGCGGAGATGAAGCGGACGATGTCCTCGTTGAGGCCCGGTGGCGCCGACTCCTGCTCGATGTCGGTGATGAAACCGGCATCGTAGCCGCGCCGGGTAACCTCGGTGATGGTGTCAGTGGTCGCCGACATAGCGCACTCCGGTAAATTTCAGCGAGTGAACATTGGCCTGCGGGTCGGGGGCGGCCGCGACCGGCGTCCCCTCCATGTCCGCCAGGGATATGCCTTCCAGGGCCTGACGCACCACCCGGTTGATGTGGCTCCAGTTGGTGCTGACCGTGCAATGGTCGCCATACTGGCAGGCGTCCACGCCCTCTTCGACGCATTCGGTCAGGGCGATGGGACCCTCCAGCACGGCGATGATCTCCGCCACCGACATGCTGTGCGGCGCCCGGGCCAGACCGTAGCCCCCCTTGGCGCCCCGGTAGGACACCAGGATGCCGCCATGCACCAGGGTCTTCAGGATCTTGCCCACCACCGGCAGCGGCAGCCCGCGGGCCTCGGCCAGGGCCGGAGCGGTGTAACGCCGCTGCGGATCCCGGGCCATGCGCGTCAGGATGCCGATGGCATAGTCGGTTTCGCGGTTAATCCGAATCATCGTGGTCCGGATTCTAGATCAATTCGTACCTGTTGGGTACTCTTTTAACGTCCCCCCGAGTTCGGAGACGCCATGCCACGTGCTTCCATCCGGCCCCTCAACCCGGCCGGCACCGGCAGCGCCCGCCCGTGAGCGCGGACGCGGCGCCGGTGCTCATCGGCGACCTGGGCGGTACCCGCGCCCGGCTCGCCCTGGCCCGCCCCGGCAGGGAGATCTCCGAGGTCCGGGTGCTGGCCACGGCGGATTTTCCCGACCCCGCCACCGCCATCGCCCACTACCTCGCGGACATTCCCGACCCCCGGCCGCGGCGCGCCCGGCTGGCCATCGCAACCCCGGTCCTGGGGGACCGGCTGCGCATGACCAACGCCGGCTGGGATTTCTCCGCAGAGGAGACCCGCAGCCGGCTGAGTTTTGATCGACTGCAATTCATCAACGACTTTGCCGCCCAGGCCCTGGCGCTGCCCCACCTCGGTCCAGCGAACCGGCAGTGGCTCGGGGGCGGCCCGGTGCGCGAGGGCATGCCCATGCTGGCGCTGGGACCGGGCACCGGCCTGGGAGTGGCCGCGCTGGTGGCCGCCGGCGGCGTCTGGACCGTGGTCCAGGGGGAAGGCGGCCATGCCAGCTACACCGCGACCAGCGAGCGGGAATGGGCCGTGGCGCGGGCAGTCACGGCGATCCACGGACACTGCAGTGCCGAACGGCTGCTGTCCGGGCCCGGACTGGCGTTGCTGCACCAGACCCTGCAGCGCCTGGACGCCCGCCCCGGCGCCACCCTCACTGCGGAGCAGGTGGTCGCCGCTGCCGCCCGGGATGCCACCTGTGCCGAGGCTCTGGACCTGTTCTGCGCCGGCCTCGGCGGCTTCGCCGGCGACCTGGCACTGGCCTTCGGCGCCCTCGGAGGCGTCTACCTGTGCGGCGGCGTGCTGCCCCGCCTGGGGGAGCGCTTCGACGCCGATTCCTTCCGCGGACGCTTCGAGGCCAAGGGCCGGTTCGGAGAGTATCTGCGCGGCGTGGCAACCTTTCTGGTGCTGCACGAGCAGCCGGGCCTGCTGGGCCTCAGCCGTGATCCAGGGACTTACACGGCCGATCCGTGACCCGCTGCGGGGTTTGTGGGTTCCGGGCACAGGATGCTATACCCTGCGGGCCGGAGCCGGCAGTGCGCCAGCAGCGCCGTCGGGCGCCCTCCGCGCCTGTGCGATGCACGGCAGGCGTCGGATCGAGCAGCGGACCGGCACCAGTTGCCATGGCCCGCGCCGCGATAAGGGGAGCGTCCCCCTGCAACTGCTGAGGACAGCATTTTGAGCCACGATCCATCCGATCCAGTGGCGGATTCCAAGAAACTCCAACGCCTGGCCGAAGCCTTCGATCGCGCCATCCAGGGCATGGCCGCCGCCCCCTCCTTCACCAAGATCGCCTGGCTTCCCCGGGTGCTGGACGCTGCCCGCCGGCTGCTTTCAGTGCCCGGCGGCTGCGCCGAAGTGGAGGATCGCGCCCAGGCCTACGAAGCCGCGGGGCTGTTCTCGGGCAGCGACTGGGACCATCCGGAAATACTCGTGCCCGGCCTGGCCGCCCAGGGTCTGCGGGAGGGCAGCGCCCAGTCGATCATGCTCGAATGCCTCAGCGAGCTGCGGTTCCTGGCGGTGGCCCGGGACCGCTACCAGCACCCGGGCCTGTCCGCCGAGCAGGCCCGGCACTTCCTGTCCCAGGTCATGGCACTGAATCTCGAACTGCTGTTCGGGCCGCCCACCGAGACCGAGCGGGTGCGCCTGGGCGCGCTCGCCCCGGTGGTGCGGGGCCTGGTGCAGCACCTGGCCGAGAGCATCGGCTACGAGCACGTCATCGAGAAACTGGTGGACGAAATCTGGCGGGTGATGGGCCAGCGCCCCCTGCAGACCGAATCCGTGAAGGCCATGGTCAGCCAGATCGCCATCTGCCGCTCCAACCCGCAGGTGGAACTGGGCGCCGGGGCGGCGGGCGCCGACCGGCTGATCAGCGGCCTGTTCGGCCCCACCAAGGCCTCCCGGGAGGACCCGGGCCTGGAGGTCTACCGCCAGCGCCTGGCCTCCGTGGATACCGCCGCTCTGCAGCAGGAGGCCACCGGCTTCGCCCGGGCGATGCACGACACCGGCCTGGTGTCTCCCTACCATCCGGTGCTGCTGCGTTTCCTGCTGGAGGATCACGAGGAACTGCTGGCCGAGGCCCTGGGCCTGTCCAGCACCGGGCGTGACTGCCTGCTCTGCTACCGGCTGCTGGTGCGCGCCCTGATCCACGAGGCGGTGCACCCGGAGACCGCCCAGGCGGTATACGGCCTGGCCCTGCTCCTGGAGCGCGGCATTCTGTACGCGCCGCCGGTGGCTCCGGGCCTCTGGCGGCAGATCGCCCTGCCCATGTCGGCCACAGCTGATTCCCGGCTGCGCGCGGCGTTCGGCGATGCCCAGCCGCCCCGGGTCCATCTGCTGGCCGGGGTGGTGGCCATGCTGGGCCAGCCTCTGGGGGTCGGCCAGGGCAACAACCCCACCTGCCAGTCGGCCCGGGCGCTGTCCATGTGGGCCTACAACGACCCGGACTACCTGCTGCAGATCGTCGCCTGGGCCGCGCGGGACGACGAGGTGGTGTTCCATTTCGAGGGCCAGCCGGTGTCCTCGGCCCGCTCCGGCCGCGGCCTGGCCACCAGCCCGGTACTGGACCTGGATGCGGTCTCGGTGGTGGTGGTACCCCACCTGGACCGCATCTACAACGCGATGGGCCGACGCTGCTACGAGCGTGGGGAAGACCCGCACCGCTGGGTCAATCCCGAGTTCCATGGCTGGTGGGTGGGCCGGGGCTTTCGCATCGCGGTGGACGTGGCCACCGGCAAGCTGCGCGAGCCCGAGGGCTTCATCCGGCACTTCTATTCCAGCTACCACCCCTACTACAACGGCAACCAGCCGGTGATCCACCCGCAGCCCGCGGGCGTGGCGGTCACCGACAGCGCCGGGCGTTTCGTGGGCTGGCACGCCATTTCCATCATCCGGGTCGCCCTGGACCCGGAGCGGGTGATGCGGGTCTACTTCTTCAATCCCAACAACGACAGCGGCCAGGACTGGGGCCAGGGTGTGCGGGTTTCCACCGAGGGCCACGGGGAGCGTTTCGGGGAAGCGTCGCTGCCCGTGGAGCAGTTCATCTCAAGGCTCTACATCTTCCACTTCGACCCCCTGGAGCGGGGATCCCCCGAGGCCGTGCCGAGCGAGGACGTGGCGGCGGTGCTGGAGATGATTCACGGCAGCTGGGGGGCGGACCGGCGCGACGCCGGGACGCTCCAGGCCGAGGCCGACGGCTCAGGCGAGCCCGGTCCCGCCTGAGAGTCTCAGGCGGGGCTCCAGGCACGGGGATAGAGGCTTTCCAGCGCATTGCCCCGCAGCCGCCCGAGTCCCACCGGATGGCCCCGGTGCCACACCATGACGTAACCCGGCCCCGGTGCCGGCGCCAGGCGCACGTCCTGGCGGGCACGAAAGCGCCGCAGATCCGGCGAGTCGAGATGCACCCGGGGACCCTGGCTGACGCGGCCCAGGGCCAGCACGGCGGCGGTGGTGGGCTTGTCCGGACGCATCTGCCGGGCCAGCGCGGGCAGGCCGCGAAACTCCGCGGGGGGATGTAACCCCGCCGCAAGCCCGCAACCTACCAGGTGGGCATAGCGCCCGCCGGCCTCCACCAGGCGCAGGCCATCCAGGGCTCCCGGTGGAAGGTCCAGGCAGCGGCGCAGACGCGCCGCCAGGGCTTCGTCTCCCGCTTGCGCTGCGCCGCGGATGCCGGACGCGGTGGCGGGAGGCTCGGCGCCGCCCCGGATGCGCAGCCGCGCGATGAAAAAACCACCGGTGTCCGCCCGATGGGGCCAGACCCGCATGGCATGCGAGAGGGACGGATCCAGCGCGCGGCCGGCCCAGTGCGTGAGGCCCGCATCGGATGCAAAGCCCGCCACTCGGGCCGGCAACAGGTCGACATGCTCGCCGTGGGCCTCCAGCAACTGCTGGATGACCGCTTCGTTCTCCTCGGGCGCCAGGGTGCAGGTGGAGTACACCAGGGTGGCGCCCGGCCTGCACAGGGCGATGGCCCGCTCCAGCAGGCGGTACTGGCGGGTTGCAAGCCGCGCCCGGGCATCGTCAGGCACCGAGGCGGGTTCGGCCCGCCGGCGCCAGGTGCCCTCCCCGGAGCACGGCGCGTCCACCAGGACCCGGTCGAAGCCACCCGCCGCCATGGGGTACTCCTCCCCGGGGCGCCGAGTAGCGACCACGTTGCACAGGCCGAGGCGTTTGATGGTCTGCCGCAACGGGGCGAGGCGGCCGCGTTGCGGATCATTCGCCACCACCATGCCGGCAGCACCCACCGCGAGGGCAAGCTGGGCGGTCTTGTTGCCAGGCGCCGCGCACAGGTCGAGAATCCTCTCGCCAGGGCGCGGGTCGAGCACGCGCGCCGGCAGCATGGCCGCCGCCTCCTGGATCTGGAAGAGACCGGCCCCATGCCCCCAGTGCTCCCCGGCGCTGCATCCGGGAGCGAGTTGCAACGCGCCGCGGTGCCAGGGCAGGGGCCGTGCCTCCAGACCCGACTCCGCCAGCAGCGGCACCAGCTCGGACGCATCCACACGCTCCGGATGCGCCCAGAGCGTGGCTGGCAACGGCCGGCGGACACTTTCGGCGAATGCCGACCAGTCGTCCACCAGTGGGCGATAGCGCTCCAGCCCCCGCATCACTCGGACTGCCGGAGCAGGCCCCGCGTCTCAGTCCCTGAGCATGACCTTCAGCAGGTCGCCCACCTCGCACTGGTCTTCACCGGGATTGACCATGGGAACATCCGTGTGAATCTCGTAGCGGTTGCGCCGCCCCAGCCTGTGGCGGGTGAGCACACCCGCCTGCTCCAGGTCGGAGACGATGCGTTGCACTGCCCGCTCGGTGACACCGATGCTGTTGGCCACTTCCCGGAGCGTCTGGTCCGGGTTGCGGGCCAGGCAGACCAGGGTATGGGCATGGTTGGTCAGGAACGACCAGCCCGCCGGCACCGGGTCCCCAGCGGGGGTCGGACGTTGTTGACTAGCTTGCTGCGACACCATAAGAGATCACCTGTCTCATGAATGGGTGACGTCCCGTCACCCTGAAATCCCCCGGCCTCCGCGTGTCGGCTCTGTATCGGCCAACTCCCTGAGAGCATACCATCGCGCAACGCGGCTGCTGCAGGCGCTCCGCCTGATACCTCCCACCGTACTCAGCCCGCGTTTCACCGCGTCGCGCTGATTTTTTATTCTATTTATAATAAGTTATGCACTTCCGGCGGGCGCGGAAGCATGCCCGTGGAGGTATGAAGCCCGGGACCTGTAATACGTATCAGCTTGTAAAATTCGCGACTTCCGGCACCGACCGCCGGGCGCCCTCGGGTCAGGCCGCTGGGCCGACCAGATAGACCACCAGCACATAGCGTGCGCCCTTACCCAGTGTCACCAGCACCAGAAAGGTCCAGAAGCCGGTACGCAGCACCCCGGCCACCAGGGTCAGGGGATCGCCGAGAAAGGGGGTCCAGGCCAGCAGCAGCGACCATACTCCCCAGCGCTGGTACCAGCCGATGGCCCGGTCCAGCATCCTTTGGCTGATGGGAAACCAGCGCCGATCCCGGAAGTGCAGGAAGTAACGCCCCAGAACCCAGTTGACCAGCGCACCCAGCACATTGCCGGCCGTCGCCACGGCCACCAGCGCGGCGCTGTTGTGGGTGCCCGCTATCTGCAGGCCGGCCAGCAGCACCTCTGATTGCAGGGGCAGGATAGTGGCGGCGAGGAACGCGCTGGCGAACAGGCTCAGATAGCCGGCGGCCCCGCTCACGGTCTGTCCTCCGCCTTGGCGCCGCCGCCGCTGGTCGCTATCCTCGCCGCTTCGCAGCGTCCCGGGCCCACCCCTCCATGGTCCAGCCCCAGCCGCCTTACCGGCAGACCGGCACGCCCTTGCTGGACGCGCTGACCCGCCACGGCGCCATGCTGCTGGCGGCCTACTTCCTTTACCAGATGGCGGCGCGGCTGCTGGTCTCCAGCACCCTGGATCTGGACGAGGCGGAACAGCTCATCCTCACCCGGGAACTGCGCCTCGGTTACGGCCCCCAGCCGCCGCTCTATAGCTGGCTGCAGTGGTTCGTGTTTCAACTCACCGGACCTTCCGTGCTGGGGCTGACGCTGCTCAAGAACGTGCTGCTGGCGGGCACGTACCTGTGCACCTACGGCGCCGCGCGGCGGCTGCTCGACGACCGGCAGCTGGCCGTCGTGGCCGCCGCCGGCCTGCTGTTCATTCCCCAGATCGTGTGGGAGTCCCATCGGGATCTCTCCCACTCGGTACTGGTCACCACCTGTGCCGCCGGGCTGCTGTACGCCCTGGCGCAGATCATCGCCACCGGCCGCCGGCGCTGGTTCATCGCCCTGGGCGGCGCCCTGGCCGCGGGGCTGCTGGCCAAGTACAGCTTTGTGCTGTACGCCGGCGCCCTGCTGTCGGCCGCCGTCTGGCTGCCCGCGAGCCGGGCACGGCTGCTGCGGCCAGACCTGGCGCTGGCTCTGGCGTTTGCGGCGGTAGCGGCCGGGCCCCACCATCTCTGGGCCCTGGGACATCTGGATCAGGTCACGACCTCCATCCTGGGCAAACTGGACGCCGCGCGCGACCCAGCCCTGCCTCTGGCGGTGGTCCTGGGGTGGGGCAACCTGCTGTGGGCACTGTTCCAGTTCCTGACCCCGCTGTGGCTCATTCTCGGCGTGACGCTCGCGCGCCGTCCGCCCGCGGAGACATGCGGGTTAGGCCCACCGGACCGGCTCTGGGTCGGGCTGTTGGGCCGCTATCTGGCCGTGTTTGCCGCCGGCATGACCCTGGTGATGCTGGTGACCGGGGGCACCAGCTTCAAGGATCGCTGGATGCTGCCGTTTGCCTTCATGGCGCCGTTGGCGGTGCTGCTGGTGGCGCGTCGGCGGGTGACCCGCCGGCGCCTGGAATATCTTGCCCGCACCGCCGCAGTATTCGCCCTGGCGGTCGCCCTGGCCATGCCGGCGCGGGTGCCCATAGCCGGCGCCGTGGGCAAGCCGCTGCGCCTCAATGCCCCCCTGGAGGCGCTGGCCGAGGAACTGCGGCGCCGGGACTGGCACGGCGGGCTCCTGCTGACCGACGAGAACTACATCGCCGGCAGCCTGCAACTGCACCTGCCCGGCACCGTGGTGGTCCACGTGGGGCGCCCCATGCAGCCCGCTGCCCGGCGCCTGGCCGGGCGCTGCGGCGTGACCCTGGTGTGGGAGAGGGCCGAGAGCGCAGCGCCTCCGGGGCCGCTGCGCCGGCGCTTCCAAGAGTTGACCGGTCGCCCGTGGACCGAAACCGGCACCGAGCGCTGGAGCCACGCCTACCGGTACTCCGCGGCCGTCTTCGCCGTGGGCCTCGCGCGGGCGGCCCAGGCCTGCGTGCCGCCGGAGGGCGGCCATGGCGGCTGAGCCCCAGAACCTGAACGAGGCGCGGCGCCTGCTGCGGGAGGTGTTCGGCTACCCGGAGTTCCGGGGCCGCCAGGCCGAGATCATCAGCACCGTTCTGGCCCGGGAAAACGCCCTGGTGCTGATGCCCACCGGCGGCGGCAAGTCCCTGTGCTATCAGATTCCGGCCCTGGCCATGCCCGGCACCGCCGTGGTGGTCTCGCCGCTGATCGCCCTGATGCGCGACCAGGTGGAGGCGCTGCGCCACAACGGCGTCAAGGCAGCCTACCTGAACTCCAGCCTGGAGCCGCCGGCCCGGCGGGCCACCGAGCAGCGGCTGCGGGCCGGCGAGCTGGACCTGCTGTACGTGGCGCCGGAGCGGCTGCTCAGCGAGTCCATGCTGGAGTTGCTGGACCGCGCCCAGATCGCCCTGTTCGCCATCGACGAGGCGCACTGCGTCTCCCAGTGGGGCCACGACTTCCGGCCCGAGTACCTGCGCCTGGACACGCTGCGTCATCGCTACCCGGAGGTACCGCGACTGGCGCTCACCGCCACCGCCGACGCACGCACCCGGGGCGAGATCGCCGCCCGGCTGCTGCCGGACGGTGCCCGGACCTTCGTGGACAGCTTCGACCGGCCCAACATCCGCTACCAGGTGGGCCTCAAGCAGCGCCCCAATGAACAGCTGGCCGCCTTCATCGGCGAGCGCCACGCCGGCGCGGCCGGCATCGTCTACTGCGCCACCCGCAACCGCACCGAAGAGGTCGCGGAGTGGCTGACCCTGCAGGGCATCCGCGCCCTGCCCTACCACGCCGGCATGGCGGCCGAGCAGCGCCAGGCCCACCAGGAGCGCTTCCTGCGCGAAGACGGCCTGGTGATGGTGGCTACCATTGCCTTCGGCATGGGCATCGACAAGCCCGACGTGCGCTTCGTCGCCCACCTGGACCTGCCCCGCAGCCTGGAAGCCTACTACCAGGAAACCGGCCGCGCGGGCCGCGACGGCCTGCCCGCCGATGCGTGGATGGTCTATGGCCTGCAGGACGTCGCCCGGGCCCGCCAGTGGATCGCCCAGTCCGAGGCCGGCGAGGAGCGCAGCCGCCAGGAGCGCGCCCGCCTGGACGCCCTGCTGGCCTACTGCGAGCAGGCGGTGTGCCGACGCCGGACCCTGCTGCGCTACTTCGACGAACCCCACCCGGGCGACTGCGGCAACTGCGACAACTGCCAGCATCCGCCGCGCACCTGGGACGCCACCGAAGCCGCACGCATGGCGCTGTCCTGTGTCTACCGCACCGGCCAGCGCTTCGGCGCCGCTCACGTGGCCGACGTCCTGCTGGGCAAGGACCAGGAACGCATCCGCAGCCTCGGTCACGACCGCCTCAGCACCTTCGGCATCGGCAGCGGGCACGGCCGCGGCATCTGGCTGTCGCTGCTGCGCCAGCTGCTGGCCCTCGGCTACCTGGAGCCCGGCCCGGCCGGCGGGCTGCGCCTGGCCGAGGCCAGCCGGCGGCTGTTGCGGGGGGAGGAGAGCCTGGCGCTGCGCGAGGAACTACCTTCGGGCCGGCGGCGCACCGCGGGGGGCCGCACCGAGCGGCCCGAAGCCGGCACGCCGGGCTGGGAGGCCCTGCGCCGGTGCCGCAGGGAAATTGCCCGGGACGAGGGCGTACCCCCCTACGTCATCTTTCACGACAGCACCCTCGCCGCCATGCTGGCCCAGCAGCCGCGCAGCCTGGAGGAGCTGGCGGCGGTGCCGGGAGTGGGCCGGCACAAGCTGGAGCGCTACGGCGAGAGATTCCTAGACGCCCTGATGGAAACCGACTGAGTACCGGCGGGCGCCGCGCTCGGTGACCAGGGCTGCACGGCGTCACCGGCCGTCTGGCGGGCCGCCACGCTCCGGCGCCGTGCCGGTGGCCGGAGGCCGCACCGCGCCGGCCCGCCGCAGCTGGCTCACCAGGCGGGCGAGGTTGCGCGCCCCCAGCACCAGCAGCAGCCCCATGATGGCCGTCGCCAGCCGGCTCACCAGTTCCGGGGAAACCGCTCCGTCCAGGCCGTGCAAGGCCAGGTGCCCCACCAGCGGCGGCAGCGCCTCGCCCAACAGCACGAAGCCCACCACCGTGTAGGCGAGCGCCGCCAGTTGAGCCGGGTCCGCCGACTGTCCCACCTCCAGGCTCTGGGGACGCCGCGGTGGCAGCACCCAGCTGGCGAGGCGCCCGACGTAAACCCAGATCAGAAAGGCAGCGGCCAGGGGCAGCGCCACCGCCGCAACCGCCGCCAGGGTGGTGGCGTCCTGGCCGGGCTGAGCGGCCACAACGGCGACGCTGCGCGGAGCGTCCAGCACCACCCTGGCCACCAGGTAGAGAGCGAACAGCCGCAGCCCCAGCACCGCAGCACCCCGGTTGGTCATCGCCGTCGGCCTCCGGCATCCATTGATCGCCTCCGTTCGGCAGGCTTCGCCGGGACCGAGGCTCGAACCCCCGGGCGGCACCCTCTTTGACGGAAGATAGTCCCCCGCCGCGGGCGCCACAAACCACTTGCGTAATAAACACGAATGACTATCATTTACGAACAAGCCGCAAGGGGAGATGTTTCCATGAACTACCGCATCCGCGCCCGTCTGGACGGGGGCACTCGCCGCCTGGAAGTGGTCGAAGCCGGTTCCGGGACCCTGCGCATGGTCTGGGAATCCGCCCAGACCACGCCGTCGGACGACCCGCCCGAATTGAGCCTGCTGCGCCGCGAAGCGGAGCTGCACCGCCTGTTCCGCCGCCTGTTCCTGCTGTCGGCGGGGGACGATCTGCTGAGCCGGGAGGAGCCCGCGGAATTCTAACCCTCGCGGATTCAGGCGACGGCGCAGACTTCGGCGCTGAGCCGCCGGCCGAGGCCCGCAGTCACCTCCGCCGGAATGGGGCCGATGGGAGCGAGGCTGATGCCGAGGGGAAACGGCGTGCGCGTGACCGCCGCGTGGCGCACCACTTCGCGCCACATCCCCTCGATATGCGCCACGGAGCGATCCAGCACCGGCTCGTCAGGCGCGGTGAGCCGGCTTTCCAGCTCCGGCGACAGGCTCACCCCCAGCCAGTGAAGAAAGCGGATGCCCTGGGCGCTGCGCACCGGGCAGACTGAGACCAGCAGCAGCGGGGCGCACTCGGGGCGGGGCTGCTCACGCAGGTCATCCAGCAGGCTGGTGAATTCCTCCGCGTGGTAGAGAATCTGGGTGGTGAACAGGTCGGCGCCGGCGGCCATCTTGCGGACCATGCGCCGAGCCTCTCCGCGCCGGCCGGGGATGCAGATATTGCCCACCACGAGATCGGGGACATCGAGCGTCTCGCGGATCAGCTCGTTGGCCTCGCCCACGGAAGGGCCAGGGTAGCGCACGTCGCTGCGCTCGCCGCCCACCAACACAAAGCGGCACACGCCGTACCGCTCGTAGGTCTCCCGGAACCAGTCGGCCTGGCGGCGCGCCTCCATGTGGACCACAACCCGGTTGATCATGGACTCCAGCCCCAGGCTGTCGCGCACCCGCAACGCCAGCTCCCGGGGGGCCATGCGCGGCGCGAACGGCTTGCGGCGCTCTCCCTGGTCGCTTTTCGAGCTCTCCTCGCGGATCTCCGGGATGTTCACCAGGTCCACGGGCACCCGCTCGTGCACCGCCCGGATCTTCTCCAGCACGCGGACCACGCCGGCCTCCCCCTCGCCCAGCTCGGGAGGGACCGCCTCGAGCACCACCGGGCCGGACCGTGACGGCTCCAGATTCGCCAACCGCACTTTCGCTTTCTCCCCGTGTCTGCAGGCAGACTGCTGCAGCGCAACAGTCTCACCGCGGCCCCGCCTCAATGCAACCGCAGGGCTTGCCGGAGCCCGGTCGCCGGCCGATCATTGGCGCCTTCACCATTCCCGAAGCCGGCCTGGACCCGACGTCGGACGACCGGCAGGCTCCATGGCGCCCCGGAGGCATGCATGCGAATGCTCCAGAGAATACCGCTGATCCTGCTCATGGCCGCAGTGCTGGCCGGCTGCGCCCAGAAGGCCCAGACGGTGCGCCTCGCGCCGGCGCCGGAGTTGACCGGAGCGGAAGCGCTCGGCGGAGCGCGGCGCGTGGCCCTGGAAGTGCTGGATCGCCGGGGGCAGCCGGCCCTGGGGGAACTCCAGAACCGCAACAAGCCGGCGGCCCTCATTACCTCCGAGCAGCCCCTGGAATACGTAATGCAGCTGGCTGGCGCCGACGCTCTCAGTGCGTGGGGATTCCGCCCCGCGATCTGGGACGACGACGCCGAGCGCCGGCTGGTGATCGAGGTGCTGACCCTGCGCCATACCGTGGACGCCTCCCTGCCCCACGACACCGAGACGGTCGTGGAACTCGGCCTGCGGGCCTTCCAGGGAGGCCGCACCATGGAGGCCAAGGCCAGCGCCCGCAGCAGCGACCGGCTGGTGGCGCTGAGCCCCTCCGCAGAGGAATCCGCGCAGGCCATCGACCGCACCGTGGCCAAGGCCATGGAGCGCCTGTTCGACCGGCGCCTGGCGGCGTTCCTGGCGGGGGAGTGAACGCGTTGAGCGGTTGATTCGTTAATCAGTTGATCAGGCAAGGGAGGGGAGCGACGCAGTAGCCGCAACGGCCGCCGGCACTCCCGCGGGCCTGATCAACCAGTGAACCGATGCCGAAGTAACGGCCGACAGGCCCTCAGGACTGCGGCATCTCCCGACGGGAGGCCTGGGGCAGGGCGGGTACCTCGCCGGCCCGGAACTTGAGCCCCATGCCGCGGCCGCTGCAGTAGCGCACGATGGCCGGGATGCGCCGGGCGAGCAGCCGCCGCTCTCCAAGGTAGAGCTGGATTTCCAGGCGCGTGCCCCGCCAGAACATGATCCGGCCGGGGCGCAGTCCAAGCCCGCCCTGGCTGACGTCCCGGGTATGGTAGCGGGCCACCAGATCCCCCCGGTGATAGACGGCGACAGATATATCGGCAGCCAGGCGCTGGGTCCTGCGGCGGTTGCGGGGACGGAAGTACGCCATGACCGTGAGGCCTCTGATGCGTCCACCAGGTCCAGTGCGGAGCCCGGCAAAGACTGTCAGCTCTAGAATAGCCCAACCGCCCGCAGCGCGCGCCGTCTCGAATGCGACCCGCAGCGGCCCTTCGGGCGTCATCTGCGGGGCCGCTTGGCGCCGCCCCGCCAGTTGGCTATCTTACGGCGCCATGGCACGCGAACTGCCCATCCCGGCCCGCGACTGGGCCCTGTTCCTGGACTTCGACGGCACTCTGGTCCACCTCCGTGAGCACCCCGACGAAGTGGTGGCCGACAGCCGCGTCAAGGGCCTGCTCGAGTCTCTCACCCAGGCCTTCGGCGGGGCGCTGGCCATCGTCAGCGGCCGCTCGCTGGACGGGCTCGACCGGCTGCTGGGCCCGCTGCAGCTCCCGACCGCCGGCATTCACGGCCTCGAACGCCGGGGTGCCGACGGCCGCGTGCACCGCCCCGCCGATCCCACACCCGCCTTCGATGCCGCCCGCCGGGCCCTCGCGAGCTACGCCGAGCGCCACCCCGGCCTGCTGCTGGAGGACAAGGGCAATGCCCTGGCGCTTCACTTCCGGCGCGCCCCGGAGCGGGCGGCCGACGCCCTGACCCGCATGGAAGCCGAATGCCGGCGGCTGGGGGAGGACTTCCATGTCCAGCGCGGCAAGGCCGTGGTGGAACTCAAGCCCACCGCCCACCACAAGGGCACCGTGGTGGAGGCGTTCATGGCCGAGCCCCCGTTCGCGGGCCGCCGCCCGGTATTCCTGGGCGACGATGTCACCGACGAGGACGCCTTCCGGACGGTGAACCGCCTGGGGGGAATTTCCGTGCGGGTGGGGGACGGCGCCGACACCGCGGCCCGTTTTCGCCTGGCGTCCGTAGACGCCGCCCTGGCCTGGCTGGCCGGACTGCCGGAGCGCCTGCCATGAACTTCCCCGCCCCCTCCCCTCACGATCTCCAGCTCGGCCTGGTGGGCAACTGCCAGACGGCGGCGCTGATCACCCCCTCGGCGGAGGTGGTGTGGTGGTGCACGCCGCGATATGACGCCGATCCGACGTTCTGTGCCCTGCTGGATTCCAGCGAGCGCGGGCGCTTGGGCATCGAGCTGATGGACCAGGCGGAAACCCGCCAGTACTACCTGCGCAACACCGCCATTCTCTGCACCGAGCTGGTGGACCGCCACGGGGCGGCGGTGCGCATCACCGACTTCTGCCCGCGCTACCGCCAGTTCGGGCGCTACTTCCGGCCCACCATGCTGGTGCGCCGGGTGGAGCCCATCGACGGTGCCCCGGTGATCCGGATCCGGGTGCGGCCCGCCGCGGCCTACGGCGCCGAGACGCCATCCATCACCCACGGCAGCAACCATATCCGCTACGTGCGCCCCGACGAGGTGCTGCGGCTCACCACCGACGCCCCGGTGACCCACGTGCTCCAGGAGCAGGCGCTGGTGCTGCAGCGTCCGCTGCACTTCATCCTGGGCCCGGACGAGAGCATCACCGAATCGGTGAGCGCCATGGCCCGGCGCTTCCTGGAGGAGACCCGCGCCTACTGGCTGGACTGGGTGCGCGGGCTGGCCATCCCCTTCGAGTGGCAGGAGGCGGTGATCCGCGCCGCCATCACCCTCAAGCTGAGCGCCTTCGAGGACACCGGCGCGGTGGTGGCGGCGCTCACCACCTCCATTCCCGAAGCCCCCGGCACCCAGCGCAACTGGGACTACCGCTACTGCTGGCTGCGGGACGCCTACTTCGTGGTGCACGCTCTGAACCGCCTCGGCGCCACCCGCACCATGGAGGGCTACCTCAACTACATCATCAACCTGGTGGCTGGCAGCGAGGACCAGCCCCTGCAGCCGCTGTACGGCATCGGCGGCGAGACCCGCATCGAGGAGTGGGAGGCGGCTTCGCTGGCCGGCTACCGGGGCATGGGGCCGGTGCGGGTGGGCAACGCGGCCTACACCCAGGCCCAGCACGACATCTACGGCGCGGTGGTGCTGGCCGCCGCCCAGGCCTTCTACGACGAGCGCCTGGCGGTGCCCGGCGACGAGCGGCTGTTCCGGCGCCTGGAGCCCCTGGGACGGCAGGCGGCGGCGCTGTTCGACCGGCCCGACGCCGGCATCTGGGAATACCGGGGCCGGGAGCGGGTCCACACCTATTCCGCGGTCATGTGCTGGGCCGCCTGCGACCGGCTGGCCCGCATCGCCGGCGCCCTGGAGCTCGCCGACGAGGCAACCGGCTGGCGCGCCCAGGCGGACACCATGCACGCCACCATCTGCCGGGAAGCCTGGAGCGAGGAGCGCGGCGCCTTCGTGGAGAGCTTCGGCGGCTCGGCCATGGACGCCAGTGCCCTGCTGCTGCACGAGCTGGGCTTCGTGGCGGCCGACGACCCCCGCTTCGTGGCCACCGTGGACGCCGTCGGCGCCGAGCTGCGCCGCGGCGACTACATTTACCGGTATGCCGCCGAGGATGACTTCGGCGTCCCAGAGACCGCCTTCAACGTCTGCACCTTCTGGTACATCGAGGCTCTGGCCGCCATTGGCCGGCATCAGGAGGCCCGGCGGTTGTTTCAAATCATGCTGGCAAGTCGCACCCGCCTGGGCCTGCTGTCCGAGGATCTGGACCCCGTCACCGGCGAGCTGTGGGGCAACTTTCCCCAGACCTACTCCATGGTGGGCCTGATCAGCTCGGCGCTGCGGCTCTCGCGCAGCTGGGAGGATGCGCTATGAGCCGGCTGGTGGTGGTCTCCAACCGGGTACAGATACCCCGCGGCGACCGGCCCCAGGCCGGCGGCATGGCGGTCGCCATCGTCGGCGCCCTGCGCCGCGCCGGGGGGATGTGGTTCGGCTGGGACGGCACCGTCACCGGCACTCCCCGGGAGCGTCCCTGCTACCAGCACCGCGAAGGCGTCGACTACGCCACCCTGCCGTTGTCCCGGGAGGACTACGACGAGTATTACCTCGGCTACTCCAACGAAGTGCTCTGGCCGGTGTTCCATTTCAACCTGGGCGCCATGGACTACCAGCGCGGTTACGAGCGCGCCTACCGCCGGGTCAACGCCCTGTTCGCCGATGCCCTGATGCCCCTGCTGCAGGGGGACGAAATCATCTGGGTGCACGACTACCACCTCATTCCTCTTGCCCGGGAGCTGCGCAGCCGCGGCCTGCGGACCCCGGTGGGGTTCTTCCTGCATATCCCCTTCCCCTGCTACGACCTGCTGCGGGCCCTGCCCGGCTATACCGCCCTGCTGGAAGACCTGCTCCACTACGACCTGGTGGGAACCCAGACCGGCAACGACCTGGCGGCCCTGCGCGACGCCACCGCCCGGGCCCTGGGCGCCACCCGCGAGGACGGCGCCCTGGCCTGGAACGGGCGCCGGGTGCGCACCGGGGTGTTCCCGGTGGGGGTCGACGTGGACGAGCTGACCGGGCTCGCCGAGCGCAGCGCCGCCTCGCCGCGGGTGCGCCGCCTGGTGCAGGGCCTGGGAGACCGGGATCTGATCGTGGGCGTGGACCGCCTGGACCACACCAAGGGCCTGCCCCAGCGCTTCCGCGCCTACGAGGAACTGCTCTGCCGCTACCCTCACCGGCGCCAGCACACGGTGTACATGCAGGTGGCGAGTCCGTCGCGCACCACCATCCAGGAGTACGACGACCTGCGCCGGGCGCTGGACGAGGCCACCGGCCACATCAACAGCACCTTCGCCGAGCTGGACTGGGTGCCCATGCACTATCTCAACAAGACCTTTGCCCGGGCCTCCCTGCTGGGGCTGCACCGGGCCGCCCGGGTAGGCCTGGTGACGCCGCTGCGTGACGGCATGAACCTGGTGGCCAAGGAGTTCGCCGCGGCCCAGGATCCGGACAACCCGGGCGTGCTGGTGCTCTCCGACCTGGCGGGTGCCGCCCGGGAGCTCGGCACCGCCATGCTCGTCAACCCCTACGATTCCCACGCCATCGCCACCGCCCTCAACGAGGCCCTGGCCATGCCCCTGGCGGAGCGCCGGGAGCGCCACGGCGCCCTGATGCAGGTCATGCGGGACAACGACCTGGAGAGCTGGGGGAGCCGCTTCGTACAGCGGCTGCAGGGGTGTGGCAGTTGACCGAAGACGCCGGATGCGGCGCGTTGCGCCTTATCCGGCCTACGCGGGGCTCGGCGCGGCGCCGGGGAAGGGGCGTAGGCCGGATAAGCGAAGCGCATCCGGCGTTTCACCCATGTCCGAAAGCCGCCTCAGTCCGATCCCGGCGCGAAGCGCGCCCCCCGCAGCCGATTCAGCACCGCCATCACCTCCGCCAGCCGCGGGCGGGCGAGATCGCCGGCCGGGATCGCGGCGATATCCTCCCAGGGCCACTCCAGGCGCCCGGCCAGAAAGCCCGCAGGATCCTCCAGCCAGCCCTCGGCGTCCGCCGGGATGCGGGCCAGCAGCGCGCCGATGGCCCGCACCTGGGCCGGATCGGCCAGCTGGGCCAGGGCGCCCAGGTCCACTTCCTCGGCGCCGAACAGCAATGCCTCCCGGCCGCGGCCCTTGATCCGCGGCCGGCCGCCCCGGCCCCGGGGGTCCACGGAGGGCGCGAACAGCCGCCGCGGCCGGGGCCGCTGCAGGGGCTGCTCACTCTCCGGGCGCCGGGCGCCGGCATGGGTCCGTGCGATCTCCCGAGCCCGCCCGGTGACGTCCCGGGGCAGGTAGTCGTGCATCTGCAGCACCGTGTCGGCATGCTCGAAGTAGTCGCCGGAGCCTCCCATCACCAGCACCGTGGACACGCCCAGCCGCTCCCAGAGCTCGCGGATGCGGTCCACGAACGGGGTGATGGGTTCCTCGTCCTTGGCCACCAGGGCCTGCATGCGCTGGTCGCGGATCATGAAGTTGGTGGCCGAGGTGTCCTCGTCCAGCAGCAGCGCGCCGGCTCCCAGCTCCAGGGCCTCCTGCAGGGACGCCGCCTGGCTGGTTGAGCCCGAAGCGAGCTCCGTGGTGAACGCGCGGGTGGCGAGCCCGTAGGGCAGATGGTCGATGAAGGGAGAGAGGTCCACCGCCTGCACCGCCCGGCCATCCTCCGCCCGGATCTTGACGATGGCGCGGTCGGCGACCACCTGCTCGCGACCATCCCCCGGGCGGTGATCGTAGACCCCTACTTCGAGGGCACGCAGCAGGGTGGACTTGCCGTGGAAGCCGCCCCCCACCACCACGGTTACCCCCCGCGGGATGCCGGTGCCGGTGACCGGCCCGGCATGGGGGGCGCGCAGGGTCACCCGAAGGCTCGCGGGACCCTGCCAGGGGATGGCCTGCTCCAGGGGCCGGTCTTCCACTCCGGAGCGCCGCGCCAGGCGCGCGCCGTCGGCCACGAACCCCACCAGACCGGCCTCCGCCAGGGCCGCGCGCAGGGCCACCTGGTCCTCGACGCCGTCGCAGTGGCGCGCAAGGGCCACCGCGTCCAGGGCGTCGAACCGGGCGCTGGCGCTCACCACGCCGGCCAGGCGCCGGCACAGGAGCTCCCGGGCCTCGTGGCCCAGCACCGTACGGCCCCGGGCCGGCAGGCTGACCGTGAAGCGCAGTTCCACACCCTCGGCGGTGAACAGCACCGCAGTGCGGTCGAGCACGGTCTGGGCACCGGCATCGATGCGCAGGGCGTCGTCAGTCCGGGCCGCGCGCCGGAACGCCCGGGCGATGAAATCCCGCGCGGCCCGGGCGCGGGGCTCCGGTGCCCGCGCCCAGTCCGGCAGCCCCGCCACCGCCCAGGGCACAACGGCCCGCAGCCGGGACGGCGCGGCGAAGGGATCCGCCTGGACGTGGTCCACCCGCAGGGTGAAGTCCCGGAACCGGTACTCCCCCTTGATGGACTTGTAGGCGCCATAGCCCTTGCCGTTGATGCGCTGCAGGGTACTGTCGAGCCGCTGCACGGTGGGATTCTTCCATTGCTCTCGGGGCGGAGGATGGTGACCGAAGCCGGCGCGCCCTGCCAAGGCCTGCCCAATGGCCACAGATCACTGCTCAGAGCCCACCGCGAGGGCCAGGGGCGGCCCTGGCGCCGCGTTGACAACCCCGGGACCCTGGCGTAACGTCCGCGCGGTTTCCGCTTCCCGAACGCCGCCCAGCCACCGAACCCGGGCCTGCCCGCCATGGACACCTCGACCGCCCCTCCGCCCCGGTCCCTGTCGGTGGTCGTGCCCCTGTACAACGAGGTGGACAACGCGGCGGAGCTGGTCCGCCAGGCCCACGATGCCCTCACCGGCTATCCCGACCCCTGGGAGCTGATCCTGGTGGACGACGGCAGCCGTGATGCCACCGGCGCGGCCCTGGAGGAGGCCGCCAGGCAGTACGGCGAGCACGTACGGGTGCTGCGCCTGACCCGCAACTTCGGCCAGACCGCGGCCATGCAGGCGGGCCTGGACGCCGCCCGCGGCGAGTTCCTGGCCACCCTGGACGGCGACCTTCAGAACGATCCGGCGGACATCCCGCCCATGGTGGCGGAGCTGCAGCGCCGCGACCTGGATCTGCTGACCGGCTGGCGGCGCAACCGCCAGGACGGCCTGCTGCTGCGCCGGCTGCCCTCGCTGATGGCCAACTGGCTGATCCGCCGTGCCACCGGCGTCCAGATCAGCGACTATGGCTGCAGCCTCAAGGCCTACCGGGGCAGCGTCATACGCCAGGTGCAGCTGTACGGCGAGATGCACCGCTTCATCCCCGCCTGGGTGGCGGCGGTGGCCCCGCCAGAGCGCATCGGCGAGATGGAGGTGCATCACCGGCCCCGCACCGGCGGCCGCTCGAAGTACGGCCTGTCGCGCACCTTCCGGGTGCTGATCGACCTGCTCTCGGTGGTGTTCTTCATGAACTTCAAGGCCCGGCCAGGGCACTTTTTCGGCTCCATCGGGCTGGTGTTCGGGCTGCTCGGTGGCCTGCCCATGCTCTATCTCGCCTGGCTGAAGTTCGCCTTGGGCGAGGACATCGGCGCCCGCCCCCTGCTGCTGGTCGCCATCCTCTGCCTGATCGCCAGCATCCAGCTGCTCACCACCGGCGTGCTGGCGGAGCTGCTGGCGCGCACCTATCACGAGGCCTCCGGCGCCCGGCCCTACCTGCTGCGCCCCAGCCCCGAGGCGCCCAAACCCCGCTGGCATGACGGCCGCGCCCAGGCCTGATCCGGCGCCGAGCCTGCCGCCGGGGCGCTGGGTGCTGCCGGCGGGGCTGGCGGTGTGCTTCTTCCTGGGGCTGGGATCCCTGCCCCTGTTCGACCTGGACGAGGGAGCCTTTGCCGAGGCGACCCGGGAGATGCTCCAGCGCGGTGATTTCATCACCACCTACCTCGACGGCGAGCTGCGCTTCGACAAGCCGATCCTGATCTACTGGCTTCAGGCCCTGGCGGTGGCCGTGATCGGTGTGGACGAATGGGCCTTCCGGCTGCCCTCGGCGCTGGCGGCCTCGGCCTGGATGGTTGCCGTCTACCGGTTCGGCCGCGAGTACATCGACGAGACCACCGGGGTGCTGGCGGCCCTGGTGGGCATGACCAGCGCCGCGGTGGTGGTGATCGGCCGGGCGGCGACCGCCGACGCCCTGCTGAACCTGTGGCTCGCCCTGGCCCTGCTCTCCATGTACCGCCACCACCAGCGCCCGGAGCGTCGCCTGGTGCTGCTGACCTTCCTGTTCATGGGGCTGGGGTTCCTCACCAAGGGACCCGTGGCGGTGGCCATTCCCGGGGCGGTGAGCCTGCTGTTCTTCGCCTCCAGCGGCCACGCCCGGCAGTGGCTGCGGGCGGTGTTCACGCCGCTCGGCTGGCTGGTGTTCCTGGCAGTGGCCGGCCCCTGGTACCTGCTCGAGTACCTGGACCAGGGCCAGGCCTTCATCGACGGGTTCTTCCTCAAGCACAACGTGGGCCGTTTCTCCGACACCATGGAGAGCCACGGCGGCGCGCTCTACTACTACCTGCTGGCCACACCCGCGGTGGTGCTGCCCTGGGCCGGGCTGCTGCTGGCCGTGGTGCCCACCCTGGGCCGGGTGTTGGCGGATCCCCTGGACCGCTTCCTGTGGATCTGGTTCGGCCTGGTGTTCGTGCTGTTCTCGCTGTCCGGCACCCAGCTGCCCCACTACATCCTCTACGGCGCCACGCCGCTGTTCCTGCTCATGGCCCGCCACCGGGCGCGGTTGCGCTCCCGTTGGCTCGCCTTCGCCCCGCCGCTGGCGCTGCTGGCCCTGGTGGCGGCCCTGCCCTGGCTGCTGCCTGAACTGCTGCCCCAGATGCGGGGCGAATACGAGCAGGCCATGCTGAGCCGCTCCGAGGCCGCCTTCGGCCCCCTCTACCACGTCACCGCCTGGCTGGGCCTGGGGCTGACACTGGCCCTCGCCCTGTGGCGGCACCTGCCACCCTGGCAGGGCCTTGTGCTGGTGGGTCTTGTCCAGGTCACCACCCTACAGGCCAGTCTCGGTGCGGCCTTCGCGGAGCTCCAGCAGGCGCCGGTGAAGCGCGCCGCAGCGGTGGCCCGGGGCCTGGACGCGCCGGTGGTGTCCTACCGCATCCGCATGCCCAGCTTCAGTGTCTACCGCGGCGAGATTACGCCACCGGCGCGCCCCCCCGCGCCGGGCGATGTCGTATACACTCGCGTCGACCGACTCGACGACCTGCCGGCCCACGAGACCCTGTTTCGGCAGGGCGGCATCGCCTTGGTGCGCCTGGAAGGCCACCCGGCGGAGCGCCCCTCCCCATGAATCGAGCCTCCACCCCCGACCCCGCCACGCCGCCCTCGAAGCACTGGCTGCGCACCGGCCTGAACCTGCTGCTGCCGGTGGCGCTAGTGGTGGCGGTGGACCGTTTCGTGGGCTGGGGCGCGCTGCTTGACCCCTGGCAGCGGCTGTCGGTGCTTGCGCTGCTGCCAGCTATCGCCCTGCTGCTGGTGAGCTACGGCATCCGCGCCCTGCGGCTGAAGCTGATGCTGGCCGACCAGCCTCGGCTCACGGCCATGGCCAGCTTCCGCCTCACCGTGGAGCACAACTTCTACAACAACCTGATGCCGATGCGGACCGGGGAAATCAGCTTTCCGGTGCTGGCGAACCGCTACTGCGGCATCCCCATCTCCCGCTCCATTCCCACGCTGCTGCTGTTCCGTACCCTGGACCTGCACAGCATCCTCTGGCTGGGCATGGTCTGCCTCGGGTTCGCCACCGGTCGCTACAGCCTGGTCGCCACCGGCCTGGGTGTGCTGGCACTGACCGTGCCCGGCTTCCTGGTCGCCCGGGCCCTGGCGGCGCGGATCACGCCGACGCCGGAGGGCGGGCGGCTGCGGCGCGTGCTGGTGAAGCTGTTGGCCGCGGTGCCCCACCGCGGCCGGGATTTCGCGCTGCTGCTCGGGATCACCGTGCTCAACTGGGCCCTCAAGCTCTCGACCCTGGCGTGGCTGCTGGCCGCGATGGCCGATGTGAACCTGGTGGCGGCCTGGCTGGGCGCCACCGCTGGCGAGTTGAGCAGCGCCCTGCCCATCCACAGCTGGGCCGGCTTCGGAACCTATGAAGCCGGTATCACCCTCGGCCTGTCCGCCGCTGGCGGCACCCTGACCGAGGCCCTGCCGGTGGCCGTCAACCTGCACCTGGTGGTGCTGGGAACCTCGGTGGTCACGGGACTGACGTCCATCATCCTCCCCAACCACCGCGGCGCCATCCCGACCGCCCGCTAGCAGCCTGTCCCCGGACGCCGGCGCTCCGGCCTCTGGCACCGACCTCGACCCCGCCCCCCGTAGACCCACGTTGCGAAGAAACGTGGGGGCCGGCGTAGAAAACGCCAGTGCGGTCATTCCCGGGCCCGTGCGAGCCGAACCGGCGGCACCCATCCCACCACCCG
>CAZAQB010000029.1:24080-29709 GCA_964487155.1 uncultured Ectothiorhodospiraceae bacterium
TTTCCCAAATATGCCGGCATTGGGTCGGCCTGACCCCGGGGGACTTACCAGTGACGAATTTCACGATCCGACGCACAGTCGGGATCCTTGCGCTGCTGCTGGGCAGCCTTGGCCTGGCCCAGGCCGCCGGCCTGGAGGAGCTGTTCCAGGAAGCGGAGACCGAGGCGCGTCGCGGCGACGGCGCGGCCCTGGAGCAGACCTACGAGAGCATCCTCCAGCAGGATCCTGACAACGTCCGCGCGCTGGTGGGCCGTGCCACCGCCCGGTCCTGGCAGGGGCGCTACGGCGAGGCCCAGGCGGACTACCGCCGGGCGCTGGCCCGGCAGCCCAAGCACCTGGAAGCCCTCACCGGCCTGGGCTACTCGCTGGCCTGGGATGAGCGCTTCGAAGCGGCGGCGACGGCCTTCCGCCGGGCCCGGGAGCTTGCCCCCGACAACCTGGGCGCCCGCAAGGGACTGGCCTTCACGGCTCTCTGGAGCGGCCGGCTGGAACAGGCCCAGGCCGCCTTCGACGAGTTGGCCCGGGAATACCCCAGCGACCCGGAAATCGCCGAAGCGCGCGGCCAGATCGCCCTGCAGCAATGGCGGCCGCGCGCCGCGGCAAGCGCCTTCCAGCAGGCGCTGGAGATCGAGCCGGAGCGCGCCAGCGCCGCCCAGGGCCTGCGGGCCGCCCACGGAGCTCCGGGCCGGGCCGAGCTGAGCGTCTGGCTGGGCAACACCTCCGGGGAAGGCGACGCCGGCCTGCGCCAGGCCCAGCTCGCCGTCCAGGCCACGCCCCAGACCCGGGCCTGGCTGCGCTTTGATGACACCCTGAGCCTGGACAACCCCGCCCTCGCGCGCAGCGGAGACCAGGCCAAGGCGGGTTTTCTGGGCCTGCTGCAGCGCATCGTGCCCGGCACCTGGCTGAGTGCCGAGGCCGGGTACCGGGACCTGCCCGACGGCGACCACCAGCAAATCTACAAGCTGGAGGGCATCCAGTACTGGGCCGGCTCACGCAGCGTCAAGGCCGGCCTGCAGCTCAGCCCGCACAGCGACGACTTCACCGACAAGCTGTTCTTCGCCGGCCTGGGCCTGCCGGTGGCCGAGCGCTTCCGGGTGGATCCCACCGTGTTCTTCGCCCGCACCGGCGCTGCCGGCGACGACGAGTGGCGCGGCGTGGTGCACGGCGAGTACGCCGACCCCGACGGCTGGTCCCTGGGCCTGGACCTGGGCGGCGGCCATATCGACAGCGCCGTGCCCGGCGCCAGCGGCGGCGTCTGGGTCGCCGCCGCCCAGTGGAACATCCCCGTCGCCGGCTGGCACCGGCTTCACCTGTCCGCCTACCGCGAAACCAACCCCAGCGATTCGTTCTGGATCGCGATGCTGGGTTTCACCCTCAAGCTGCCAAGGAACTGAGCCATGACCAGCACTCCAGAGGAGGTGCTCCGCCCTGTTGCGGATCCCTCGCTGCGCACCCTGCCGCTGCCGCCGCCCCCGGCACCCGCCGCTCTGGGAGACGCCGCCGCCCGGCACATCGCGCCGCGCAGCGGCCACATGTACGTGTCCATCCTGGTGGCCTGGCTGAGCTGCATCGCCTGGTTCCATCCGCGCCTGGTGGGCATCATGGATATCGCCGCGGGCCCGGTGACCACGGCGGCCCTGGGCTTCTTCGTGGTGTTCACCGAGATCGCCTGGCTCTACGGGCTCTACAACATCGCGGTGATCGTGTTCGCCTGGGTCGACCGGCGCCTGCCGGCCCGGGAGAAGCCGACCGCCCGGCGCCGCGGCGGCATCGAGACCCCGGTGGCGATCCTCTACACCACCTGCAACGACTTCGTGGAATTCAGCGCCCTGTCCTGCGTCAAGCAGGACTACCCGCTGTTCCGGGTGTACATCCTCGACGACAGCAGCGACCCGCTCTACCGGCACCGCATCGACCGCTTCGCCGCCGCCCACCCGGGCCGGGTGCAGGTGGTGCGCCGGCCGCAGCGCAAGGGCTTCAAGGCGGGCAACCTGAACTACGCCCTGGGCCACGTGGTGGAGGAAGCCCTGTTCGCCATCGCCGACGCCGACGAGATCCTGCCCCGGGACTTCCTCTCGACCCTGGTGCCGCGGCTGGAGGGCGACCCCAACTGCGGTTTCATCCAGGCCAACCACGCCGCCAACCCCTCCGCCACCAGCGCCCTGGAGCGGGACATGGGCATCGGCGTGGACATCCACTGGAAGTGGTACCAGCCGCTGCGCAACCGCTTCGGCTTCGTGATGTTCCTGGGCCATGGCGCGCTGCTGCGCACCCGCTGCTGGAAGCGCTCCGGCGGCTTCCCGGAACTGGTGAGCGAGGACCTGGCCTATGCGCTCACCATCCGCGAGCAGGGCTACTACGGGACCTTCGCCGAGGACGTGGTCTGCTACGAGGACTTCCCCTCCACGGTGCGCTCATTCCGGGTGCGCCATGTGAAGTGGACCCGGGGCACCTGCGAATTCCTGCGCCACCGGCTGCTGCCGCTGCTGCGCTCCAGGCGCATCTCGCTGACCGAAAAGATAGACGTGCTGGTGCCCACCCTGAACCTGCCGCTAACGCTGTGCTATTTCGCGTTCATGGTGAACGCCGGGCTGTTCCTGCCGCTTGCCCTGGGGGAGAGCGTGCCGCTGACCCTGGCGGTGGCCGGCACCGAGGTGGTGGTGCCGACCCTGCGGCTGCCGCCCCAGATGGTGGCCATGTTCACCTGGGACTTCTACGCCATCACCGTGGTCACGATCCTGGCGCCGGTGCTGTGCTTCCTCATCGAAATGTGGCGCACGCCGCTGCGGCTGTTCCGCTTTCTCTGCCACAGCACGGCGCTGTACGCGGCCCTGAGCCCGCTGTCCTCACTGTGCGTGCTGGGTTATCTCGCCACCGGCAAGGCCCGCTTCCTGGTCACCGGCGAGCGCGCCGGCGCGCCGGTCGCCGCGCAGTCCGGCGACCGGCCGCGGGGGCTCGCCGCGGCCTACAAGTTCCTCTGCGAGACCCACCCGGACCACCGCGGCGTATGGGGCTGGGAGGTGCTCTGGGCACTGGTGTTCGCCGCCGCCGCCGTGGCCGGCTTCCACCTGTCGTTCCTGGGCATCTCGCTGGCCTTCCTGACCCTGCCGGTGATGCACTTCTCCGGCTGGGAGAGCGCCTTCGCCCGCGCCATGGTCTGGCTGCCGTTCAGCCTGGTGCTGGGAGGGCTCGCCCTGGGCGGGCTGGGCGTGCTGGGCATGGCGCCGGTGCTGTTCGGCTACGGCTTCCACTTCTGAACGCCCAAGCGGCGCCCAGCGCCGCAGTCGCGAACAGGGCGCCGGATGCCCGAACGCAGGGTGGGTGGAGCGCAGCGAAACCCACCATCGAGATGCTGGCACTGCCCTTCCTGCCGCAGCAGCCGGGCCGAAATTCCTCCGCCCGTTCAGCTTTCTCCTGGCATCCGCAATACTGGCCCGCCAACCCCTGGCACGTGGGTGCAGGGGATACGAATAGTCTACTCTTCAGGCAAGCCGCCAACCCGGGTAGACGACGTGACCCAACCGAGCAGCAAGGTGGAGTTCGTGGTCAAGCCGGTGCGCTCCGGCGCTGGTCCGAGCGAGTTCCGGCAGTCCATGGCGCCGCACCCGCTGGTGCATCAGGAACTTCCCCACGACCCGCATTTCGGCATCTACAATCGCCGGCTGCGCTCCCTCGAATACGCCAACATAAGCACCGAAGATCTCTACTGGCGCCTGCGCCGACAGGTCGGGCTTTCCCACACGGGCGAACTGGCAACCGAAATCCGCGGGCCGGATGCCGAAGCCATGCTCAACCGGGTGTTCACCCGCGATGTTTCGCGCGTTCGCGTGGGGCGTTGCAGCTATCAGATCGCCTGCTTTGCCGATGGCGGCACGCTCATGGATGGCGTCCTGCTCCGGCTCGCGCCCGACCGTTTCTGGTATGCCCAGGGTGACGGCGAGTTTCTCACCTGGTTACGCGCCCATTCGGAGGGCTTTGACGTCGAGGTGTCCGGCGCCAATGTCTGGATCAGCCAGATCCAGGGCCCGCGCTCAATGGACGTGCTGGCGCAGGCCGCCGACGAAGGCATGCCGGAGCCTTTCCGCTACTTCGACCTGGCCCGGATACACATCGGCGGCCAACCGGTGGTGATCAGCCGTACGGGCTTCACCAGTGAGCTGGGTTGGGAGCTCTATTTTGGAATGGATGTCGATGCGAATGTCATCGGCGAACGGATCCTGAGGGCGGGCGAACCTCATGGAATACACACCATACCGGCCGCGGCCACCAATGCCCGGCGTATCGAAGGTGGACTGCTTTTTTCAGGCACGGATTTTGACGACAGCGTAACCCCATTCGCCGCGGGGCTCGGAGCGTTTGTAGACCTTGAAAAATCCGACTTTATCGGCAGGAGCGCACTGGCCCAGGCCGACAAACGCCGGCGTACCTGGGGGCTGCAATGTGCAGGTGGCGTCGCCCGGCATGGCAATGCACTTTCTCTCAGTGGCGAGCCGGCGGGCCGCGTCTGCAGCAGCGCCTGGTCTCCCTACCTGCAACGCGGCGTCGCCATCGTGCGCCTCACGGACCCGCAGGCCGGGCCGGGAACTGCACTGCAAGTCGAATGCGTTGACGGTCTCGTTCGCGACGCCGAAGTCTGCGAGCTGCCGATGTATGACACTACCGGCGCCATCCCGCGCGGCAAGTGCACAGACATCCCTGCCATCCCCGACAGGGAATGACGGCAGCGGCGGCCTCCGAACGGCTCTGAGGGTGTTACCAACAAATCAGGATCCCTGATCGGCCTCCACGCCTGACCCGAGGGCCGTGGGCCGTGGGCCGTGGGCCGTGGGCCAACGATGCTCCCAGTCCTGGTACTGCCTCGGACACACCGCCGTAGCCCCACGTTGCGTAGAAACGTGGGGGCCAGCGTATCCGCTACCATGGTGCTCGGCCCGTCCGGGCGTGCCTGGCCCAAGCCTAGCAGCCTGTCGGACTTAGGTGCCCGTCGCGAGCCGAGTGGGAGAGCGAGGCCAGTTTTTCGATCGTTTGAGGAGAATAGCCGTAGCTATTTGACGAAAAGGATCGGGAAAATGGACCGCTATCCCACCGGCGCAGTAGGTGCAGCCTAAGTCCGACAGGCTGCTAGGCACCCCAACCACCGCCCGATGGCAGGTTTCTTCGCAACCTGCCCTACGTCGGGCTGCGACCGGCACCGGGTAGGATCATCCGCAGCCCCTGTTCCAACCCATTAGTTCTGGAGCAGCCGACCTACGGTCGGGCCGTTGCGCCCGGTCGCCCTGGCCAGTGAGGCGGGGATCAGCGGCCGGTGGCCACGGCCCGGCGGAACAGGGCCAGGCTGCCGGCCAGCAGGGCGAGGCCCAGACCCACAATGGCGGCCAGCTCCGCCCAGACGGTGGCGAGGCCCGCGCCCTTGAAGACGATGGCCTGGCTGGCGCTGATGAAGTGCCGGGAGGGGAGCAGCAGGGTCAGCGACTGGAGCCAGTCCGGCTGGGTCTCCACCGGGGTCTCGCCGCCGGAGAGGAACTGGATGGCCATGATGGCCAGGATCACCAGCAGGGCGTACTGCGCCATGGAACGCGCGACAGTGGCCAGGAACACCCCGAAGGCCGCAGCGGAGAAGAGATACAGG
>CAZAQB010000030.1:0-29402 GCA_964487155.1 uncultured Ectothiorhodospiraceae bacterium
TCGTAGCCGGGGCTGTCCGGGGCCAGCGAGCCCAGGGTCAGCACCTCGCCGTCCATGGTCACCAGGGTGACTTCCAGGATGTTGTGCACGGTGAGGCCGTACTTCAGGCAGTGCACGCCGCCGGAATTCTCGGCCACGTTGCCGCCGATGGAGCAGGCGATCTGGGAGGAGGGGTCCGGCGCGTAGTACAGGCCGTGCGGGGCGGCCGCCTCGGAGATGGCCAGGTTGCGCACGCCGGGCTGCACCCGGGCGATGCGCCGCTCCGGGTCCAGCTCCAGGATGCGGTTGAAGCGCGCCAGGCTCAGCAGCACCCCCTGGGGGTGGGGCAGGGCGCCGCCGGAGAGCCCGGTGCCGGCGCCGCGGGCCACCACCGGCACGTTGAGCCGGGCGCAGACGCCCAGCACGGCACGCACCTGCTCCACGGTTTCCGGGATGGCCACCGCCAGGGGCACCTGCCGGTAGGCGGACAGACCGTCGCATTCGTAGGGCCGCAGGCCGGCCTCGTGGGCGATCAGGCCCTCTTCGGGCAGCAGTTCACGCAGCTCTGCCAGCAGGCGGTCGCGATCCACCTGAAAGCGGGTGTCCTCGGGTCGGAACAACGCTGAATCGCCCATGGCATCGATGGATCTCAGTCCGCAGTGCGGGGAATTTAGCAGAACAGGGCAGGTCCTGCCGGCGGCTGACGGGGACTTCGGAGTTCACGTATGCCGGCGAACTTCGCCGGCCTGCCCGTCGTCCGACATTCATTAGCCTTAGCTGTCGCCGGCCGCCTGACGAGCACGGCCGAATGCAGCCGGCCGGGGCAGCGGGCCGAGCGACTGGACGTTCCGGGCTCCCCCGCCCGGGCCTGGCCGGGTTCTGCGGCAAAGCAGTGTGCGGGCCGGTTCGCCAGACCGCCCGAAAGGTGCAGGAGGAGTCCATGACAGCGGCAGCGGTGGATCGCCGGAGCGCCGGGGCTCGCCCGGTGGCGGCGGGAATTGTAGTGCTGGCCCTGACCGCGCTCGCTGGCCCAGGTCCCCTGGGCGCGCAGCAGAGCGCTTCACGCCCGACCCTGGATCTGTTCCCAAGCCAGGCCATCGACAGCATCCGGGAAACCAGCGAGAGCGCAGTGCAACTGGAGGAAGACCTCCAGGGGATCCTCGCCGATCTGGACAGCCAGATGAAGCTCTACCAGGAGAGCAAGTGCCAGGGGGCGGTGGAGGACCAGGGCTGCCGCCAGCTCAGCAGCCAGATGGCGAGTTCCTACGGCCGCATGCTGGACACCATGGCCGAGCAATTGCCGGAGATGGAGCGCAGCCTGGAGGTCACCCGGGCCGGCCTGCAGAAGCGCATCGCCCAGGAACTGGGCTACCGGCGCACCGCCGCCGGCCTGCAGGACGTGTTGCGGGAGCAGCCGGGCAGTCGCGGCGCCGCCCTGCGCACCCGGCCCCAGGGCGAGGGGGTCCGTCTGAGTACGCGCTTTCGCCAGTACTACCGGCTGGTCAGCCAGGGCAGCGGCGATACCCCCATCGCCCTCGTGGGTGCCCAGATGTACGTGGACCTGGAGGAAACCAAGGAGCTTATCACCCTGACCCGCCAGCAGATTCAGCGGGGCCAGGTGATGGCCAATCTGTCCGAGGCGTTCGGCACGGTAACCCCGGAGATGGAGCGCACCGTGGCCGGGGTCAAGGAAGTGGTATTCGGTGAGCCGGCCCTGGGCGCCGGAGAAGACATTGCTCCGGCAGACTTCGGCGGACGTGGCGCCGAGGGCTCCGGTTTCTGTAGCGAATTCGATCCCAGTTGTCCCTGAGGCGGGACCGGGGCAGGCGGGGTCGCGCGCGGGTGATCCCGGGCAGCGCGGCGATCCGGATCAAGCGAGGTGGGGCCATGACGGGAACAGTCTCAATGCGGTTCATCCAGAGCCTGGGGCTGGTACTGCTGGCGAGCGTGCTGCTGGGCGCCTGCGCCCAGGATCCGCCCCAGCGCTTCAGCTGCTCGGTGCCCGGGGGCGGCAATGTGGAGCAGGCGTTCAGCCACGCCCGCAGCGATCTCGCCCATCCCGAGTGTCAGTTCCAGTTCGACGGCTACTGGGATCGTCTGATGGCCATCGCAGCTGACAATCCGGGTCCGGAAAACCGCCGCCGTTTCAGCGAGTTCCTGACCTGGTCCCGGGATCAGGGCATCCTCGGCCAGAACCAGGCCGAGACCATGTACCAGCGTTTCTTCACCACCGAGTTCACGGTGCTGGAGGATCGCTACAACAACTGCTCTTCCACCTGCCAGCGCCGGGAAGCTGTGATGGGGAAACTGCGCGAAGAGCTGCAGGACAAGGACCGGGGGTTGATCCAAGTGCTGGGTGACCGTGAGACCTACACTCAGGCGGATCTCCAATACAATCAGCTGCTGACTCTGGTGGATGCGACCTGCCTGGCCTGCACCCAGGCCAAGTAGCCGTGGAGGCCGGCAAGGACGGCGCCGGTCGCTGGCGCGGTTTCCTGACTGGTCTGCTGGCCGGTGCCGGCCTGTCGGTGCTGGTGGCGGCCGGCACCGTCTACGCACTCAACATGCTCGGGCTGGTGGTGATCTCGGCGACCGGCATGCCCTCCTTCATGGCCCTGCTGAACTGGGCCTACGCCAACCTGCGGCTGTCGGTGATTCCGTTCGCCGCCATCCTGCTGGTCTATGTATTCGAACTGGGGCGCCTGAACCGGCTGCTGCAGCGCCAGGACGTGCCGGTGGAGCAGCTCATCCAGCGCGAGAAATGGGTGGATATCTCGGCCAGCCTGTTCTTCGGCACTGGCGTGATCTGGACAGCCATCGGCATGCGCAGCGCCCTGGTGGTGGGCATTGGCGGACTGGACCAGACCACCGCCGGTCAACTGGGGGCGTTCGAGATTCTGCGCCGGCTGGTGGACGGCGGCATTCTGCTCGCCCTGTCGACCACCATTGTCGGGGCGGTCGGCGGCTACCTGATGCGGGTGGGCAAGACCCTTGCGGTGGGGGCGCGCCTGGAGCGCTATCACGACAGCCTCGCCCAGGGGGTCGTCGAGCGCATCGAGCAGCGCCTGGAATCCATTGACGACCACCTGGGACGGCTGGCTGCCGGGGGGACGCCTGCGGGGGGCTTACAGCCGGTCGCAGGCGCCGCCGACGCTCCGCGTCCCGCCCGGGCCGCAGCCCACGGGCCGGAGGATGGGCGATGAGCCGGCGGCGGCGGGTGCTGGGCGGTGGCGGTGCGGACTTCGACAGCGATGCCGAGGTGCTGCAGACCGATGTCATGCGCTTCATGGCGCTGCTGGGCTTTTTGCTGGTGGGCATCTTCGCTCTGGTGCAGGCCCTGCCGGTGAGTCCCGTGGCCCAGTCGCCGGCGCTGGAGGAACGCGCCCGCCTGGAGCGGGAACTGCTGGCGCTGCAGCGCCATGTGGCGGATCAGCGGGACCGGCTCCAGCGCCTGCTGCAGTCCGTGGCGGCAGCCCAGGCCATGCGTGAGGAGCTGGAGCGCGATGCCCGGCAGGTGCGCTCGGAGCTGACCCGGGTCCGGACCACGGCCGAGCACTTGACCACAGAGGTGGAGGCGCGCAAAGAGTCCCTGGAAGCCCTGGAGCAGCGCCTGGACCGGGGCCGGGAGAGCCTGAGCCGCACCCGCCGGGAGCTGGAGCGGGAGCGCGCCGAGCTGACGACCCTGGAGTCGGAACTCAACCGGGCCGAGCAGCGCGCGGCGCAGGCCGCGCAGGCTCCGCCCACCCCAGCCCCGTCGCCCCCCGAGCAACCCGCCTCGGAGCCGGCGCGGCAGGCGGGCAAGGTGCCCCAGCGCGGCGTGTCCATCAGCTTTGCCTCCGACCGGGCCTTCCACCGCCTGGTCAGTGAGGAACGCGTGCAGTTCTACGCCGTGATCGGCCAGCGTTCCTGGAAGGCGGATCCGCTGGGCCGGGTCATCAACTTCCGCTCCGGCGCGCCGCCCGGGCAGTTCCATGAGATGGCCCCGGAGACGGTGCCGGATCGCTACCGGCGCAGCCTCCGGGCAGTCGTGTCGGCCGCGGATGGCCGCGACATCGTCTGGGCCACCGTGCTGCCCCAGGCCATGGTGGCGGAGATCCGTCGCCGGGTCTCCGGACTGCATGGCGCGGAGGTGGTCATCCAGGCGGATGGCAGCCTGCGGGTCGACGACGCCGGTTCCGGCTGAACGGCCGCTGGGGCGCGCCCGGAGGCCTTCGAGCAGGAGGACGCCATGGACAGAGCACTGCGCAGCTGGCTTGTGGCGGCATTACTGCTGGTGGGGCCCTCGCCGGCCCTGGGCCAGTCGGATTTGGACGTCTGGGTCGAGGAGGATCTGCTGCCTATTCTGGAGGCCCGGCTCGGGCGCCATCCACGCCTGCGGGATACCCCCTTCCAGGTGGTGATCCTCGACCAGGGTGGCATCACCGCCCGCCCCAGCGCCCTGGCCTGGCGCCTGCGGGACCGGATCATCCAAGGGCTCCAGGGAAGCCCCGGGATCGATCTCGTGGACCCGCTGCCTCAGCAGCTCCGCCTGGGGGCCCGGGACCTGGATGCGGCCAGCTGTACGCCGACTGTGGCGGCGGCGCAATTGACCGTGGAGGTGGATCGCTGGCAGCCCCAGGGCCAGTACCGGCTGGCGGTGCGCGCCCTGGATCTGCGGGAGCAGGCCTGGATCCAGGGGATTTACCAGGTCTGGACGGGGCCCTTGACGCCGGCCGAGCAGCGCCAGTTTCGGGAACAGGTGGTGGATCCCCGCCAACTGGGCTCCCGCCAGGCGCCGTTCCGGCGCGCCCAGCTGGACCTGCTGGCGGCCAGCCTGGCCGACGACATCGCCTGCCGGCTGCGGGATGTCGGTGCCCGAGCCGCCAGAGTCCGCCTGCACCTGCCCGACGCTCTGCCGCAGGAGGTTCGGGGCGCCCTCGGGGATCTGCTGAGTGATTACCTGGCGGCCTTTCGCGGCCTGGAGCTGGTGGCTGGCGCGGCCGAGGCCGACCAGCAGATCCGGCTGCGCGCGCGAGCCCTTGAAGGTGGGCGCTACCGGCTGCGCGCGGAGCTGGCATCCATCGATGCCAGTGCGCTGGTGCGGCCGGGACGCAGCGCCTACCTGGAAGTGGAGGCGCCGGCGTCCACCCCCGCCGCCGCGCGGCAACAAGCAGCCCAGCCCGAGCCAGCCGATGAGCCTCGCGCGCAGGTACCCTTCGGCCAGCGTCCGGGCCGTCTCATTGAGCGTTTCAGCCTGGTGGCCCCCTTCGATCAGTCGGCCTGTTCCGGGGCCGAGCCCTGGGCCGGAGGCATCCTGACGCTGCGGGAAGGCAGCCGGTTGGCCAGTGGTGGGTGTTTCGCCGCCATCTACCGCACCGCTGGTGCCGGGACGCTGTACCTGTTCATGCACTCCGCCGACGGGCGCCTGACGCGGCTGTTGCCGAACGATTGCGGTGCGCTGCATCTGCGGGAGGACCCCCGTCGCCTGCCAGCCGCAACGGAGCTCCATCTGCCCCTGTTCCGCGACGGCCGTCCGGGTCTGTTCCGCCTGGACGAGCACACCGGCCGCGAAACCCTGTATGCCGTGGCGGTGGCGGACCGCGCCGCCGGGCGAGTGCTGGAGCGACAGCTGGCCCCGGTGCGCAACATCTGCCGGCTGGACAATCCCGTTCGCCGTCGTGCCGCCGACGAGATCGTCGACCGCCTGGAGCAGCTGCGCCGGCAGGCCGAGGGCCAGCTGGAGTGGCAGTCCCGCAGCCTGCGGCATGTGTCGCGGCGCTGAGTGTCAGCGCAGGCGCAGGCCGGTTTCCTGAGCGATGGTGTCCCGCACGCTCTGGCGTTCTTCTTTCGTGCGATAGGGGAACGCGATCATGTAACGCCCGGAGGGCTCTTCCACGGCCTTCATCTCAACCCCCGTCTGCCGGGACAGGGTGCTGGCGAAGCCCGCCGCCGAGGCGCGGGTATTGAAAGGGCCCCAGAAGGAGTCCCAGGCAGGAGACTCGCCGCCGGAGTCGTCGCCACCGGCTGCCGGCTCGGCGGGCTCCGGCGCGGGTTGTGCGCGGGCGCGCTGCGGCGTCGTGGGGGGCGGTGGGGCGCTGGGTTGACGGGTCGCCGGGGTATCCGGCTCCCGGGGGAGCGCCTCACTCTCCCCCGCTCTGTCCGGCGCGGGGGCGTCCAGGTCCATGGGCGGCGGGGCGCTGGCTGGAGGCTCCGGCCGCGAAGGCTCGGGCGCGGTGGCCAAGGGAGGGCCGTCGGGCCGCTTCGGGAGGGGGGGCAAAGCCACACTCCCGGAGTTCGGTTCCGACACCTGCCCGCGCTCTGGGCGCTCGCCCCTGGGCTGCGCTTCCGGCACCCGGGCGAGGCTTTGGGCCGGCCCTGGGTCGGGCTGCCGGTCGGCCGCTGGCGCTGGCCCGTCCTGTGCTGAGCCGTCGCCGGCCGCGGCCATGGGTTCAGGCGCCGGGGCTGGTGCCGGCGGGGAATTCACGACCACCAGACGGCCACTCAAAATCACGGCCACCAGCCCCAGAGCCAGCGTCGTCCCCACTGCGAAACCCAGCACGCGCATAGTCCGCATCGGCCTCGGCTCAACGGCTACCCGAGCGTGGCGGGGCGGGCTCAAAGGCCTGCTCGCGACGCTGGTCCGGGGCCGGGCTGAGGTGTTTCATGGCGTCCAGGGCCTGTTGCTCGAAGCTCACGAACATGCGTGCCGTATAGCCGGCGGCGGTTTCCTGGGGGACCAGGCGGACGTAGTGGGTGGACCCGTGGCGGGCCTCCACGAACGCGCCGCGATCATCGTCGGCGGGCAGTTCGCCGGCCGGGTAGGCTCGATAGTAGTGGCGTCCCGGCGGCACAATGTCGTGAAAATAGGAGCCCTCGCCCAGGGTGCCGATCACCATGCCGTTGCGCTCCACCGCGAAGCTCAGATCCCGGCCCTTCCAGTCCAGATCCCGGTAGACCTGGACCAGGCTTTTGCCCGGGGGCGCCTGGGGCGGTGCCGGAGGTGGCGGCGTGTTCGTGCAGGCCGCCACCAGGGCTGCCGCCAGCGCCGTGGGCAGCAGCCTGCCCACTCTCATCCCGGTCACGATCTATCGCCGGAGCGCCGAGCGCCTGGCGCCTCCGGCCCGAGCCCGGAGGTGTGCTCCGCCTCCGAGGATGAGTGGGAATGATCGCCGTGATCGTGCCCCTGCTCGAACAGCACCACCACGACGCTCTGATTGACGGCGTGATCGCCCTGTTCCTGATAGAGCTCCTCGAAGCCGTACTCCCGGGCGACGTCGCCGTCGATCTGGGGGGGTTCCCAACCAAACCACAGGGCATGGATGCGGTCCTCGGCGACGCCCCGGGCCATCAACTGATCCTTGACCTCCAGCGTCCGCAGGCCGGCCAGCCGGCGATTGTAGCGCAGATCGCCGATGCGGCTTGCCCGCCCCACCAGCAGCGCCCGCTTGTCGGGCCTGGCGGCGAGGGACTGCCCCACCTCGCTGATCAGCCCGCCGTCGTCCAGATATCGGCCATCCACCTGATGGCGATTGATGGGAAACAGCACGATGCCGTGTTCGTGGCGGGCCACGGACAGCACGTGGCACTCCATGAGCTGGGCCACGAGAGGGCCGCAGAAGGCGCGGCAGTTGGCCACCTCCCGCAGGTAGGTGGCATAGTCAATGCGCCCGTCCGGGCCGCCTGCCAGGTCGTCCAGGTGACCCTGGATGTGCTCTGCCGCGGCTTGCAGGGCGGCGGCGTCGTCCTCCAGGCCCATGGCCTGGGCCAGGCGCTCGACGGAGAAGCTCATGGCCTTGCGCTGGCAGCTCTGGCTGAGCATGGGATTGTCGGCCTTGGTCACTTTGAGCCCCTGCAGGAAGGCCGGCTGGCCACTGGCCGTGGTGTCCATGGGCACAGGTTCGTTGCCGGGGCGATCGGCGATATCTTCGCCGGTGACCATCATCTGGCGCATCAGGCTTTCAATACGGGGTGGGGCCTTGGGCATGTCCATGTCCATGTCCGGCGACCGCGCCGGTTGAGCCTCGCTGGCCGTCTCGTCACCGGAACCCGGGGCGTCCACCGGCGCAAAGCCGGCCCATGGCGCGGTGAACGGCATGGCGCCCAGCAGGGCGGCGGCGAGCACTAACCGGAGCCGCCTACGGCCAGGGCGCACAATGCCCTCGTCAGTGGTGGGGATGAAGCGGGTATTGCGGGGGGCGCCCATGGCTGGATCCTCCATTCATGTGGATGTCGACTCCCCCAGGTAGCCGCGCAAGCGGCGCAGGAACGTCTCCGACTGCCACTCCACCTGACCCATGCGTCGCTCCAGCACGCGGCCTTCGCGGTCGAGAATGACGGTTGCCGGCAGAACGGGAACCCCCAGAACGTCGCGCCAGTCCCCGAAGGGATCGAAATAGATGGGCGGTGGCAGTGGCCGGCGACGGGTCAAACGGTGAATGTCCTCCACCCGCAGATCGTTGCTGACCAGGATCAGCTCCAGGCCCCGGGCGTGCAGGCCCTGATAGGCCCCACGGTAGAAGGACACCATCGCGTTGAGTTCGTCGATGCATGGCGGGCACCACGACGCCCAGAAATGCACGATCCGTATGGGTTGGGCCGCCGCGGCCAATTCGAGTTGCTCTATGGGTCGCACTGCGGGGCGGGAATCCACCCCGGCAGCCGGCCCCGCGCCTCGGGCCGCGGCCTGGATGGTCGGGCGTAATGCCACCGAGCGGTGCTGCACCTCAGGCGGGGGCAGGCGGTAGAAGGCCGGTCGGACGTGAGCCCTGGCGGCGTCCACGCCGCATGCCTCGGGCGCGGCCGGACCCCGCCAGATGCCCCGCTCCGCGGCCGCAGATGAGAGTGCGGGGGTGATCCCGGCATCTCCGCCCAGGGAGGTGGCCAGGGTCGCCAGCAACACCGCGGCGCTGGCGCGCCGCCCATGAACGCGAGTGAGGGTTGCCATGGCTCGCTCCGGGTCGCCGGGTTTGGAGTCTGCGCCTGGGAACCCGCACTGCGGCGAGTGCCCCGCTCTGGCCCCTTGGAGCAGACGCTGTACACAGCCACCGCAGCTGTGTTCAGTCTTGTCCCGGCGGCGGTGAGTCAGCCGCCGGCCGTGGCCTCGACTCGGCCCACGACACCCGTCGCGGCGTGTGGCGACGGGCACTTCGGACCGCGGGCAGAGCGTGCCGGTAGCGACTCCACTCCTGCCTCAACTCTAGGCTTCGGCGCTTTGGGCTTGAATACGGGGTAACCCCCACCGAGCGGGTGGCGGAGGTATTTGCGGGTCGAGCAGTCAACCAGTTCACCGGTTGATTCGTGATCAGTGAATCGGTGCATCACGCGGCGCAGGCTGGATTCTGCCGGTCGAATCAACGAATCAACGAATCAACCGATTAACCGATCAACCGCCCTCAACCGGCGCCTCGCGGCCGGCCAGGTAGAGCCAGGTCTGGATCACGGTGTCCGGGTTCAGGGACACGCTGTCGATGCCTTCGTCCATCAGCCAGCGGGCGAGATCCGGGTGATCGGAGGGGCCCTGGCCGCAGATGCCCACGTACTTGCCGGCGTCCCTGGCGGCGCGGATGGCCATGGACAGCAGCGCCTTGACCGCCGGGTCGCGTTCGTCGAACAGGTGGGCCACCAGGCTGGAGTCCCGGTCCAGCCCCAGGGTCAGCTGGGTCAGGTCGTTGGAGCCGATCGAGAAGCCGTCGAAGTGCTGCAAAAACTCCCTTGCCAGCAAGGCGTTGGAGGGCAGCTCGCACATCATCACCACGCGCAGGTCGTTGTCGCCCTGGCGCAGGCCGTTCTCGGCCAGGGCCTCCAGGACCTGGCGGCCCTCCGCCACCGTGCGCACGAACGGCACCATCACCCAGACATTGGTGAAGCCCATCTGGTCGCGCACCTTGCGCAGGGCCCGGCACTCGAGACGGAAGCACTCCCGGAAGTCGTCCGCCACGTAGCGTGCCGCGCCCCGGAAGCCCAGCATGGGGTTCTCTTCGTCAGGCTCGTACTGGGCGCCGCCGATGAGGTTGGCGTACTCGTTGGACTTGAAGTCGGACATGCGCACGATCACCGGCTTGTCGTAGAAGGCGGCCGCCAGGGTGGAGATGCCCTCGGCCAGCTTGTCCACGAAGAAGCTCACCGGGTCGTCGTAGCCGGCCGCCTGGCCGCGGATGACCTGCTGCACCTCGGGGGTCTGGCGCTCGAATTCCAGCAGCGCCCGGGGGTGGATGCCGATCATGCGGTTGATGATGAACTCCAGCCGCGCCAGGCCGACGCCGGCGCTGGGCAGGTGGGCGAAGTCGAAGGCCCGGTCCGGGTTGCCCACGTTCATCATGATCTTGAAGGGCAGTTCGGGCAGGTCCTCCAGGCTCATCTCGCGCACCTCGAAGGACTTGCGTCCGCGGTACACGTAGCCGGTGTCGCCCTCGGCACAGGAGACCGTGACGTCGGTCCCGTCGGCCACCGTGTCGGTGGCGTCGCCGGCCCCCACCACCGCCGGGATTCCCAGCTCCCGGGCGATGATGGCAGCGTGGCAGGTACGCCCGCCGCGGTTGGTGACGATGGCGGCGGCGCGCTTCATCACCGGTTCCCAGTCCGGGTCGGTCATGCCGGTGACGATGACATCGCCCGGCTCGACGCGATGCATGTCCCGGTGGCTGTCCACCACCCGCGCCCGGCCGGCGCCGATGCGCTGGCCGATGCTGCGGCCGGTGGCGAGCACCGGGCCGCGCTCCTGCAGGTGGTAGCGCTGCAGCACCTGGCCCGAGTCGCGGCTCTTAACGGTCTCGGGCCGGGCCTGCAGGATGTAGAGCCGGCCGGTCTCGCCGTCGCGGCCCCACTCGATGTCCATGGGCCGGCCGTAGTGCTCCTCGATGATCAGCGCCTGGCGGGCCAGGGCCTCCACGTCCGCGTCGCTGAGGCAGAAGCGGGCGCGCTCCGCCTCGGGCACGTCCTCGGTGGTCACCGTGGCCTCGGCGCCTTCCGGCGCGTAGACCATGCGGATCGCCTTGCCGCCCAGGGTGCGGCGCAGCACCGCCGGGCGCCCGGCCCGCAGGGTGGGCTTGTGGACGTAGAACTCATCCGGATTGACTGCGCCCTGGACCACGGTCTCGCCCAGGCCGTAGGCGGCGGTGATGAACACCACGTCGCGGAAGCCGGATTCGGTGTCCATGGTGAACATCACCCCGGCGGCGCCCCGGTCGCTGCGCACCATCTGCTGCACGCCCGCCGACAGCGCCACCTGGGCATGGTCGAAGCCCTGGTGCACGCGGTAGGAAATGGCCCGGTCGTTGAACAGCGAAGCGAACACCGTCTTGATGCAGCGCAGCACGTTATCGAGGCCGCGGACGTTGAGGACGGTCTCCTGCTGGCCGGCAAACGAGGCGTCGGGCAGATCCTCCGCGGTGGCGGAGGAGCGCACCGCGAACGAGGGCTCACCGCCCACCCGGCGTTCCAGTTCCCGGTAGGCGCTGGTGATCTCTTCCTCCAGCCGGGGCGGGAAGGGAGTCTCCTCCACCATGCGCCGGATCTCGGCCCCGGTGCGGGCCAGCGCCTGCACGTCGTCCACGTCCAGGTTCTCGAGGGCGCGGGCGATGGCCGCGTCCAGGCCGCTCTCCGAGAGGAAGTCCCGGTAGGCCGTGGCAGTGGTCGCAAAACCACCGGGGACCTGCACCCCCGCCGCTGCCAGGTGGCTGATCATTTCCCCCAGGGAGGCGTTCTTGCCCCCGACCCGCTCCACGTCGCCCATGCCGAGCGACTCCAGCCAGATCACGTAATCCTGCAATGCTCCGACTCCCCGTTGCGCTCCGGCCCCCGCCGGTGCCCGATCCGTGTTCCCCCACTGGCGGCGGGGGACGCTACACTGTTTTCCGGACGGCCGGGCGCGGGTTTTCCGGGCCCGGTGCCGGCCGCCGGGGCCGCAAGGTACTACCTTTGCGTGTCCGGGGGACAGCGCATCCCGCACAACGGCCCCTCATCCCCGAGCATCGAGCCTGCGACCATGACCCAGCGCCGCACCGTGTTCTTCGTTTCCGATCGCACCGGCATCACCGCCGAGACCCTGGGCCACAGCCTGCTGACCCAGTTCGACGCCCACTTCGAGCACGTGACCCTGCCGTTCACCGATACGCTGGAGCGGGCCGACGCCGCGCTGCGCCAGATCGAGGCCGCCAACCGGGCCAACGGGGCACGCTCCATCGTGTTCTGCACCATCATTTCCGATGAAGTGAGAGAGGCGCTGGTGGGCGCGGATGCGCTGGTGTTCGACTTCTTCGATACCTTCATCGCTCCCCTGGAACGGGAGCTGGACCGGCGCTCCAGCCATACCATCGGCCGGTCCCACGGGATGGTGGATAATAGCACCTACGACGTGCGCATCGACGCCATGAACTTTGCCCTCAGCCATGACGATGGGGCCGTCAGCAGCCAGTACGAGCAGGCGGATATCATCCTGGTGGGGGTTTCCCGCTCGGGCAAGACGCCCACCTGTATCTACCTGGCCCTGCAATACGGGGTGTACGCGGCCAACTACCCCCTCACCGAAGAAGACCTGACCCAGGGTGGGTTGCCCCGGCAGCTGCGCCCCCACCGCCGCCGCCTGTACGGCCTGACCATCCACCCGGACCGGCTGGCCCGCATCCGCGAGGAGCGCCGGCCGGGTTCCCGTTACGCCTCCCTGCGCCAGTGCCAGTACGAGGTGGCCCGGGCCGAGGCCCTGTTCGATGCCTCGGGCGTGCCGCGGGCCAACAGCACGGCCATGTCCATCGAGGAGCTGGCCAGCACCATCGTGCACACCCTCAAGCTGCCCCGGCGCGTTCACTGAGGGTGGGCAAGGGCGCCGCGTCTGGGGTGCGAATATTAGGACTGGGTGAAAAGGACTGAGGACTGAGTGGAAGAGGGGGGCTTGACAGGCGCCCCGGCGGGATCACGCTCAGTCCTCAGTCCTCAGTCCTCAGTCCTCAGTCCTCAGTCCTCAGGCCTGATAAGCGAAGCGCATCCGGCGTAAGGGCGCTAACGCAAACTCCGCCCCGCGGCCAACCAGACCCCGGCCCGGGTCACAGGGCAGCCATGGGGCCTGTGCTATTCTTCGCCGCATGCTCGCGCGCACGCCTGCGAATCCGTTCGAGACCACCCGGCCCGGCAGCTTTGCCGAGCTCATGGAGGTCTATGAGAACAACTACATCTACCTGCGCCGGCTGATGCCGCGGCGCCCGGCCCGGGCCACCGTCGTGTCCCGGCCGGACGGGCGTCCGGCGCTCTACCTGCGGCTCATGGAGCAGTGCCGGTACACCACCGGGCTGCTGCTCACCCACCGTTTTGCGGGGGCCGAGGGGGTAGAGATCCTTCCCAACCTGCACGTGCGCGTCTACCACGATGCCCGGGTGGCGGAAGTGCTCCCCGGATCCAGTATTTCGGGGACCGGGGTGCGCTGCGAGGCGGCACCGGGCACCCTGGCCTGGCGCTGGGCCATGAACCGCTTCCTGAACCGCTGGCTGCGCCACTGCCTGGCCGAGGGGCATGCATTCGCTCCGCAGCAGACCTGATCGACCTGAGCCGCCGGAATGCTCGCATGCGCTGACCGTCGCCGCTGCGGCGCGCTGGCGTTGGCAGACCGCCCGCGAGCCTTGACCGCCGGCATGGCGCGGATTAGCGTTTTCCGACAAACGCACTCGGAAATACGGAAGACGGGATTCCATGAAGCTTTCTACCAAGGGTCGGTACGCGGTCACGGCCATGATGGATCTGGCCCTCCACGAGACCAGGGGCCCGGTCACCCTGGCGGACATCTCCCGCTGCCAGGGCATCTCCTTGTCCTATCTGGAGCAGCTGTTCGCCGGGCTGCGCCGAAGCGGGCTGGTGAGCGGCGTGCGCGGGCCCGGCGGCGGCTATCGGCTGGCCCGCCCTGCCCGGGAGATCACGGTGGCCGACGTCATCGTGGCGGTGGACGAGAACGTGGACGCCACCCGCTGCCGGGGGCGGGAGAACTGCCAGAATGGCGAGCGCTGTCTCACCCATGACCTGTGGAGCGAGCTGAGCGCCCGGATCTACAGCTTCCTGGACGGCATTACCCTCGCCGATCTGGCGGCCGAGCCCGGGGTGCGGGCGGTGGCGGTGCGCCAGGACCAGCGCCAGGCCCGGGCGGCGGAGATCTGAGCCCCGCCGGACTGAGCACCAGCGGCCTCAGCGCGCTGGCCGCAGGCGGGCCACCCGCCGGCGCAGTTCTCCCAGCGACCCGCCCTGCCCCGGCGGCCCGTAGCGCAGGCCCAGATACAGCTCCATGATGCGGTCCACCTCACCGGCCAGCGCCGGCGCTTCCCGGGCCACCCGGCGGCGGTAGGCCAGGGGCGGTTCATTGGGGTTCGGCGCGAGTCCCACCCGTCCCAGCTTGCGGCCCAGGCGGCGGTAGGCGGCCAGGACGGGGTCCGGAGACGGCGGCCGGCCGCGCCACAGGACGGCGCCCAGAGCCAGGCCCAGGGCCACGCCGATGCCGGCCAGCAGCGCCCCCCCCTTGGCCAGCCAGCCCTCCAGGCCCCAGCGGCGCAACAGGCTGCGCTGCAGTTCCGGGCCGTAGGCCAGCACCCAGCGGTCCCACAGGGCATTGACGGCATCCCAGCGCAGGCTCAGGCCCTGCAGCCAGCCCATGCCGCGTCCCGCCATGAAGGGCACCGGGTCGCCGGCGGGTACCGCGCCGGCAAGGCCCAGTTCCACCCGGGCGGGGGAGACGGCGGCCGTGGGATCGACGCGCACCCAGCCCCGGCCCGCCAGCCATACCTCCGACCAGGCATGGGCGTCGGACTGGCGCACGATCAGGTAGTCGCCGTGCGGATTGGGTTCCCCGCCCAGGTAGCCGGTGACCACCCGGGCCGGGATGCCGGCAGCGCGCATCAGCGCGGTGAAGGCCGAGGCGTAGTGCTCGCAGAAGCCCTGCCGGGTGTCGAACAGGAAGTCGTCCACCGGGTCGCCGGGCAGGGCAGGCGGCCGCAGGGTGTAGACGAAGGGCTGCTCCCGGAAGTAGGCCAGCGCCCGGTCCACCACACCCTGGGCGCCGGCGGCCTCGGTCTGCCAGCGCCGGGCAAGCCGCCGGGCACCGGGGTGGCTGCCCGGGGGCAGCGCCAGGAAGCGCTCGCGCTGCTCGGCGCTCAGCTCGGGTTGCAGCCGGTATTGCGGCGCGGAGGTCACCCGGTAGCGCCGGGTCTCCACCACGTCCCGGCGGGAGAGCAGTTCCGCGGCGGCGCTGAGCCGGGAGTCCGGAGGCGCCGCGGTGGCCATCTCCAGGGCCAGGAGCCAGCGCTGGCCGTGGGGCTCCAGGCTGACGGTGTAGCTGATCTGCCGGCCGCCCCGGGCCTGCAGGGCGGGGGGGTCCAGGTTGCGCTCTGGGGGGTGGCTCCAGGTGCGGCCGTCGTAGCGAGCGAGAACCGGCCCGCGCCAGTAGCGCTCGCTGGCGGCCGGCAGCGCCCCGTCCAGCTCCGCGCGGAAGGCCACCGCCCCGGACAGGCTGAGCTCGGTGATGCTGCCCGGGGACATGGTGTCGCTGAGGCCGGTGACCGCCGCGCCCGAGTCCGGCGCTCCCCACAGCGGCCCCGGAATGCGCGGAAACAGTACGAACAGCACCAGCGCCAGCGGCACCGCCTGGACCAGCAGCGCAGCCGCCGGGCGCATCTGGGGCAGGGGACTGCCGTCGCCGGTGGGCCGGGTCACCGTCACCAGCAGCGCCGTGAGCAGCCAGCTGCTGGCGAGCATGTAGGCGGCGGCCGGGATGGACTGGCTGTAGAGCAGTTCCGCCACCACCAGCAAGTAGCCGAGGAAGATCATCAGCACGGCGTCCCGCCGGCTGCGCATCTCCAGCATCTTCAGGGCGGTCATGGACACCAGCAGGCCGACCCCCATGTCGCGGCCGGAGAGCTCGCCGTAGCTCAGCACCACGGCGGCGGTGGTGGCCAGGGTGATGGCCGCCAGCAGCCAGGTGCGCGGCAGGCGGCCTGCGCTGCGGTGCACGTGGTAGCGCCACAGGCCGGCGACCAGCGCCAATACCGTGATCCACGGCGGCAGGTGCAGCGCGTGGGGCGTGGCCACCACGGCCAGGCCTAGCAGCAGCGCCGGGATGGAACCGGCCGGTGCGGGGGCGGGGGGCGGCCGACGGCTCATGTCAGAAGCGGGCCAGGGCTTCCAGGCAGCGGCGCCGGTGCGCCGGGCCGCTGCCCGGGGGGACGATCATGCCGGGCAGGCGCAGGCCGTAGACCCGGTGGGCCTGCTCGGCGTCCAGCACCCAGCGGCACAGCCGCGACAGGGCGGCCTCGGGATCCTGCAGGCCGGCCGCCGCGTAGTCCAGCCACAGCCGCTCCGGTGCGTCCCCCACGAACTCCTTGACCTGCAGCTCCCGGGCATGGGTCGCCTTCCAGGCGACCCGGCGCAGCGGATCGCCGGGCCGGTAGCGGCGCAGGCCGCCGAAGTCGGTGTCTCCCGGGCCGCCGCCGCTGCCCCGGGACTGGCCGCCCAGGCTCTGCGGGGCCGGCACCCGGCCGGCCTCCGGAGCCGGGTACACCAGGGCCTCCTGCTCCAGGGCCAGCCACGACCAGGCGCGGAACAGCGCCGCCGGATAGCGGCTGGTTACCGTCACCCGGCCTGGCCGCAACACGCCCCGCCGGGGCGCGGGCAGGGGCACCAGGGCGGTGGCGCTGGCGCCGACGTCGACCGGCGCGCCGCGGGTCTCGGCGCAGCGCAGCTCGACCGCCACCCGGCCGAGCCGGCCCGGGTTGTCGAGCCGGTAGCGCAGCCCCACGTTGCCGCCCGCGAAGCCTGGTTCCGGCGGCAGGGCGGTGACCTGAAGCCCCAGCAGATTGCGGAAGGTGTTGTGCATGGCGGCCATGCCGGTGCCCGCCAGCAGGAAGGTGAGGGCGAAGGCCAGGCTGTTGCTGTAGTTGATGGCGCCCAGCCACATCACCAGCAGCATGGCGCCGAAGGCGCTGCCCTGGGCGGTGGGAAGAATATAGATGCTTCTGTAGCGCAGCCGGGCGCTGCGGCGGGGTGGATCCATGCGCCGCGCGGCGAAGGCCTCCAGGCGCCGGCGCAGCCAGGGCATCAGCCCCATCAGGGCACGGCCACCTCGGCCAGCAGCTGCTGGGCAGTGCCGACCGGCCCGTGATCCGAGACCTCCTCCGACATCTGCAGCCGGTGACCGGCCACGCTGGCAAACACCGCCTGCACATCATCCGGCAGCACTGCATCCCGGTCCGCCAGCAACGCCCAGGCCCGGGCGGCCCGCACCAGGGCGAGGCCGGCCCGGGGAGACAGGCCGAGCCGATAGCGCCCGCCCGCCCGGCTGCCCTCCAGCAGCGCCTGGACGTAGTCCAGCAGGGCGTCGGAGACGTGGATCTGTCCCACCGCACGCTGGGCCGCCGCCAGTTCCTCCGGTCCGAGGGCCGGAGGCAGGTCGGCGATCAGCTCGCGGCGGTCGCGGCCGCGCAGCAGCTCGCGCTCCGCGTCGGCGTCCGGATAGCCCAGGGTGAGGCGCATCAGGAAGCGGTCCAGCTGGGATTCCGGCAGGGGGTAGGTGCCCATCTGGGTGGTGGGGTTCTGGGTGGCGATGACGAAGAACGGCTGGGGCAGCGGCCGGGTCTCACCCTCCACCGTCACCTGGCCTTCCTCCATGGCCTCCAGCAGCGCGCTCTGGGTCTTGGGGGTGGCGCGGTTGACCTCGTCGGCCAGCACCAGTTGGGCGAATACCGGCCCGGGGTGGAACGTGAAGCGGCCGCTGTCCCGCTCGTAGACCGCCGCCCCCAGTATGTCCGCCGGCAGCAGGTCGCTGGTGAACTGGATGCGCTGGAAGTGCAGTCCCAGCAGGCGCGCCAGCACGTGGGCCAGGGTGGTCTTGCCGACCCCCGGCAGATCCTCGATCAGCAGATGGCCGCGGGCCACCAGGCAGGCGAGGGCGAGCCGCACCTCCCGCTCCTTGCCCAGCACCACCTGGTTTGCCTGGCGTATAAGCTCGGCGATTCCGGGGGACATCCACCTCACCCCTGGCATGGCGAAGGCGGCTTTATACCATAGGAAAAAGGCCGCTCCACCGGGCGGCGGTCACAGGAGACGGGGTCCATGAGCGAGGGCGGCAGCATGCGGGCGATGGTGTTCAACGGCGGCGGACCCCTTGAGCTGCGGCGCCTGCCGGTGCCGGAGCCGGGCCCCCGGCAGGTGCGGCTGCGGGTGAGCGCCTGTGCGGTATGCCGCACCGACCTGCACATCGTCGACGGCGAGCTGGATCGCCCCAAGCCGGACCTGGTGCCGGGCCACGAGATCGTCGGCCGCGTGGACGCCCTGGGCCCTGGCGTCGATGGCTTCCAGCCGGGCCAGCGGCTGGGGGTGCCCTGGCTGGGCTGGAGCTGCGGGCAGTGCCGCTATTGTGACCGCGGACAGGAGAATCTCTGTCCCGAGGCCCGTTTCACGGGCTACGACCTGGACGGCGGCTACGCCGAGTACACCCTGGCGGATCAGCGCTACTGCTTTCCGCTGCCGGAGGCTTTCGAGGACCAGGCGGCGGCGCCGCTGCTGTGCGCCGGGCTGATCGGCTACCGGGCCTACCGCATGGCCGGCCGGGACGCCCGGCGCCTCGGCCTGTACGGCTTCGGCGCCGCCGCCCATATCCTCTGCCAGGTGGCCGCCCACCAGGGCCGGCAGGTCTATGCCTTCAGCCGGCCCGGCGATACCGCAGCCCAGGACTTCGCCCGCCGCCTGGGGGCGGTGTGGGCGGGGGGCTCGGACCAGGCGCCGCCCGAGCCCCTGGATGCCGCCATCATCTTTGCCCCGGTCGGTCCCCTGGTGCCGGCGGCTCTGCAGCACACGGCGCCCGGCGGCACCGTGGTCTGTGGTGGCATCCACATGAGCGACATCCCGGCGATGCCCTACCGGCTGCTGTGGGAGGAGCGCGTGCTGCGCTCGGTGGCCAACCTGACCCGGGCCGATGGCGAGGGGTTCATGGCGGTGGCGGCGGAGGTGCCGCTCGCCACCACCACCGTGGCCTATCCGCTGGAGCAGGCCAACGAGGCGCTGGAGGCGTTGCGGGACGGACGGCTGGAGGGGGCGGCGGTGCTGCTGCCCGGCCTCAGGCGCTAGCTGCCCGGCGCAGCGAGGCTTGCTCGTGGCCCATGAAATGGCGCACGTAGCGGGCCGACAGAGCGCTGGTGTCCACCAGGATGAACACGTCAGCCACGCCGAAGTCAGGGTCCCAGCAGGGTTCGCCGCAGATCCGCGCGCCCAGGGACAGGTAGGCTTTCAGCAACGGCGGCATCTTCGGCAGCACCGCGGTGTCCGCATGCACAGGGGGCAGGCCCAGGTGCGGCACCACCCGGCAGGCCTCGTCGGCCATGAAACGCCCGCGCAGCCGATGCATGATGGCCGCCGCCTGCAGGCCGCCGTCGCGCAGGGAGATGCTGGCACAGCCGAACAGGTAGTCGTAGCCGTGCTCGACGATGTGCTGGGCCAGCCCGGACCAGAGGGTGGCGATGGTGGCGCCGTTGCGGAACTTGGCATCCACGCAGGTGCGCCCGAGTTCCATGATGCGGCCGGGCAGGGCGGCAATGCGCTCCATTTCGAATTCGGAGGCAGAGTAGAAGCCGCCGGCCCGGGCCGCGGTCGCGGCGTCCAGAATCCGGGAGCAGGCCACCACCCGTGCGGTGTCCCGCTCGCGCACCAGCAGATGCTGGCAGAACTCGTCGTAGGCATCGCTCTCGCAGCCCGGCGAGTGGCCATGGACCACGGCGCCCATCTCCTCTGCGAACACCCGGTAGCGCAGCCGTTGGGCCTCGATCACCGCCTCCGGGCTGGCGGCGAGTTCCACGGCCAGGCGGCTTGCCGGCCGCTGGGACCCCTGGTGCTTGGCCATGCTGAAGCTACCTCTCAGGGCTCTGCCACACGTTGCGGCAGAGAATATGCCGATGCCGTGTCAGCCTGGTGACCGACCGGTTAAGGGGCAATGACGAACGGCATTCGCGGCGGCGCCGGCGGGAGATCGCCAGACGGTCGCGGGGTCTCCGCGTGGCTGGGCCCAGGGTGGGGGCTCGTGGCCAGTGTGGGGCCGGCCTACACTGGGGGCGTCGCGCTCCACCAACCCGAGGGAGGGTTTCCATGTTCCGCACACGTCTGCGATGGGTTCTTGCCGCCGCGCTGCTGCTGGCGGCTCCGCTGCCCGGAGCCGCTCTCGCCGCCGACGGCTCGTCGTCGGAGAAAGACCCGCCGGCCACCGCCGGGGCCGAGGCCGAGCGGCTGCGTAAGGAGGTTTCCGAGGCCCTGGAGGCCCTCCAGCACTACAGCGACCAGCAGCGCCAGCAGGCCGCCGAGCAGACCCGGGAGACCCTGCAGGACCTGGACCGGCGCATCCAGCAGCTGCGCCAGCGCCTGGAGCAGGAACTGGCCCAGGCCGACGAGGCGACCCGGGAGCGTACCCGGGAGCTTCTGCGCCAGCTGGAGCGAAGCCGGGAGCAGCTCGGGGACTGGTACCTGCGCCTGAAGGAGGGTTCGGCTGAGGCCTGGAGCGAGCTGCGCGACGGCCTCAGCGACAGCCTGCGCGCCCTGGAGCGGACGTTCCGCGAGCAGCAGCAGGAACAGGAAGAAGAGCCTCCCAGGCAGCGCTCCGGCGACTCCGGGGGAATCAACCTGTGAGCGACTCCCCGTCTCTGGAGTCCCTGGGCCGGGTGGACCACTTCGACAAGGCCATGGCGGGGGCCGACTGGGGCCAGGTATTCGGCCGCCAGGCCCTGCGCGGGCCGCTGGTGGCCCAGTGGCTCGATGCCCTGGAGATCGGCCCCGGAGACGCGCTGGTGGACCTGGGCTGCGGGCCGGGCTATGTGAGCCTGCGCGCAGCCGAGCGTGTCGGTCCGCAGGGCGCGGTGCTGGCCGTCGACCGCAGTGCCGAAGCCCTGGCCTTTCTGCAAGGGATCGTCGACCTCCACGCGCTGCGCCAGATCCGGCCTCACCGGGCCGATGTGCGCGAGCTCCCGGCAGCCTGGGCGCGGGCGCGGGGCGCCCTGCTCACCATGATGCTGCACCACGACGACGAGCCGGCCGCCGTGCTGGCCGCGGCCGGCCGGGCGCTGCCAGGAGTGCCCCTGGTGGTGGCCGAGTTCGACCCCGCCGGCCCCTGCCGGGTGGGTCCTCCCGCCTCGGCCCGGCTGGGGCCTGATGAGGTCGGCCGGCTGGCGGCGGAGGTGGGCCGGCAGGCGGGCTCAATGGTGCGCCAGAGCCCCGAGCACTGGTTCACCGTGCTGCGCTGATCGTCCCCACCGCCGACGCGCCAGCGCGATTCGCCGGTGCCATGCGCGGCTTCACTTTATAAAGATTTGCATTCTCCTGCCGCTAGCAGCCTGTCAGACTCAGGGGATCGTAGCGAGGCGAGTGGGAAACGGAGGCGGTTTTTTCCCTCATTTCAGGAGAATAGTGTGCGCTATTTGACGAAAAGGAGCGGAAAAAGAGCCCCGTTTGCCGCCGCCGCAGTAAATCATCCCTAAGCCAACAGTAGGCCCGGATGCTGCAGGGGGAAGTGCAATGCAACCCGTCGTGCTCGTCGTTGCCGGAACCGCGCTGGACGCCGCCGAGTTGAAGCTGCTGCAGGACCGATTACCGCAACCGGCGGAGACCGTGGTGGGCCCGGCCCAGGCCGCCGCGGCCCTGGGGATGTACCGGCCGCTGCTGGTCCTGGTGCACGCCCCCGGCGCCTACCAGAGCGCCCTGAGCTGGCTGGGGCAACTGGGCGGGGGTCGCCACAGAGAGGGCGCCGCGCTGCTGGTCAGCGTGCCCCGGGACGCGGCTGGAGGCGTTCAGGCCGCCCTCGCCGCCGGTGCCGACGATGTGGTGCGGCTGCCCCTGGAGGAGCCGGCCGAGTTGGCCCGACGTGCGGCCAACCTGGTGCGCCTGGTGCGCCAGCAGCGGCTCGTCCACAGGGTGGTGGCCCGTCGCCCGCCCCGGCTGCGGGATCCGGATCTCACCCGGGAGCTGCAGCACCGTCTGGAAATGGCGGACGCCAAGCGTGACCGGCACACCTACGATCACGAGATCCGCACCGCCGGGCTGGCACGGCATATTGCCGAGGCGCTGGGCATGGACGCCGCGGAGTGCGAGCGCATCGCCCGCGGTGCCCGGGTCCACGACATCGGCAAGCTGGGCATCCCCGAGTCCATCATCCTCAAACCCGGGCGGTTCACGCCGGAGGAGCGCGCGGTGATGCAGGATCACCCCACCATCGGCTACGAGATCCTGCGCGACAGCGACTCGCCAGATCTGCATTGTGGGGCCACCATCGCCTTGTGCCACCACGAGAAATACGACGGCAGCGGCTATCCCCAGGGCATCGGCGGCGAGGAAATTCCTCTTCCCGCGCGCATCGTGGCGGTGGCGGACGTGTTGGACTCCCTGTCCAGCGTGCGCCCGTACCGCCAGCCGTGGAGCATATCCCGCTCCATGGACTTTGTTGCCAGCGAGGCCGGCCGGCACTTCGACCCGGCCTGTGTCCGGGCCCTGGAGCAGCGGCGCGCCGCGGTGCAGGCGCTCTACCCGGTATAGCCGGTCGCCTGAGCCAGGGCCGGCCGCTTCGGGCGCGGTTGTTCAGCCGCGAAATGCCCGCGAAATTTAAGAATTCAGTAGCCGCAGATGGACGCGGATGAAGACGGATGTTGCTGATCATGTCTCTGTGTCGGCTCGTCGGCTCAACGATACCCCCGGACGCCTAATCGGCGCGGGGGTGGGCCTCCCACAGGTGGTCTCGGGCGGGCGCGCACGGACGACTCCTGTGGCAGAGGCGGCCCCCCCGCCGCGATTCTTCATCCGGCTCAGCCAAATAAATGATCGGGTGATTTTTTGATCGCGGACGGAGGGCCGCTCACTCTTCCATCTGCGTTGATCCGCGTTCATCTGCGGCTACGCTGTTTTTCTACCTGATTGACGTCCATTTCGCGTGCATCTCGCGGCTGATCGCTCTGTTTCTCCGGCTGCCGGGGTGCCCTGAGCTCCTCCCGGTCCAGGGTGACGATGCCTCCCACCCGGCGGCGGTCGGCGGCGCCGTAGCGCAGGCCGCCGCGGCGGTCCACCACCACCGCCTGCACCGAACCGATCTCACTGGGATCCAGCAGGCTATGGCCCAGCGCCTCCAGCCCCGCCAGGGCCGCTTCGTCGAAGCCGATCTCCCGGCGGGTGGCACCATTGGCGCTGGTCTGGGCGATGCGCGGGGCGTCCACCGCCTCCTGCACGTCCATTGAGTGGTCCACCAGGTTGAGGGTGGTGTTGAGCACCGAGCTGATGATGGTGGAGCCGCCTGGCGAGCCGTAGGCTGCCAGCGGCCGGCGGCCGTCGAACAGGATCACCGGCGACATGCTGGAGCGGGGCCGCTTGCCGGGGGCCACGTCGTTGGCGCCCGGGTTGAAGCTGGCGGGGTCGGGGTTGGCGGCGGGCACGAAGTTGAAGTCGGTGAGTTCGTTGTTGAGCAGGAAGCCGAAGCCCGGGACCATCAGCCCGGTGCCCCAGGAGGACTCCACCGTGTTGGTGTAGCTCACCATGTTGCCGTCGGCGTCCACGATGCTGAAGTGGGTGGTGTTGAGGCCCCGGTCGCCGCCGCTGCCGAGCACCGCGAGTTCCACCTTCGGGGTCCCGGCAGCGGCGCTGCCGAAGGGGCGCGGGTCGTCGGGCTGGACGGCCTCCTGGTGGCCATCGGGGTCGATCCTGGCGCTGCGCGCCTCGATGTAGCCGTCGCTCAGCAGGCCGTCCACGGGGACGTCCACGAAGTCCGCGTCGCCCATCCACACCGCCCGGTCGGCGAAGGCAAGCCGCAGCGCCTCCACCATCACGTTGAGAGTGCGGGTGGTGCCGAAGCCGAAGCCCCGGGATTCGTCCCCCAGGGGGAAGCGCTCCATCAGCCGCAGCGCGTGGAGTACCGTCAGGGGGCCGGAGGAGGGCGGGCCCATGCCCTTCAGGGTCAGGCCCCGATAGTCGGCCGCGATGGGCGCGCGGACCTTGGCCTGGTAGCCGGCCAGGTCGGCCAGGCTCATGCGGCCCTCGCCGGCCCCGGCGGGCGCGTTGCTGCGGGCGGCCTTCTGGGTGGCGACGATCGCCTCCGCCAGGGCGCCTGTGTAGAAGGCGTCCGGGCCCTGCTCGGCCAGCAGCCGCAGGGTGCGGGCCAGCTCGGGCTGCACCAGCAGTTCGCCGAAGGCCAGCGGCGTGCCGCCGGGCAGGAACACCTCGCGCGCCTGGCCGTAGGCCGAGCTGCCGGGCTCGTTGGCGAGCCGCGAGCTCTGCACGCTCTCCGCCAGTCGCGGGCCCACCCGGAAGCCGTTCTCGGCGAGCCGGATGGCCGGCGCCAGCACCTCCGGGAGCTCCATGGAGCCCCATTGCTCCAGGGCCAGGGCGACGCCACGCACCATGCCGGGCACGCCCACAGCGATGCCGCTGGTGGAGGCGGCGCCGAAGCCGCCACCGCCCGGCTCGGTGAAGGGGATGAACATATCCGGGGTGGCCGCGGCCGGGGCGGTTTCCCGGGAGTCCACCGTCACCGTGCGCCCGCGGTCCGCCAGGTAGATGACCATGAAGCCGCCGCCGCCGATGCCCGACGACTGGGGTTCCACCACGTTGAGGGCGAAGGCGATCGCGGCGGCGGCGTCGATGGCGTTGCCCCCCGCCCGCAGGATCCCGGCGCCGGCGCGGGCGGCCTCGGGCTGGCTGGTGGTGACCACGCCGCCGGTGACGCCGGGCACACCCAGGGACATCTCGCGGCCGGCCTGGGCCGGCCCGGTGGCGGAAAAGGCAACCAGACAGAGCAGGGCGGCCCGCAGATGCGGCCAGCGCCCGGGGGCGCCACAGGAGAGATTCAGCTTCATGGCTTGATGCTCCGCTGGGGGTGGACCGGGGCAGTCCGCGGCGGGACGCCGGCGCGCCTGCGGGAAGACTAGCCGGCGCCGGTGCCGGCATCCACGCCCCCGGTTTCGGGCCGTTGCATTGATCCGGCTCATGGATCGCGATACCGGGTTCGGTATGCTGGCCAGACACGACAGTTGCAAGACGCCGACCCGCCATGACCGCGCCCGTGCATCTGCCTGCCAGCGGCCTCGATGACCTCATCCGATGCCTGTGCGGGCGCGGCTGGCGCTGCCTCGGCCCCCAGATCAGCGATGGCGCGCTGCTGCTGGGGGAGATCGCCTCCCTCGGCGATCTGCCCGTGGGAGTCCATGATCACCAGGCCCCTGGCGAATACCGCCTGACCCTGGAGTCGGGCGGCAGCCGTTTCGGCTGCGCCGTCGGCCCCCAGGCCCTCAAGCCGCTGTTGTTCGCCCCCCGGGAGTGCCTCTGGGAAGCCGGCCGGGACGACTCCGGTGCCCTGACCTTCCGGCCGGCCGCCGCCCAGGCGCCACCCACTGCGGTGTTCGGCGTGCGGGCCTGCGACCTGGCCGCCCTGGCCCTGCAGGACCGCCACTTCCTGGACGGCCCTCATCCCGACCCGTGCTACCGCGCACGGCGCGAGGCGCTGCTGCTGGTGGCGGTGAACTGCGCGCGCGCCGCGGGGACCTGCTTCTGCGCCTCCACCGGCGATGGTCCCCACGCCGAGGCCGGCTACGACCTGCTGCTCACCGAACTGGAGGAGGGCTACCTGGTCCGCGCCGGCAGCGAACGGGGCCGGGGCCTGCTGGCCGAGCTGGATTCCCAGGAGGCCACTGATGCCGAGCTGGAGGCCGAGGCCGCCCAGCAGCGCCGGGCCACGGCCATGCAGAGCCGGTCGCTGCCCGCCGGCAACCTGGGCCCGGCGCTGTTCAATGCCCTGGACCATCCCCGTTGGGACGACGTGGCCGAGCGCTGCCTGGCCTGCGGCAACTGCACCTCGGTCTGCCCCACCTGCTTCTGCCACAGCCACGAGGAGGAACCGGGCCTCGACGGCGGCGCCCGCCACCTGCGGGCCTGGGATTCCTGCTTCGCCCCGGGCCACGCCTACCTGAGCGGCCATCAGGTCCGCCCGGACGTGCGCACCCGCTACCGCCAGTGGCTGACCCACAAGCTGGGCAGCTGGCACGAGCAGTACGGGCGCAGCGGCTGTGTGGGCTGCGGGCGCTGCATCACCTGGTGTCCGGTGGGCATCGACCTCACCGAAGAGGCCCGGGCCCTGACGGCCGGCGAGGAGCCGACCCATGGCTGAGCCCGCCTCCGCCAACGTCTATCTGCCCCGGGAGGCGGAGGTGGTGGACCGCCGACCGGAGACCGACACCATCTTCACCCTGCGCCTGCGGCTCACCGACCCGGTATGCCACGGCGGCTACTGCTTTCATCCCGGCCAGTTCAACATGGTCTACCTGCCGGGGGCCGGCGAGGTGCCCATCTCCATCGTCTCCGACCCCGAGCACGAGTATCTGCTGGACCACACCATCCGGGTGGTGGGCCGGGTGACCCGGGCCCTGTCCCGGCTCGGGCCCGGCGACCGGCTGGGCATCCGCGGACCCTTCGGCCGGGGCTGGCCGCTGGAAGGCGCCCGCGGGCGGGACGTGCTGATCCTCACCGGCGGTCTCGGCTGTGCACCGGTGGTGGCGGTGATCAACTACATCCTGCGGCGCCGGGAAGAGTTCGGCCAGCTCACCATCATCCAGGGGGTCAAGCACTCCGCCGACCTGATCTGGCGCGAGCGCTACCAGGCCTGGGCCGAGCTGCCCGGCGTGCGGGTGCTGCTGGCCGCCGACCAGGCCTCGCCCCACTGGCCCTGGCACGTGGGGCTGGTCACCGAGCTGCTGGACCAGGCGCCGGTGGAGCCGCAGCGCACCCTGGCCATGCTCTGCGGCCCGGAGATCATGATGCGCAACGCCGCCCGCAGCCTGACGGAGCGCGGCCTCGCCGAGTCGGACATCTACCTCAGCATGGAGCGCAACATGCAGTGCGCGGTCGGCCACTGCGGCCACTGCCAGTTCGGCGCCGCCTTCGTCTGCCGCGACGGGCCGGTGTTCCGCTACGACCGGCTCAAGCCGCTGCTGGCCAATCGGGGTTTTTGAGATGCCCACCCCTGTCCCCGTCCTTCCCGCCGGCCGCCGGCTGCGCATCGCGGTGCACAAGTTCAGCTCCTGCGACGGCTGCCAGCTGGCCTTCCTGAACCTGGGCGAGGATCTGCTGCGCCTGGCGCGGCAGGTGGACATCGTCCACTTCGCCGAAGCCGGGCCGGTGGCGCCGGAGGCGGAGGTGGACGTCGCCTTCATCGAGGGCTCCGCCGCCCACCCCGGCGACGTGCCGCGCCTGCGCGGCATCCGCGAGCGCAGCCGCTTCCTGGTGACCATTGGCGCCTGCGCCACCGCCGGCGGCATCCAGGCCCTGCGCAACGCCGCCGATGCGCCGGCCTGGCTGGCGGACATCTACCCCAGCCCCGCCGCCATCGAGGAGCTGGACGACTCCACCGCCATCGCCGAGCACGTGCGGGTGGACTTTCAGCTCTGGGGCTGCCCGGTGACCGGCCGCCAGGTGCTGGCCACGCTCGGCAGCCTGCTGGCGGGCGTGCATCCGGCGGACGGCGGCGACAAGGTCTGTCTGGAGTGCAAGCGCCGTCAGAACGTCTGCGTGATGGTGGCCCGGGGGCTGCCCTGCCTGGGCCCGGTCACCCGCACCGGCTGCGGCGCCCTGTGTCCGGCCTACGGCCGGGACTGCTACGGCTGTTTCGGCCCTTCCGAGCTGCCCAACACCGAGGCCCTGGCCCGGCGTTTCCAGGGCCTGGGGCTGCTGCCCGAGGCGGTGGCCCGCCACTTCGCCGGCATCAACAATGCCGCCCCCGCCTTCCACGAGGCGGCTCGCCGGGCCCGGGGGGAGGCCGGCGATGACTGAGCGCCAGGTGTCCATCCACGTGCCGGTGCTGGCCCGGGTGGAGGGGGAGGGGGCCCTGCACCTGCGCACCTCCGGGGACACCATCGAGGAGCTGCGGCTGCGCATCTACGAGCCGCCGCGGCTCTTTGAGAAGCTGCTCGAGGGCCGCCACTACGCCGAGGTGCCGGACCTCACCGCCCGCATCTGCGGCATCTGCCCGGTGGCCTACCAGGTCAGTGCCGCCAACGCCTTCGAGAGCCTCTACGGCGTGGAGCTCCATCCCCAGGTGGCCCGGCTGCGCCGGGTGCTCTACTGCGGCGAGTGGATGGAGAGCCACGCCCTGCACATCCACATGCTCGCGGCGCCGGACTGCTTCGGCTTCGACAGCGCCATCGCCATGGCCGCCGAGCACCCGGAGGCGATCTCCCGGGGCCTGCGCCTGCACGGTCTCGGCAATGCCATCATGCGCTGGCTGGGCGGGCGCTCGGTGCACCCGGTGGGGCTGGCGGTGGGCGGCTTCCACCGTGTCCCCGACCCGGCCTCGGGGGCGGAGATGGCCGGGCGCCTGGAGGCGGCCCTGCCGGACGCCGAGGCCCTGGTGCGCTGGGTGGCCGCCATCCCGGTGCCCGACGACCCCCAGGAGTTCACCTCGGTGGCGTTGCGCTCCGCCGCCGGCTACCCCATCGAAGGGGGGCGTATCGTCTCGGACCGTGGCCTGGACCTGGATCCGGCGGAGTTCGAGCAGCACTTTGCCGAGCACCAGCGGCCTTGCTCCACGGCGCTGTGGGCGCTGCTGGACGGCGAGCCCTACCTCACCGGGCCCCTGGCCCGGCTGAACCTGAACGCCGAGCGCCTGCCGGCGGCGACCGCGGCGCTGCTGGCCGAGACCGGGGTCGCCTTCCCCAGTCGCAACATGTTCCACAGCATGCTGGCCCGCGCCCTGGAGATCCACGCGGCTGTGACCGAGGCGCTGGCCCTGCTCAAAGGTTACGAAGCCCCGGCCTCCCCCGCCGAGCCGGCGCAGCCCCGGGCCGGGGTCGGCTACGGGGTCAGCGAGGCCCCCCGGGGGGTGCTCTGGCATCGCTACGAGAGCGACGCCGAGGGGCTGGTACGGGCCGCCCGCATCGTGCCCCCCACCAGCCAGAACCAGGCCCGCCTGGAGCAGGATCTGCACGCCTCCCTGACCCGCCTGGGCCTGCACCACGACGACGCCACCCTGCGCCTGCACTGCGAGCGCGTGGTCCGCAATTACGATCCCTGCATCTCCTGTGCGACCCATTTCCTGACGCTGTATCGGGAGGGGACTGAGGACTGAGGACTGAGTGGGCGGCTTCGGTTTGGGTGTTGCCGGCTTCGGGGGATGTTGTTCGTTAGTGGGTAATGGGTAGCGAGGGACGCCGGATGCGGCGCTGCGCGCCTTATCCGGCCTACGCGGGCCTTGGCCGCGCCCCGAGGCTCGGGCGAAGGATGTAGGCATCTCTGGCCGCGGCTTCTCCCCCCATTGCGGGCGGGCGCGGCCCGCCGATCAATGCCAACGCTGCCGCCAGAACACCCCTCTCCCCTCGCGGGCTGACCGTTACGCATAAGTCGGCTGGCGTCTCAGCGAGGCGCGTAGGTCGGTTGCTCCTGGCAACCGACAGGCGGCCGGGCCATAGCCACGGTGGGCG
>CAZAQB010000031.1:0-27074 GCA_964487155.1 uncultured Ectothiorhodospiraceae bacterium
GGCCGCTATCCCACCGGCGCAGTAGGAGCAGCCTAAGTCCGACAGGCTGCTAGCCTACCGTCTGTTCTGATAATACGCTCACTCCTGATAAGCCGAACCGGCCTGACAGACCACCGGAGGTGCAACATGAAGCGCGTTCAGACCGTCTACGCAGCCCCCGGCCCGCACTGGGTGGGTGACGGGTTTCCCGTGCGCTCGCTGTTCTCCTACGACCGCATGGGGGCGGAGAACGTCAGCCCCTTCCTGCTGCTCGACCACGCCGGGCCCGTCGACTTCGCGCCGGCCGACCGGCCGCGCGGTGTCGGTCAGCACCCCCACCGGGGCTTCGAGACAGTGACGCTGGTCTACGACGGAGAGCTGGAACACCGCGACTCCACCGGCAGCGGGGGAAGGATCGGGGCGGGGGACGTCCAGTGGATGACCGCCGGCGCCGGCATCGTGCACGAGGAGTACCACTCCGCCGGATTCACCCGCTCCGGCGGGCGCCTGGAGATGGTTCAGCTCTGGGTGAACCTGCCGGCGCGGCACAAGTCGGCACCGGCGGCCTACCAGACCCTGGCCGCCGCCGGCATCCCGGAAGTGGCGCTGGACGGGGGCGGCGGCGTGGTGCGGGTGGTGGCCGGCGACTACCTGGGCCACAGCGGCCCGGCGCGCACCTTCACGCCGATCAACCTGTGGGACGTGCGCCTGGCGGCGGGGGCGGACACCGTGCTGCCGGCACCGGCCGGCCACGCGACGCTGCTCGTGGTTCTGGAGGGGTCGGTTCGCGTCAACCGCGAGGACGCCGCACGGGCCGACGAAGTGGTCCGCCTCGATCGGGATGAGGCCGGCGTCCGCGTGCAGGCCGAGGACGACGCCAAGCTGCTGCTGCTGAGCGGCGAGCCCATCGACGAGCCGGTCGCCGGCTACGGGCCGTTCGTGATGAACACGCACCAGGAGATCCGCCGGGCGTTCGCCGATTTCAGCAGCGGCAGGTTGGCGGAGCGCTAGCAGCCTGTCGGACTTAGGTTGCTCCTACTGCGCCGGTGGGATAGCGGCCCATTTTTCCGATCCTTTTCGTCAAATAGCTACGGCTATTCTCCTCAAATGATCGAAAAACTGGCCTCGCTCTCCCACTCGGCTCGCGACGGGCACCTAACCCGAAGATTTCACAAATTTGCACCGATCTCGCTTGTCTCTTGGCCCCACAAGGCATCTTTTCTCAGTCGGCCGTACTCACCGATACGCCGCTCCTTCGAAAAGTCCCTTGTGAAACCAATATCCTACGCGATATCAGCACAAATTCATGAAATCTTCGGGCTAAGTCCGACAGGCTGCACGTTACCTTTACGCTGCGCGCCGCCGGCACCATGATCCGCGCGATCTCCGCCCGCGACATGCACCGCAAGGAGAGGAGCCTCTATGAGCAACGCATGCAAGACGCCCCCTGAGTTCAAAAGCGAGGCCGAGGAGCGTGCCTTCTGGGAGATTCATGACTCCAGCGACTACGTAGACTGGAGCAACGCGACGCCGGCACGCTTGCCGAACCTCAAGCCTTCCACCAAGACCATCTCGCTGCGCCTGCCGGTCGCACTGCTGGAGCGGATCAAGCTGGAAGCGAACCGGCGAGACGTGCCGTATCAGTCACTTATCAAGGCATGGCTGGCGGAAGACATCGACCGGCACAGATCCTGACCAAGCCTCAAGGGCGCGGGGCTAGCGCCGCTCCGCCGCCAGCTGGACGCCATGCCTCTTGAGCTTGCGGTAGACGGTCTTGCGGCTCATACCCAGGGCGGCGGCGGCGCCGGTGATGTTCCAGCGGTGCTGCTCCAGCACTTCCAGCAGCGCCTGGCGCTCGGCGTGGGCCAGCGGCAGGTCATCCTCGGACGCGGTGGCGGCCCTGGGCGCCGGTGCCGGCCCGGCCTCGCGCACCACTTCGTCGGGCAGCAGGGAGACGTCGATGGCGCCCCCTTCGCACAGCGCCAGGGCGGCGCACAGGCAGTTGCGCAGCTGGCGGATGTTGCCGGGCCAGCGGTAGCGCAGCAGGCAGTTACGGGCCCGGTCGTCGAGGCGGACCGGCTCGCCGGTCTCGTTCTCCGCGTCCAGCAGCCGCTGGATGAGGTCGGCCCGGTCGACGCGTTCGCGCAGGGCGGGCAGCGAGAGCGTCACGCCGTTGAGGCGGTAGTACAGATCCTCGCGGAACAGGCCCTCGGCTACCCGCTCGGCGAGATCCCGGTGGGTGGCGCTGATGACGTGAAGGTCGACCTGCACCGGCTCGTCGCTGCCGAGCGGCAGCACTTCCTGCTGCTCCAGCACCCGCAGCAGCCGGGTCTGCAGAACCGGCGGCATGTCGCCGATCTCGTCCAGGAACAGGGTGCCGCCGCTCGACTGGCGGATCTTGCCGCGCATGCCCTCTCGCCGGGCGCCGGTGAAGGCGCCCGGCCCGTAGCCGAACAGCTCGCTCTCCACCAGGGACTCGGGGATGGAGGCGCAGTTGACGGCGACGAAGGGCCGGTCGGCGCGCTGGCTGGCCTGGTGCATGGCCCTGGCCAGAGCCTCCTTGCCGGTGCCGGTCTCGCCGCACAGCAACACGGGAACGGGCTTGTCCACCAGGCGGCGGGCCCGGGAGACGGTCTCCAGCACCCGGGGGTCGGCGCCCGCCACCAGCTCGGCGAAGGGGGAGTCGGCGGGCTCCCGGATTTCCGCCAGGCCCGGCCGCCGGGCGCAGGCGAGCGCCCCGCTGCCGGGCAGCTCGGGGGCCTCCACCGGACCATGGCACAACGCCCAGAACTCGCCGCCGCCGTGCAGGCGGATGGGCCAGACCGAGCGCAGCCGGCCCTGGCCGACGCGCTCCACCAGATCTGCCGAGACGTCGAACAGCTGGCCGAGGCGCCGGCCGCGCAGCTCGGCGCGGCTGCCGGCCCCCAGCAGCCCAGGAGCGCCCCGGCTGGCCGCCTGAATGACGCCGTCGGCGCCCACGGCCAGCAGCGCCTCGTCGGCCAGCCCCAGGAACTCGGGGCGGCGGTGAATGCGCAGCACGCAGCGGGAGCGGTTCTCCCGCAGGAAGTTGCTGTGCTCGATGAGCCCGGCGGAGAGGTTCACCAGGGCAGCCGTGTGCTGCTGGTTCTCCCGGGTATCGCCGCGGTGCACGGAGGAGACGTCCAGCACCGCCAGCAGCTGGCCTGCCGGGTCGTGGATGGGCGCGGCGGAGCATGACAGCGGGGCGTTGCAGACCAGGTAGTGTTCTTCCCGGAACACGGTGACCGGGCGGCCTTCGGCCACGCAGGTGCCCATGCCATTGGTGCCCGCGTGGCGCTCGCTCCAGTCGGCGCCGGCGATCACCCGCGCCCGGGCGAACTCCGGGCCCATGGCGCCGTCCTGGACCTGGTGCATGATGGTGCCGGCGGCGTCGGTCAGCAGCACCGTACAGCCGGAGCTCTCCACCCGGCGGAACAGGTGGCCCATCTCCACCTGCGCAAGCGCCAGGAACTCGCCCAACCTCTCCTGGCGGCGGCGCAGCTCGCAGTCTTCCAGCACCACCTCGACCGGGGAATCGCGCCGCCTCAGGCCGAACTCACGCCGGCAACGGCGCCAGGAACGCAACAGCACGGCGCGACCGGAAACCTGGGTGGCCGAGGATTGCCCCTCGCACCTGCCTTGTCCGGCTGCCGTGGCCCGGTGCGCATGGCCCGCGGGCAACGACCGCATCACAGCCTCTCCTCCCGATCCGGCTCCGGTCAGCGCCGGCCCCGTCGGCGCCGGCGCTTCCGCGCCTGGGTCTCTCTATAGTATTGGTGTGCGGCGGGCCGGTGGCGCCGCCGCAGCAGGGCGGATCCTCGGCCTCCGCCACTGAAGAAACTCACTCCTAATACTAGACCGCTCGCCGCAGTTGTCTCCCCCGGCGGTGGGGCAGGTGGCGCAGGCGCCACGGGATGGCGCCCTGCCGGGCATTACCGGGGAGGAGTATCGAAACCGCGGAAGCTGATTGACTCGGCCATATCGGCCGCCGGGCCGGCGTCGGGGGCCAGGGTCTCCAGGCGGTACACCTGGCCTGGCACCTGCTCGGAGAGGATGAACCGGTAGCGCAGCCCTCCGTAGCCGTCCAGGCGCGCTCCCGCCCCCAGGTCGGCGAAGGGCTGCACCGTGATCCGTGTGCCCTGCAGGGTAGCGGAGCCGTCGGCGATCCGCACCGCCTCGACCTGGGCGTCATCGGCCAGAGCGGTCTTGATGACCCGCTGGAAGTAGCGCCAGTGACCACCGGTGGCCTCGCTCATGCGCACCACCTGGCGCTGCAGGAAGACCTTGATCACCGGGTTGCCCCGGGCGTTGGGCACCGGCGGCACGTGGCGCTCGCGGGGGCCGGTCAGGTATTGGACCTCCACCCGCCAGCGGCCGCCGGCCTCGGCGGGGCTGACATCCAGGTCGATGCGGTCCACCAGCAGGGACGGGTCTTCCCCCTCCCCCAGGGTCTCCAGGCGATAGTGCAGCACGCCCGCCCCGGCGAGTCCGCCCAGATGGTCGCTGGTGAACAGCAGCCGGTTCGCTTGCGACAGGGGCGGTTGCTCGGGAGCCGCCGACACGTGCCCCGCCAGGGCGGTCACCAGCAGCGCCGCGGTGTACAGGGGATTGCGGACACGGCGGTTCATCGGCGGGCCTGCCCGGGTGCCCAGGGCTCCACGGTGGGCACGTTGTACTTCTGCAGGATGTCCAGGATCTGCTGGCGGTTGTCGTCGATCAGACCCTGCACCGTCTCCAGCCAGGCGTCGTTGCCGTAGCGTACGCCCATGGCGATGCCGAACACGTAGGGCTGTCCCGGGCCGGGCTCCAGGGGCACCGCGGCGATGTCCCGGAACCGGCACTCGGTGCAGTCGGACAGCGCCTGGGCGTAGTAGCCGCCGATGGGTCCCCAGACGAACATCAGGTCCACGTCGCCACTCGCCAGATCACGCCGGATGATAGTGCCGGGCGTCACCTCGCGGCTGCCGCTCTGCGCCTTGTAGGACACCGCCTGCTTCATCAACCCGTGGCGGACCAGCCAGTCGGCCACCGGGCTGCCGGCGAATACCCCGATGCGCAGCGAGCGGAGCTTGTTCTCGGGCAGAGTCAGCAGGTCCTCCAGGGACTGCACCTGGTCCAGCCCCTGGCCCCGGGGGTAGAGCATCACGTAGCTGGAGTGGTAGTAGGGACGGGTGGTCTTGCCCACCTCCAGTCCGCTGGTGGTGCCGATGATGAGGTCGCAGCTGTAGCGGCCTTCCTGCGGCATGTAGTTGGCCAGCGTCCTGCGCGCGAACCCCATCTGCATGGGGTACCAGGCGTAGTCCAGCGTCGCCCCCAGGCGGTCGGCCAGCAGGTGGGCGATGCGGTTCTCGAAGCCCTGCTGCGCCTGGTTGGAAAAGGGCAGGTTGCTGGGGTCGGCGCAGACCCTCAGCACCGGCTGGCCGGACTCCGCCGGCGGCGCCGGGGTGGTGGCGGCGGACACCGCCAGCGGCGCAGCCAGCACGGCCGCCAGCAGCGCCGGGCGCCAGGCCCGGCCGCCGGATCGGGAGCGGTTCGCGGTTGCAGTCATCAGTTGTGCTCTCCTCGGCGCGCGGTGCGGCGGCCGGTCACTCCCAGTTGGACGGGACGTTGCCCTCGGGGCGCTGTTCGCCGAGCTTGTCGGGCCGACCGGGGGCGAGGGCACCGTCCGCCCGGGCCTGCAGGAAGCCCCACAGATCGTTGATGCGCTTCATGACGTTGGGGTTCTCCTTCCAGCCCGGCATTTCGCCCATCTGGCCGCTCACGCCGTTGGCCACCACCGCCGCAAAACGCGCAAACTGCATGTCCTTCTGGTTGATGCGCTCCACGAGGCTGGGAGCGAACGAACTCCCCAGGGCTCCCTCCCCGTGGCAGCGGGCGCAAAAGCCGTTGTAGGTGCGCCAGCCGATGTAGGTGCCTTGGTCGACCGCGCAGTCACGGCCCTGGTCGTTGCACTTGACGTTGTACGGGGCCCCATCCTGGCCGGATTTCTGGGCATGGGCCACGGCTACAACCGCCGCCCCAAGGATCACCGCAAGGGCGGCGCGGACCGCCACCCCGCCCACTCTGGATTCTGCTCCAGCCGTGCGCATCTGCCTCTCCTCCTCGTCGGCGCTGCCTCCCCGGGTGTGCCCCCAGGTATTTCTGGCACCGCGTCGTTGTCGTATGTCAGTGGAAACTCATTATCCAGGTATAGACACTCCAAATGGCGGCCCGGTGCCCTCCCGAAGGGTGCCAGCCGAATGCCGATCGAGTGCCCTATCCTCCCCTGGGTATGCGCCCAGGTCTTTGCTGAGGGAACGGCCCGCGTCGAGCCCTGCCATCTTCAGGAGGCCCTCATGCGCGTACTTCCGCGGTTGTTGCTGGCCGGTGCCCTGGCCGCCGCCCCCCTTGCCGTGAGCCCGGCGGAGCTCAGCCGAAGCGCGGTTGTGGAGCGGATCGCCGCCACGTCGGCGGGCGAGGCTCCTGACTTCTACAACCAGGATCTCGCCGGCCTGGACCTGGCCGGTATCGATTTCCGCGCTGCCAACCTGCACAGCATCGACCTGCGCCGCGCCGACCTGCACGGTGCCGATCTCTCTCACGCCAACCTGAATCTGGCCCTCATGAACGACACCGACCTGCGCCAGGCCGACCTGCGGGGCGCCAGCATGTTCAGCGTGGTGCTGGAGGGCGCCGATCTGCGCCGCGCGGATCTCACCGGCGTGCGGCTGATCGGCAACCTGCGGGATGCGGACCTGCGCGACGCCGTGCTGCGCGACGCCCGGGCCGGCGCCGACATGCGCAACCAGTCCATGGGCCTTATGAACACAGTGCTGGCGGGTGCCGACCTGCGCGGGGCCGACCTCAAGGGTGTGGACCTGTCTCATGGGGATCTGCGCTTCGCCGATCTGCGCGGGGCCCGCCTGACCGGTGTCCGGCTGCGCTTCGCCGACCTGCGGGGGGCCGATCTGAGCGGCGCCGACCTCACCGGGGCGGACCTGAGCGAGGCCTCGCTGGCGAAGACGGTGCTGCGCGACGCTCAGGGCCTGGACACACTGCTGGGCCTCGACTCCGTCAAGGGCTGGGACCGGGCGATCCTCGAATAGATGCCAGACACAACGGGGCCGGCCCAGGGGCCGGCCCCGTTGCTCACGGCTACATGGCCGAGTCGGGCAGGGCGAACACCGTCATCACGCCGCCCAGTTGGGTGTGCTTGGACAGGCCCTTGAAGGCGCCCACCGCACCCAGGCCGGCCTGGGGATCCTCCAGACCCGCGGCCATGCCGATGCCGGCCCAGCCACCGACCCCCGAGTACACGGCCACGTACTGCCTGCCGTTGTGCACGAAGGTGTTGACGTTGCCGATGATGCCCGAGGGCGTCTTGAAGGAGTACAGCAGGTCGCCGTTGTTGGCATTCACGGCCCGCAGGTTGCCCTCGAGGGTGCCGTAGAACACCACGTCGCCGGCGGTGGCCAGCGCGCCGCTCCACACCGCGAACGGCTCGTCGCGCACCCACACCTCCTTGCCAGTAGTGGCGTCCCATGCCACGAACCGGCCCATGTGGGGCTCGTCGATGCCGTGAACCTCGGCGTCCTCCTGCACCACCGGCGCCGGGTACATGGACAGAGTGGCGCCCACGTAGGGCTGGCCCGCCGTGTACTCGATGGCGAACGGCTCGTAGTCCATGCACAGGTGGTTGGTGGGTACGTAGAACAGGCCGGTCCTGGGCGAGAAGGCGGCCGGCTGCTGGTCCTTGAAGCCCAGCGCCGCCGGGCAGATGCCCTTGACGTTGGTGTCTTCGCCGGCGGCCTCGGTGCTGTAGGCCCGAACCACCTGGGGACGGCCGGTCTCCATGTCAACGTGGGTCGCCCAGTTCAGGGTCGGGTTGTAGGGCTCCGCCACCAGCAGCTCGCCGGTGGCCCGATCCTGGGTGTAGCCGAAGCCGTTGCGGTCGAAGTGGACCAGCAGCTTGCGCATCTTGCCGTTGATCTCCTGGTCCACCAGGACTTTCTCGTTGACGCCGTCGAAGTCCCACTCGTCATGGGGGGTCATCTGGTAGGCCCACTTGGCCATGCCGGTGTCCGGGTCACGGGCGAAGGTGGTCATGGACCACTTGTTGTCGCCGGGGCGCTGGTTCGGATTCCAGGTGCCGGGGTTGCCGGTGCCGTAATAGATGAGATCAAGCCTAGGGTCATAGGTGTACCAGCCCCAGGTGGTGCCGCCGCCGATCATCCACTCGTCGCCTTCCCAGGTCTTGAGGCTGGAGTTCTTGCCCACCGGCTTGCCGCTCGCGGCGTCCATGGTCTTCTTGGGGTCGATCAGCATCTCGTTGTCCGGGCCGGTGCTGTAGGCCCGCCAAGCCATTTTGCCGGTGTCGATGTCGTAGGCGGTCAGATGCCCGCGGACGCCGAACTCACCGCCGCTGATGCCGGTGAGCACCTTGTCCTTCACCACCAGCGGCGCGTTGGTCGCCGTCTCACCCTTGTCGGGGTCGCCGTTCTTGGCCTCCCAGATCACTTGGCCGGACTTGGCGTTCAGGGCCACCAGGGTGGTGTCGGCCTGCTGCAGGAACAGCTTGCCGTCGGCGTAGGCGAGCCCACGGTTCACCGTGTCGCAACACATCACCGGAATGACATCCGGGTTCTGGTTGGGCTCATAGGTCCAGACGATCTCCCGGGTGTCGAGGTTGATGGCGATGACCTTGTTGGGGAAGGGCGTGTTGATGAACATGTGGCCCTTCACCACCAGGGGTCCGCCCTCGTGGCCGCGCAGCACGCCGGTGGAGAACGTCCATACCGGCTGCAGATGGCGGGCGTTGCCAGCGTTGATCTGGTCGAGTTCGCTGTACCGGGTGCCGGCATAGTTGCCGCCCCACATGACCCATTGGTTGGGATCGTCCTGCATGCGCAGCAACTCGTCGTTGGCCTGGGCAGCTGCACTGATACCCAGTGCTACAGCCACTGCCACCGCGCTCAGCCCTCGCAGACATGTGCGTGGATTCATGGAACGCCTCCTCCGTCTACTCCAGTCGTTGTAATCGCGCCGGGGCGCGTCTTGTCGGCATCACCCGCCTGGCGCCGGATGCCCCGCCGAATGCCGGGGGGCACACAGCCGCTCGGCGGAATCCGCCCGGCCCACTTCACCGGGCCCGCCACAGGCTGCGCCAGCACCTCCATTCCTTAGCAGAGGTCGTGCCAGCCGGGGCACCATCGGCAGGCGGCTGATGCAAAGGGGAAATGTTCCCGACCATCGGTGGGGGACGGCCCGGCCGGGTGTCCCCGGCCCGTCCCAGTGGGGGACATCCCTGGGCCAGCCCAGAAACACCCGCCTCAGCCCCCGGCGGGGGCGCCGGGCGGCGGCAGGAAGCAGGCCTTCTCGGCCGCCGTCTCGATGGAGCCCATGCGATCCCGGAGGCTCTCCGCCATCTCGGTCTCGCGCAGCACCCCACCCCGCTCGCCGGCCAGCCGGCGGCCGCGCTTGGCGGTGTCCAGGGCGACGTACTGCTCGTAGCTCAGGTCAGCGGCGATCGCATCGATCTTGCAGGAGCAGTTGTACAGGTTGCCCCAGCTGCTGCCGCCATGGTCGGCCATGCACTCGTAGACGTAGTGGGCGATGGCATGGGTCGGGAAGTCGCTGCGCTGCGCATGGGCCGGCGCGGCCAGCAGCAGGCCGAGCGCGAGAATCAGCCAGTGGAAAGGACGCATGTTCAACCTCGCTGATGCTGCGTTCGCGGTGAGCCGCCGGCTCGCTACCGGAGCGGCGGCCCTGTCTAATGAGCATAGCAACGGCACGGCGGCGCGCCGTCAGCGGGCATCTGCCACCCGCACGCAGCCTCCGCCCAGTCGACACCACTGCCGCGCAGGTCCGGGTTCCGGGCCCTGCTCCGGCCTTGGGGCCGTGCGGTACGTTGGCCCGGCCCGAGCGCCGCCGGTATGGTGAACGGCCCCGCCCCGACATCCAGGAGCTCAACCCGTGACCCCCACCGAGACACAGCCCCCGTCCGCCGGGCGGCGCAGCATCAACCTGGCACTGCAGGGAGGCGGCGCCCACGGCGCCTTCACCTGGGGCGTGCTGGACCGGCTGCTGGCAGAACCCCGCCTGCAGGTGGAGGGGGTCAGCGGCACCAGCGCCGGCGCCATGAACGCCGTGGTGCTGGCGGAAGGCATGCGCCGCGGCGGGCCGCAGGGGGCCCGCCGGGCGCTGGCCCGGTTCTGGGAGGGGGTCAGCGAGGCTGCCCGCCACAGCCCGGTGCGCCGCTCGCCCCTGGACGTCTTCATGGGCAACTGGAGCCTGGACACCTCGCCCAGCTACCTGATGCTGGACGTACTCTCCCGGCTGGCCTCGCCCTACGACCTTAACCCGCTCAACATCAACCCGTTGCGGGAACTGGTAGCGCAGCTGGTGGACTTCGAGGCGGTGCGTTCCTGCCGCGAGATCAAGCTGTTCCTGTCCGCCACCAACGTGCATACCGGCCGGGTGCGGGTGTTCCATGGCCACGAGGTGACCGCCGACGTGGTCATGGCATCGGCCTGTCTGCCGTTTCTGTTCCAGGCGGTGGAGATCGACGGCGTGCCCTACTGGGACGGCGGCTACATGGGCAACCCGGCACTGTTCCCGTTCTTTCGCCGCTGCCACAGCCACGATGTGGTGATCGTCCAGATCAATCCCATCGAGCGCCGCGAGACGCCCCGCTCCGCGAGGGAAATCCTCAACCGGGTCAACGAGATCACCTTCAACGGCAGTCTGTTGCGGGAGCTGCGGGCCATCGACTTCGTGGACCGGCAGCTTGCGGCCGGCTGCCTGCCGGCGGATCGCTACGTGCAGGTGCGCTGCCACATGGTGAGCGCAGACTCCGAGATCAAGCCGCTGGGGGCGTCCAGCAAGATGAACGCCGAGTGGACCTTTCTGCAGCACCTGTTCGCCATCGGGCAGGAGGCGGCGGACCACTGGCTGGATCGCAATTTCGACCACCTGGGCCGGCGCTCCACCCTGGACCTGCGCCGGCTGTTCCAGGGACCGGAGGGCGGCGACCAGCAGCTGGAAACCGGCTGAAGGGGAAGCGCCGAGCCTGGCGGGCGCTGTAAGGACGCTGGGTTTCGCGGGCTCAACCCAGCCTACGACGGCCACCGGGCAACGGGGACGGCGTAGGCTGGGATAAAGCGCAGCGTAATCCCAGCATGAGACAAGACGGTGGGCTTCGCTTTGCTCTGCCCACCCTACGCTCTCGCCCCAGGCCCCGCCGGCGGGCCGGGCCCGCGTAGGCCGGATAAGCGCAGCGCATCCGGCGTCTCCAGCGGTTAAGGTCGGTTGCTCCCGGCAACAACAGGCGGCGGGGCGCAACCACCGCACGCCCAGCTGTCGGCTGCCATGAGCAGCCGACCTACAGGCTACGGGCTACGGGGACGCCGTAGGCTGGGATGAAGCGTAATCCCAGCATGAGACAAGACGGTGGGCTCCGCTGCGCTCTGCCCACCCTACGCTCTCGCCCCAGGCCCCGCCGGCGGGCCGGGCCCGCGTAGGCCGGATAAGCGCAGCGCATCCGGCGTCTCCAGCGGTTAAGGTCGGTTGCTCCCGGCAACAACAGGCGGCGGGGCGCAACCACCGCACGCCCAGCTGTCGGCTGCCATGAGCAGCCGACCTACAGGCTACGGGCTACGGGGACGCCGTAGGCTGGGATGAAGCGTAATCCCAGCATGAGACAAGACGGTGGGCTCCGCTTTGCTCTGCCCACGCTCTCTGCCTGGGTCTCGCGGGGCGGCTACCGGATCTGGGCCCCTTCGCTGCCATCGGGGCTCTCGCCCAGGGCCAGCTCGGGGGCGCCGGCCGGGCCCAGCAGGGAGCTCAGCGGACGGGCATGCCCGGTGAGGCGCCAGTCGAACACGGCCCGGAACGCCAGCACGCTCTTGACGTAGTCGCGGGTCTCGCCGTAGGTGATGCGCTCCACCCACAGCGCCGGCTCCGCCGGCGGCGGTTGCTGCTGCCAGGCCTCGGCGGCCCGGGGGCCGGCGTTGTAGGCGGCGATGGCCGCCGCCGGGCGACCCGGGAAGCGCTCCAGCATGCGCCCCAGGTAGGTGCTGCCGAGGCGCAGGTTGAGCTGCGGGTCCATCAGGGCGGTAGCATCGGGCTCCGGGTGGTCCAGGCTGCGGGCCACCCGGCGGGCGGTGCCGGGCATCAGCTGCAGCAGGCCGCGGGCGCCGACCCGGGAGACCGCCGCCGGATCGAAGGCGCTCTCCTTGCGGGCCACGGCGTAGGTCAGGGCCGGATCGACCCCCGCCTGCTCGGCGTAGGGCGGGAGGCGGTCCCGGAAGGCCAGGGGGAAGCGCAGCTCCAGGGCGTCCCGCAGGCCGGCCCGGTTGGCGGCTGCCACCGCGCCGTGGTGCCAGCTCCAGTCAAGGGCCAGCTGAGCGGCGTCGGCCCAGCGCCCCGGGGAGGCGCCCGCGAGCGCGGTGTACCACTCGCGGCGGGCCTCCTCGTGCCAGCCCACCGCCAACAGCTCGGCCACCCGCACCAGGGCCGGCTCCCGGGCGAGGGCAGCCACACCGGCATCGTCGCGCAGCGCGGGACGATGATTCATGGCGTAGGGCCGGCCCAGGCGGTCCGCGGCCAGGAAGCCATAGTAGTGGCGGCGGCCGGCCAGGCTCTCAAGCAGCTCCCGGGCCGGCTCGGCCTCACCCAGGTGTTCCAGCGCCACCGCCCTCCAGTAGCGCCACTCCGGCATCCGCAACTGGTCCTCGGGCAGATTGCGCAGCGCCTGTTCCAGCGCCGGCCAGTCGGCTGCCCGCAGGGCGGCCCGGGCGCTCCACTCCCGGACCCGGGCGTCGGCCAGGTCGGCCGGCAGGGCGTTCAGCCACTCCAGTGCCCGGGGCTCGGCGCCATAGGCAGCCTGCAGGGCGATGTGGCGCTGCAGTCGGTCGGCGCGCGGGGCCGGGATCCACATCAGCTCCCGGTAGCGGGCCAGGGCCTTCAGAGCCTCGCCGGGCGCGCTGCGGGCGAGCTGCTTCAGGCCATGGTCGACGATCTCGCGGCCCCGGGGGCTCTCGGGGTTGAAGTCGGGCCGCTCCAGCCCGCGGGCGGGATCCGCGGCCACGCGCAGCCAGCGGGACAGCCACTGCTGCTGGCCTGGCTCCAGGCGACGGGCCAGGGCCCGGGCGAGGGCCGGCTGGCCCGCTTCCATGATGAGTCGAATGCGCTGCCAGCGGCGCTCCGCCGAGAGGGCATCCCGCCGGTAGAGTTCATCGAATACCGGGTCGCAGGCCCGGGGCTGGGAGTGGCCCACGGTCCACAGCGCCCGGGCGGCATCCAGCCAGGCGGAGTCCACTGCGTGGCGGTCCCGGCGCGCGCGCAGGCGGTAGCATTCGAGCTGCGCGCCGCCCTGCCCCCGGTCGAGTCGGGCGAAGGCTTTCCATTGCCCCGCGGCCCCGCGGCGCGCGAGCCAGTCGCTCTCCAGGCGGTTGAGGCCCGGCAGCTTTGGGTGGTCGGCGCGCAGGGCCGCGATCTCGGCGGCCTTGGCCTGGTCCAGCCGGCCGGACAGATCCCGAAGGCGAAGATAGGGGGCGAGAGGGTAGTCGCCGAGCCGATCCAGCACCGATGACAGGTCCACGCCCTCGCCGGCCTGCAGGGCCCGGTCGGTGGCGAGGAAGAGCTCGCGGGCGGCACCCCCCGCCGCGGGCTGGGCCGCGACCCCCACGCAACCCCACAGCAGCAGGACCCCCAGCAATGCCCGCCCCGACATGGACCGCCCCCACAGTTGATCCGTCTTATGAGGATGAACCCAAAACATGCTGAATGAAAGATGGAAATTACGTAGAGAATGGGCTGACGCCATGGACGTCGTATATGGCGAGGTGCGCGCCGTTCGGCTCCGAAAGCCGTAGGGCAGGTTGCGAAGAAACCTGCCACTGGGCGATGGCATGGACGCCTTATTCGAGGAACAGGCAAGGCCCTGGGCCCGGACAGCGGGGCGTTTGGGATGTCGACACCCACGTTTCTTCGCAACGTGGGGCTACGGCGGCCGTACCCAAGGCGGTGCCGAGATTCACGGCATCCGCGGCCCCGGGGGATGGCAACCGCTACGGCACCCGGGGGCTGTAGCCGCCCGCTCAGAATCCCGGATAGGCCGCGGCGGCCAGCTGCTCCTGCAGGGCGCTGGCGCGACGGCTGATGGCGGCCAGCTCGCCGGCACTCTTGCGCGCCAGGTTGCGATACTGGAAACCCATGCGCCGGTTGCCCTCCAGCCGGGGGCGGTGCCGGCGCAGGAAGTCCCAGTACAGCGTGGTGACGGGGCAGGCGTCATCGCCGGTGGCCCGCGCCGGGTCGTAGCGGCAGCCCCGGCAGTAGTCGCCCATGCGGCGGATGTAGTTGCCCGAGGCGCAGTAGGGCTTGGTGCCCACCAGGCCGCCGTCGGCGTACTGGCTCATGCCCAGCACGTTGGGCAGGGACACCCAGTCCACCGCGTCGGCGTACATGGACAGATGCCAGCGGTGCACGTCGTAGGGCCGGCAGCCGAGCAGCAGGGCGAACAGGCCCATCACCATGAGCCGCTGGATGTGGTGGGCGTAGGCGTGGTCCACCAGCTGGCCGACGCACTGGCGCAGGCAGTTCATGTCGGTCTCGCCGGTCCAGAACAGGGCCGGCACCGGCAACTCGGCCTGCAGGGCGTTGGCCTCGGCGTAGCCGGGCATCTCCCGCCAGTAGATGCCCCGGACGAACTCGCGCCAGCCCAGGATCTGGCGCACGAAGCCCTCCACCGCGTTGAGCGGCGCATGGCGGCGCTGCCAGGCGTCCACGGCGGCGTCGAGCACCTCCCGGGGATCCAGCAGGTGAAGGTTGAGGGCGGCGGACAACCTGCTGTGGTAGAGGAACGGGTGCCCCGTGGCCATGGCGTCCTGGTAGGTGCCAAAGTGGGGCAGCCGGTGCGCGATGAAGTCGTCCAGGGCCAGACGGGCCTGGGCTGCGGTCACCGGGTAGTCGAAGCCGTCCAGACGCCCCGGTGCATCGGCGAAGCGGCGCTGGACCCGCTCCATGACCTCCCGGGTGAGACGGTCCGGGGTGAAGGCAACGGGCGCGGGGACTGCCCCGGGCCCGTTCTTGCCGAAGCTGCCGCGGTTGTCCCGGTCCAGGTTCCAGCGGCCGCCCACCGGGCCGCCATCGTCCATCAACAGGCCGTGGCGGCGGCGCATGTGCCGGTAGAAGTCCTCCATGAGCACCCGGCGGCGCCCCTCCAGGAAGCGGTCGAACTCGGCCGGCGTGGACAGGAAGTGGCGGTCGTCACGCAGGTCCACGGCCACACCCGCGGTCGCGGCGGCCTCGCGCACCATGGACTCCACCCGGTAGTCGCCGGGCTTGGCCAGCACCAGCCGGCCCGCGCCGGTCGCGGCCAGCCAGCGCCGCACCTCGCCTCCCAGAGAGCCGGTATTGGCCGGTTCGTCGAGGCCCGCGTAGTGGACCGTCCAGCCCCGCCCGCGCAGGTCATCGCGGAAGTGGCCCATGGCCGCAAAGAACAGCACCAGGCGCTGGCGGTGCTGGGGCACGTACAGCGCCTCTTCGGCGACCTCCGCCATGAGCACCGCGTCGGCGTCCGGGCGGAAGCCGTCGAAGGCGGCGGAATCAGCGTTGAGCTGGTCCCCCAGCACCAGCACCAGGTGGCGGGCCGCAGCAGTCACGGCCGCCCACCGCCTGGCCGGGCCAGGCTCAACGGCCGATGATTTCGCTCTCCCGCACCCAGCCCCGTTCGCCGTTGCGGGTGGTCACTTCCAGCCATTTGTCGCGCTCGCCATGGATGCGCACCGGTTCCCGGGGCTTGAGCCGCCGGATCAGCGAGTAGCGAATGCCCGGGCCTTCCATCAAGCCGGGGGCCGAGTAGGACGCCCGGGGCTGGGCGGTAACGATGAGGGGTACGGCAAGCAGCAGGCACGCGAGGGCCTTCGACAGGCGCAGCATGGACAGACCTCCCTGTGGGGTGTCCCGATCCGTGGAGCCCAAAGACTAGCGGAGAGACTCCCGCGGAGCCACCCCAGCATCACCATTGCTTGCAAACACGAGTGATTCGCATTAGCGTGGTTGTCTCCGTGGGATGCCGGAAACAGGAACCATGTGCGATCTCTGCGAAACTCGGGCAGCGGCGCCTGAAGCCGCCACGCCGCCCGCACGCCTGCGCCTGTGGCAGCTGGATCCGCGCTTCCACTGCGCACTGATCGGCACCTGCTTAAGCCTCGCGGAGCTTCGCCGGCTGGCGCGCAAGCTGGGCGTCCCCCCGGCCGTGCAGCGCTGCGACTACGAAGTTCACCGCACCTTCGTCGCGATTGCGAGCCGCCAGGAGCCTGCCGCCAAGCTGCTGCAGCGCAGCCTGGACCGGAAATTCGCCACCGAGCTGCGGCGGGTGGCGCGGACACCGGCCGCCGACCTGGACCGGTTCTGGGACGCGTCCATGGACGCCGGCGAGGTGGCCGGACCGTTCTGGGCCCTGGTGAGCCACAGTCACACCCCGCCCGCCCTGGTGGACCGCCTGTACGCCGAGGTCCACATGCTCTCACACCTGAGCGGCGCCTCCGTGCGGGTAGACCTCCAGGAACTGCACCGGCTGCGCCGGGCGGTACCGGCGCTGGAACAGCGCCTGGCCCAGCAGCAGCGGGATACCCGGCAGGCCCTGCGCGAGCGGGACGCCGAAGTGGCCCGCCTGCAGGACGCACTGGCGGCGGCACACCGCACGGCCTGGGCCCCGCGCCAGCGCCACCCGCTCCATGGCCGGTGGCGCGCTCGCCTGCGGCGGGTGGTGGGGGTGGCGCGCCGGCTGCAGAGCGAGGTGGATCTCGCCCGGCGGCGGCTGCGCCGCCTGGAGGACACCGCCGAAGCGCTGCGCCGGCACCTGGAGCAGACCCGCGAGGAGTCCCGCCGCTGGCGCGACGCCGTGACGAGCTCTCACCACGCCCCGCAGGCACCGCCCGCTTGCGCCGGCGACGCCTCCGCCGGAGAAGGCGATCTGTGCGGGCGCTGCGTGCTCTATGTTGGCGGCCGGGACCGCAGCGCCGCACAGTTCCGCCAGCTGGTGGAGCAGCGCAACGGGCGCTTTGTGCACCACGACGGCGGCCGGGAGCAGGACCAGCGGCAGCTGGACGCCCTGCTGCCGGCGGCCGACCTGGTGCTGTGCCCCGTGGACTGCGTCAGCCACAATGCCGCGGCCCGGGTCAAGCACTACTGCAAGCGCCATGACACCTGTCTGCTATTCCTGGGCCGGGCCAGCGCCAGCGCCTTCCGGCAGGGTCTGGATCACTACCTGGAGGCCGGCTGAGCATCCAGCGGCCCGGCCGGAGCAGCCGTAGCCCCACGTTGCGGAGAAACGTGGGAGCCGGCCTCGCAAACGCCAAGGCAGCCATCCCCGACTCTCTGCCATAACCAGGCCACAGCGCCCATCCCACCGCCCGATGGCACGTTTCTCCGCAACGTGCGCTACGGCGGGCTGCGGCCCGCCTCACCAGCGGCGAGAATGCCCGCACATTTTGTAAATGGCCAACGCAGCGCCAGGGGCAGCCTGAATCCGACAGGCTGCTAGGCTTCCCGGAACCAGCCACGGGATGCACCGGGGGTCCGGCATGAGACGAGTTCCCGCGACGGCGGCAGCCGCAACGGCCCGAGGGGCGATGCTGCTTGCCGCGGCCCTGCTGCTGGCTACGCCGGCGATGGCGGACCAGAACGACTCCCGGCTCTATACCCTTTTCCAGGTGCTGCGCGACACCGAAAACCCCGCCCGCGCGGCCTTCTTGCAGCAGCGCATCTGGAGCATCTGGTTCGAGCACCCGGATCCCCAGCTCCGGGAAGCCCTGGCAGCGGGCGAACAGGCCCTGGCGGCCGGCCGGCTGGCCGCGGCGGTGGAGCGCTTCAGCGAAGTGATCCGGCTGGACCCGGAGTTCGCCGAAGGCTGGAACCGCCGCGCCACCGCCTACTACGCCCAGGGGCGCTATCAGCGGTCCCTTGCGGACGTCACCAAGGTGCTGGCCCGGGAACCGCGCCATTTCGGCGCCCTGGCGGGCCGCGGGCTGTGCTTCCAGGCCCTGGGCCGGACGGCGGAGGCGATCGCCGCCTATCGGCAGGCGCTGGAGATCAATCCGCACATGGAGCAGATCCGTGCCCGGCTGGAGTCGCTGCTGGGCGAGGGCATCGGCGTCTGAGAGGGTGTTTCCGGAACGTCGCGTTGCGGCTGGAATGCTGGCAGCTGAGCGCGGGCGATGTCGGAATTGCGCGATAAGGCGCGCCGCCCTGTATCCGGCAAGCAAAGATGCCGGATGCGCTGCGCTTATCCGGCCTGCGCCGCGGGCGCCGGGCGCGGCAGGGCCGCCGGGTATGCTGCAGTCCGGCTGGTATCCTGGGGGCAGCTGCAAACGAAGGAGGCGGCCATGGCGGAGGAACTGCAGTGCTGGAGCTGCGGCGCTTCCCTCTCGGACCAGCCCCTGCCGCTGGGGCGCCTGGCGGAATGCACGGCCTGCCGGGCCGAACTCCATGTCTGCCGGCAGTGCCGCCACTACGACCCAGGGGTGGCGGAACAGTGCCGGGAGGAACGCGCCGATCCACCCCTGGAGAAGACCCGCGCCAACTTCTGCGACTACCTGGAGCCGGAGCCCCGGGCCTGGCAACCCCGCCAGCCGGACCCCGCCACCGAGCGCGCACGGGCCGAGCTCGAGGCCCTGTTCGGCGGCCCACGATCCGCCCCGCCGGACGACTCACCGGCGGAGTCGTCCGAGCGTCCGCTGAGCGAAGCCGAGCGTGCCCGGCGCGAACTGGAGCGGCTGTTTGGCGGGAAGGGTTGATGGGGGTTGGGGTGGGGCGTTGATTCGTTAATCAGTTGATTGGTTAATCAGGGATCTTGCCCCGGGTGCGCACCCTGACCGGACTCCGCCGACCGAATCAACGGATCAACTGATTCACTGATCAACTTATCGCGCCATATGCCCCCCAGGGTACACATGGTAGACTCCCGCTGCCTCGCCCCCCGTGGTGCAGCGCACCGACCCAACCGGTAACCCAGGGACACCATGGCCGCCGCCTCCGACCCGCCTCCGCCCGAGCCGACCGACTGGGCCGCCCGCCTGGTACAGCGGCTGTTGGGCAGCCCGTTTCCCCTGCTGCTGATGCTGCTGGCCGTCGTGGGTGGCGCCGCGGCCCTGATGCTCACGCCGCGGGAGGAGGAACCCCAGATCGTGGTTCCGGTCGCGGATGTCGTCATCCAGGCGCCCGGACTGCCGGCCGCCCAGGTGGAACGCCAAGTGGCCACGCCGCTGGAGAAACTGCTCTCCGGCATCGACGGCGTGGAGCACGTCTACTCCGTGTCCCACACCGGCCAGGCGGTGGTGACGGTGCGCTTCTACGTGGGAGAGGACCGGGAAGACTCGCTGGTCAAGATCTACAACGAAGTCAACTCTCACAGCGACCAGGTGCCGGCGGCGGTCACCTCCTGGGTGGTGCGGCCGCTATCCGTGAACGACGTACCCATCGTCCTGGCGGTGCTCTGGAGCGATGATCCGGAACGGGTCTCCGACCATGACCTGCGGCGCCTGGCCGAGGAGGTGGAGCAGCGCCTGAAGGCGGTGGAGGACACCCGGCGCACGGCGGTCACCGGTGGCCGCCCCCGCCAGGTGCGCGTGGAGGTGGATCCCGAGGCCCTGGCCGGCCGGCGCACCGCCCCCCTGGATCTGGCCCAGGCCATCGAGCTGTCCAACCGCCAGCAGCCGGCGGGGGTGATCAAGCGCATGGACCGGGTGCTGCCGCTGGAGGGCGGCGCCTTCATCGGCGAGGCCGGCGCCCTGGAGTCCCTGGTGGTGAACGTGGTGGACGGCGTGCCAGTGCGCCTGGGCGATGTGGCCCGGGTGCTGGACGGGCCCGCCGAGCCGGAAACCTACAGCTGGATCGGCTTCGGTCCCGCCGACCCCGCGGGGCAGGCGCCGGGCCCCTACCCGGCCGTCACCGTCTCGGTGGCCAAGCAGCAGGGCACCAACGCCGTGGAGGTCTCCGCCGCCGTCCAGGACCTGCTGGCGGAGCTGGAGCGGGACCTGTTCCCGCCCGGGGTGCACTACCGGGTGATCCGCGACTACGGCGAGACCGCCGATGCCAAGGTGAACGACCTGGTCACCAGCCTGCTGGTCGCCATGCTGACGGTCACCGTGTTCCTCGCGGTGTTCATCAACTGGCGGGCCGCCCTGGTGGTGGGACTGGCGGTGCCGGTGTGCTACGGCATCACCCTGGTGCTGGATCTGCTCACCGGCTACACCATCAACCGGGTCAGCCTGTTCGCGCTGATTCTCGCCCTGGGCCTGCTGGTGGACGACCCCATCACCGGGGTGGACAACATCGAGCGCTACCTGAGGCGCGACGCCCGCCATCCCCGCGCGGCCACGGCCGCCGCCATGGCGGAGATCCGCAGCCCCCTGGTGATGTCGACCCTGGCCATCGTGGCGGCCTTCCTGCCCATGCTCTTCATCACCGGCATGATGGGCCCCTACATGGCGCCCATGGCCTTCAACGTGCCGGTGGCGGTGATCACCAGCACCGCGGTGGCCTTCCTCATCACCCCGTGGCTCGCCTATCACCTGCTGCCGAAGGGCGCCGCGGGCCAGGCGCGGGCCGCCGCCAGTCCGACCGCCAGCTACCGGCTGTACCAGGCCCTGCTGCGCCCGCTGCTGGCGAGCCGGGCCCGGGCCTGGCTGTTCCTGGGGGTGGTGGGGCTGCTGTTCGCGGTGGCCATCGCCCTGCCGGCCCTGCGGCTGGTGCCCCTGAAACTGCTGCCCTACGACAACAAGAACGAATTCCAGATCGTCATCGACATGCCCGAAGGCACCACCGTGGAGCGCACCGCGGCGGTGGCCCGGGACTTCACCCGTTACCTGGGGGGCGTGGCCGAGGTCCGGGATTTCACCGCCTTCGTGGGCACCACCTCGCCCATGGACTTCAACGGCATGATCCGCCGCCACTACCTGCGCGACGCGCCCCACCAGGCCGACATCCGGGTGACTCTGGCGCCGCGCACCCGGCGCGCACAACAATCCCATGCGCTGGTACTGCGCCTGCGCGACGATCTCACCGCCATCGCCCGCCGCCACGGCGCCACCGCGCAGTTGGTGGAGGTGCCGCCGGGCCCGCCGGTGGTGGCGACCGTCACCGCCGAGGTCTACGGCAGCCTCACCAGCCCCTACGAGCAGCTGCGCGACTCCGCCCTGACCCTGGCCCGCCGGCTGGAGGCGGAACCGGGGGTGGTGGACGTGGATACCTCGGTGGAGGCGCGCCAGCAGAAGCTGCGGTTCGTCCCCGACAAGGAGAAGGCAGCCCTGTCCGGGGTTTCCACCGAGGATATCAGCCGCACTCTGGCGCTGGCCGTCGGCGGGCTCACCGCCGGCCACCTGCAGCTGCCCACCGAGGCCCAGCCGCTGCCCATCGTGCTGCGCCTGCCCATCGAGCGCCGCAGCGACCCCCTGGAGCTCGGCAGCCTGCACCTGAAGGGGCGGGCGGGCATCGTCCAGGAGCAGGTGCGCGGCGGCATACGGGAGGCCCCCCAGCCCCTGGTGCCGCTGGCGGAGCTCGGCTCCTTCGAGACCCTGGCCGTGGACCGGGCCATCCACCACAAGAACCTGCGCCGGGTGGCCTACGTCTACGCGGAGGTGGCGGGCCGGGCGCCGGCCGAGATTGTGGCCGACGTGGTGGCCGACCAGCAGCCCGCCGGCGCCGCGAGGGTGGCCGACAGCGGGGGGCGCCCCGCGCACGAGCGCAGCTACCTCGATCCGGGGGCCGGCGTCGCCTGGCGCCTGCCCGCCGCCGCCGACGTGGTGTGGACCGGCGAGGGAGAGTGGGACATCACCGTCCGGGTGTTCCGGGATCTGGGCATCGCCTTCGGCGTGGCGGTGCTGGGAATCTTCATGATCCTCTACGTGCAGACCGGGCTGGCCGGCATCGCCGGCATCATCCTGCTGGCCATCCCGCTGACCATGATCGGCATCATGCCGGGCTTCTGGCTGCTCAACCAATGGGGCGAGCGCAGCGTCGCCGGCTACCCGGACCCGGTGCTGTTCACCGCCACCGCCATGATCGGAATGATCGCCCTGGCCGGCATCGTCGTGCGCAGCGCCTTGATCCTGATCGAGTTCATCCGCCAGACCCAGGCCCAGGGTACGGAGCTGAAGGAGGCCCTGGTGCAGGCGGGCGCGGTGCGCATGCGCCCGGTGCTGCTGACCGCCGGCACCACCATCCTGGGCAACCTGGTCATTACCCTGGACCCCATCTTCGCCGGGCTGGCCTGGGCCATCATCTTCGGCATGGTGGCTTCCACCGCCTTCACCCTGGCAGTGGTGCCGGCGGCCTATTTCCTCGCCTACGGGCCGCGGCCCGGCCGGGCCACTGCGGAGAACGCACCATGAGACGACTGCTGCGGCCCGCCGCCGGCCTGCTGGCGCTGGTCCTGCTGGGAGCGGTGATGGCCTGGCTGGCCGGCCTGTTCAGCCCCACCATTGCCCCGGAGCAAGGTCTGGGCAGCGAGGCTCCGGCAGCAGTGGATACCGTTGCCGTGCGCGGGGTGACCGAGCCGGTGACGGAGCAGATCCCCGGCACCGTGCGGGCCCGCAACGAGACCGTGGTCTCCGCCCAGATCACCGCCACCATCCGCGCCGTGACGGTGCGCGCCGGCGACCGGGTGGCCGCCGGAGACCTGCTGGTGCAGCTCGACAGCCGCGCGCTGCAGGCCCGGGTGGAGCAGCAGCGGGAGGCCGCCGCCGCCGCCGAGGCCCAGCTGGCGGAGGTGGAATCCCGCTACCAGCGGATCCGCTCCCTGCTGCAGCGCGGGGTGGTGGCCCAGGCGGAGATGGACCGGGCCGAGGCCGACCTGCGCTCGGCCCGGGCGGAGCTGGCCCGGACCCGGGAGGCCATCGCCGAGGCCACCACGCAACTGAGCTACGCGAGCATCCGGGCGCCGATCGACGGGCGCATCACCGACCGCTTCGCCGACCCCGGCGATACCGCCGTGCCCGGGGCACCACTGCTGCGGCTTTACGATCCGGCCAGCCTGCGCCTGGACGCCGACGTGCGGGAGTCCCTCACCAGCGGCCTGGCCCTGGGCCAGAGGCTGAACGCCCGCGTGGATGCCCTCGGCCGGCAGTTCAGGGTCACCGTGGACGAGATCGTGCCCTCCGCCGAGCCCGGCACCCGCACCTTCCGGGTGAAGGCGGCCCTGCCTCCCACGGAGGATCTCTATCCCGGCATGTTCGGCCGGCTGCTGATCCCCACCGGCGAGCGCCGCCGGCTCTATGTCCCCGCCGAGGCGGTCTTCCGGCTGGGGCAGCTGGAGTTCGTGGACGTCGCCGCCGATGGCCGCGCCGCCCGCCGCTACGTGCGCACCGGCAGCCGCACCGCCGACGGCCAGGTGGAAGTGCTGAGCGGTCTGCAGGAGGGAGAGCGGGTCGTGGTGGGGGGCGGGTGATCGGGTGGCAGCATCGGCGGAGTCGGGACCTGCACCCGGCCCCGCGGATACTCCCAATGCTGGGTTTCGCTTTGCTCAACCGAGCCTACGGCGGGATGGAGCGAAGCCGAATCCCAGCAGCGCCGGCACAACATGTAACAACGCTCAGCGCAGCCGCCGTAGACCCACGTTGCGAAGAAACGTGGGGGCCAGCGTAGCAAACGCCAAGCTGCCAGTCGCCGAGCCCGCGTGCCCGAGCCGATCCGCGGTACCGATGCCATTGCCCATTGGCAGGTTTCTTCGCAACCTGCCCTACGGCGGGCTTCGGTCGGTGCCGGGCGGGATTCCCACCCCGCGCTCCGGCGTGCCTGATTTTGAAAACACCCGCTCAGCGCAACCCGCTCAGCGCAGCAGCCCCAACAGGCCCACCGCCACCAGATATAACGCCACGATATAGTTCAGCAGCTTCGGGAAAACCAGCACGGCCACCCCGGCTACCAGCGCCATCAGCGGCTCCAGCTCGACGTACATGGGGACTCCTCCGGGCCTGCGCCCCTCGCTGCGAGGGGGCTAACCCCGCCCCAGCGGGCCCGGGCGCCGCAAGTCTCCCGAACGACCCCCGGCTTGTGAGCTGCGCCGTTGCCGCCGACCTCGAAAGCTGGCTAGTCTTGCGGATTCGTCATTTCCCGAGTGGGTGAGCCCCCATGGGCCCAGGCGCCGCGCGACGCAGTCTGTTCCGCAGCTTCAGGCTGCGGCTGGGGGTACTGTTGCTGCTGGCATTCACCCCCCTGGTGCTGCTCAGCCTCTGGCAGCTGCAGCGCAGCCACCAGATGGACCGGGAGCAGGCCTCCCAGGTCTGCTACAACCTGGCCGCGGCAGTCAGCGACATTTACGTCACGGAATTCCTGGCACGCCAGCAGGAATCCCTCAGCGTGCTGATCAACGCCACGCCACGCGAGGAGTTCCAGACCGGGCAGTTCAGCTCCGCCACCCATGCCATCTGGCGCAATTTCCTGGCCCGCTCCGGGGACTTCTACAACCTCTACTACTACCACCTGGACAGCAAGCGGCTGATCGTCTTCCCCAGCTGGGAGGCGCCCGCCGAATTCGTCGCCACCGAGCGCCCCTGGTACGAGTCCGGGCTTAGGGGCCGCAACCGCTACAACTGGACGTCCGTGTACCTGGATGCGGTGACCGGCATGCCGACCGTCAGCCTGACCCGTCGCGTGTACGATGCCACCGGCAGCCGGCTGCTGGGCGTGGCGGTGGTGGACACCCCGTTGCTCCAGCTCATGGAAAGGCTGCAGGCCCTGGAGTTCGAAGCGCCCACCACCCTCAGCCTGGTGGACCGCGACGGGCGCATCGTCAGCCACCCCGACCGGCAGCGGGCCGCCGAGTCGCTGGCACCGCGGCTGCTGGAGTGGATGCGCTCGGTGGATTTCGACGGCCGCTCCGCCGACCCTCGCTGGGGCCGGCTGCTGGCGGCAACGCCGGTGCCGGGCACCAGCTGGGTGCTGCTCGCCGAGCGCAGCTCCGGCGATCTGTCCGCCTCCCTGGCGGGCCGCTACCGGACCTGGGCCCTGAACCTGGCGCTCGGCATCGCCGCCTACCTGCTGATCTGGTGGCTGCTGGTGCGCCAGGTCGAGCGGGAGGCGGGCGCGCTGGCCGCGGCCATCCGCCGGGTCGGCGACGGCGACACCGAGACACCCGACAACGCCGTCCCGGTCCGCATGGCGGAGTTCCACGGTGTGAGGGACGCTCTCAAGGCCACCCACTCGCGGCTGCGGGACCTGGAGCTCAGCGCCGCCACCGACCCCATGACCGGCGCCCTGAATCGCAAGACGCTGGTGGATTCCCTGGAGACTCTGCACCAGCGGGCGGAACCCTACGGGATGATCCTGGTGGACCTGGATCACTTCAAGGAGATCAACGACCGCTACGGCCACCAGGCCGGAGACGCGGTGCTGCAGAAGTTCGTCGCCGTGGCCCACAGCCAGCTGCGGGACGACGACCTGCTGTTCCGCTACGGTGGCGAGGAATTCTGCATCCTGCTGCCCGGGCTGATGCTGGAGCAGGTCATCGAGGTGGCGGAGCGCCTGCGCCGGGCCCTGGCGGAGCATCGCTGGTCACCCCCGGACATGCAGGTCAGCTTCAGCGCCGGCGTGGTCTGCAGCCAGGCCGGCGTGCCGCCGGAGAATCTGTTCCGGGAGGCGGACCAGCTGCTCTACCGCGCCAAGTCCAACGGCCGCGGGCGGATCGAGTCGCTGCGCGGCGCGGCGTGAAGGCGCTGGTTCGACCCGACGCGGACGACCTCTGCAGTTCAGCCACAGATGAACTCAGATAAAGGTCAGCGGGGGCCGACTAACTGACTGTCGTTACGTCGCAGCCCCCTCCCGGCCATCCCGTTCATCTGTGGCTAAAAGCGTCCCCCGGTCTGCTCAGCCGTGGCACATCACTCGTCGCCCGCGCTCTGGCCCTCAAGGCGTTCCAGGCGCCGCTCCAGTTCGGCCACGGTGCGGCGCATGCGGGCCAGGTGGACGTAGCTGGCCTCGTTCTTCATGGCCTCACCGAGGGGCAGCAACGGATAGCCGCCGTAGCGGCCTGGGGCATTGACGGCCTTGCGGATCCCCGACAGGCCCGCCACCGTGACCCCGTCGCAGATGGAGATATGTCCGGAGACCGTGGTGCGGCCGCCGAACACGCAGTGGTCGCCGATGCTGACGCTGCCGGCGGTGATCAGGCCGGCGGTAATCAGGCAGTGGCGCCCGACCCGGGCGTTGTGGCCGAAGTGGCAGTAGTTGTCCACCTTGGTGCCGGCCCCCACCACGGAATCCTCGTAGGTGCCCCGGTCGAGGTACACGCCGCTGCCCAGTTCCACCCCGTCCTCCAGCACCACCCCGCCGTAATGGGGCTTGCGGGTATGGCGTCCATGGCGGTCGGTAGCGTAGCCATAACCGTCGCCCCCCACGACGCTCTGGGGCTCGACCACGCAGTCGTCGCCGATCCGGCAGTGGTGGGCGATCACCACGTTGGCGTGGATGTGGCAGCGTGCGCCGATGCGCACGAAGGCCTCGATGGTACTGTTGGGGCCCACCAGCGACCCCGGACCGATCTCCACGTCGTTCCAGATCACCGCGTTGGGCCCCACCAGCACGTCGTCGGCGAGGCGCGCCGACTCTGAGATTACCGCCGAGGGATGGATGCGGTAGCCGTCGAAGGGCTCGCGGCTGGCGGTCACCGGGAAGAAGCGCCGGTTCACCTGCGCCATGGCGACCTGCAGCTGGTCGGTGACGTAGACGGTGGCTGGGCCCGCCTCGGCCTGCGCAGCCAGGCTGCGGTCGACCACCACACAGGCTGCGCTGCGCAGACACTCGGGCAGTTCTTCGGCGTTGGGGCAGAAGCAGATCGCTCCGGCACGAGGCCGGGCGCTGGAGCAGGGCCCCTCCACCCGCACGTCCTCGTCCCCCGCCAGCCACTCCAGCGCGCCGGGCAGGGCCTCCCGGATCGCTCGGCAACTCACCGCCATTGACGCCGCCTCCACTGCTGCTGCCGCCGCCGACAGCCCGCCGCCGATGGTAGCGCAGTCCATCGACAGGGGAAGCGCGCTTGCGTGCACGGCCGTGGAGATCAGCCGGCGGCCAGGCTCCAGCGGTTGGCGGTGAGCGGTTCG
>CAZAQB010000031.1:27174-28608 GCA_964487155.1 uncultured Ectothiorhodospiraceae bacterium
CGGCCGTGGAGATCAGCCGGCGGCCAGGCTCCAGCGGTTGGCGGTGAGCGGTTCGCCGCCGTTGGCGGTGACCCGCACCGTCTCGCTGCAGCCCAGACCCCACTCGCCGGGGCGGCGCAGGCAAAGCGGCAGGTGGAACACCATGTTCTCCTGAAATTCGGTGTCCTGCCCGCGGGCGATGTAGCCCGAGCCCTCCACCCAGGAGGGCGGGAACTGGGCCCCCACGCTGTAGCCGTAGACGCCGGAGAAGAACGCCTGGTCGTGCAGCGCGCTCCAGGCCGCCTCCGCCGCCACGGCCGCGTCATGGAAACGGTTGCCGGGGCGCATGGCCTGGGCAAGTGCCGCATGGATGGCCTGCAGGGCCTCAAACAGTGCCTCCATGGCCGGCGTCGGCGCGCCGGCCACCACGGTGCGCATCAGCGGCGCCGTGTAGCGCTGCCAGGCGGCGCCGAATTCCATGAACACCGGGTCCCCCGCCGCCACCCGCTGGCGCCGGTGGCTGGTATGGATGACGCTGCTGCGCCAGCCGGTGCTGACGATGGGCTGCATGCTCATGAACTCGCTGCCGGCCGCCAGCATGGCCCCGGCGCCGGCGGCGGCCACCTGGCTGTCGGTGACGCCAGGCCGCACCACGGCCGCGGCGGCGTCCAGCCCCAGGGCCGTGACCCGGGCGCTCTCCCGCAGCATGGCGAGCTCGGGCTCCGACTTGACGATACGCTCCGCGTCCACCAGGCCTGAGCCGTCGGTGAGCCGCCAGGAGGCGAGCCGCTGGCGCAGGCCCTCCACCACGCCGCCGCGCAGGGACGGGCTCCATAGATCCAGGCCCAGCACGCCGGCCGGGCTGCCCCCGGCCACATCCAGAGCCGCCCGGGCCAGCTGCTCCACGATGGTGTCCGCTCCCTCCCAGCGGTAGCCCAGCACCTCGTCCACCAGGCTGCCGGTGACCGCGGGCCCGGTCTCGATGGAGGGCACCTGCAGCACGCAGCGCTCCGCCCCCAGCACCGCCACGGTGTGCACCGAGACCTCGAAGGTGTTGTAACCGGTCAGGTAGCAGATGTCCGAGGGGTCGCTGACCAGCAGCAGATCGAGGCCCGCCGCGTCCATCCGCCGGCGCACCCGGTCCTGGCGGGCGCGGTACTCGGCATCCTCGAAGGGCAGATCGCGCAGACCGACACGCTCGCGCAGCGCCTGCTGGTAGGCCACGTGGTCCATTACAGGCCCGTTGCCAGCCTCAGGTGTCGGCCAGGGAAGGCAGGAACAGGGAGATCTGCGGGAACAGGATCAGGATCACCGTGGCGAGCACCAGGATCAAGATGAACGGCGGAGTGCCGGCGATGATGTTCAGATACGGTCGCCGGAACACCGCCATGGCGGTGAAGATGTCGCAGCCGAAAGGCGGCGTGGCCGAGCCGATGGCCGCCTGCAGCGTGACGA
>CAZAQB010000032.1:0-9279 GCA_964487155.1 uncultured Ectothiorhodospiraceae bacterium
CCCGAGCCCTCCGACAGCCGCCTGCGCGAGGACATCCGCCAGCTGGGCGGCCTGCTGGGCAGCACGCTCCACGAGCAGGGCGGCGAGGCGCTCTACCAGAGTGTGGAGCGCATCCGCAGCCTGTCCAAGGAGGCCCGGGCGGGCGACGAGGCGGCGGCGGCCGAGTTGGAAACCACTCTCCAGGGGCTGGATGAACGGGCCATCGTGCCGGTGGTCCGGGCCTTCTCCCATTTCCTCAACCTGGCCAACATTGCCGAGCAGCATCACCGGGTGCGCCGCAGCAGGGCCTGGCTGCGGGACCCTGACTCCGCCCCCCTGAAGGGCTCCCTGGAGGAGTCCCTGGGCCGACTGGCCGGCCAGGTGGCACCCGAGCGCCTGGCGGAGGCGGTGGCGGACATGCGCCTGGAACTGGTGCTCACCGCCCATCCCACGGAGGTGAGCCGCCGCACCCTGCTGCAGAAGTACAACCGGATCGCCGATCTGCTGGACCAGCAGGACCGCCTGGATCCGACGCCAGAGGAGATCCAGGAGGTGCATCTGGGGCTGCGCCGGGAGATCACCGCCGCCTGGCTCACCGACGAAATCCGCCCGCACCGGCCGACCCCCCAGGACGAGGCACGCTGGGGGCTTGCGGTAGTGGAGCAGACCTTGTGGCGCGTGGTGCCCCGCTTCCTGCGCCGCCTCGACCGACTGTTGCGCCTCCACACCGACCGCGGACTGCCCCTGGAGGCCGCACCGCTGCGCTTCGGCTCGTGGATGGGCGGCGACCGGGACGGCAACCCGCGGGTGACCGCCCAGGTCACCCGGGAGGTCTGCCTGCTGAACCGCTGGATGGCGGCCCAGCTCTACGAGCGGGAGGTGGACGCCCTGATCGGCGAGCTGTCCATGCAGGAGGCCGACCCGGAGCTCCGGGCCCGGGTACCCGAGGCCTGGGAGCCCTACCGCACCGAGCTGAAGCGGGTGCGGGCCCGGCTGCGCGCCACCCGCGCCTGGATCGACGCCCGCCTCGCCGGCCACGACACCCCGCCCGGAGACATCTACCGGGAGCCGGCGGTGCTGCGGGAGTCCCTGCTGGCCTGCTACCACTCGCTGCATCACATCGGCGCCGGCCTGGTGGCCGACGGCCGCCTGCTGGACCTGATCCGGCGCCTGTCGGTGTTCGGGCTCACCCTGATGCGCCTCGACGTGCGCCAGGAGGCCTCCCGCCACACCGAGGCCCTGGACGCCATCACCCGGGCACTGGGCCTGGGCTCCTACGCCGACTGGCCGGAGCAGCGCCGCCAGGAGTTCCTGATCCGGGAGCTCGGCAACCGCCGCCCGCTGCTGCCCCGGGGCTTCGCGCCGGAGGCGCCGGTCCAGGAGGTGCTGGACACCTTCCGGGTGCTGGCCGAGCTGGGTTCCGACTCCCTGGGCGCCTATGTCATTTCCATGGCCGCCCGGCCCTCGGACATCCTGGCCGTGGAGCTGCTGCAGCAGGAGGCCGGCGTGGACGCCCCGCTGCGCGTGGTGCCGCTGTTCGAGACCCTGGATGACCTGCACGGCGCCGAGGACTGCCTGGAACAGCTGCTGGCACTGCCGGCCTACCGGGAGCGCATCGGCGACCACCAGGAGGTGATGATCGGTTACTCCGACTCCGCCAAGGACGCCGGCCACCTGGCCGCCGCCTGGGCCCTCTACCAGACCCAGGAGCAGCTGGTGGACCTGGCCCGGCGCCGGGGCATCCGCCTGACCCTGTTCCACGGCCGGGGCGGGTCCATCGGTCGCGGCGGCGGCCCCACCCACGCGGCCGTGCTGTCCCAGCCGGCAGGCTCCGTGAGCGGTCGGCTGCGGGTCACCGAGCAGGGGGAAGTGATTCAGGCCAAGTTCGGCCTGCCCGGCATCGCCCAGCGCAACCTGGAGCTCTATACCTCGGCGGTGCTGGAGGCGACCCTGTTTCCGCCGGCCAACCCGGGCCCGCGCTTGCGCGAAGTCATGGACCGGCTGGCCGAGATCTCCTGTGACGCCTACCGCAGCCTGGTGCGGGGCACGCCCGAGTTCATCGACTACTTCCGCCACGCCACGCCCGAGGCCGAGATCAGCCAGCTCACCATCGCCAGCCGCCCGGCCCGGCGCAAGCCGACCCGGGGCGTGGAGAACCTGCGCGCCATCCCCTGGATCTTCGCCTGGACCCAGACCCGGCTGATGCTGCCGGCCTGGTACGGGGTGGGCACCGCGCTGGGCACCCTGATCCGGGAGGGAGAGCACGAGACCCTGGCCCGGATGTACCGGGAGTGGCCCTTTTTTCTCACCTTCCTGGACATGGTGGAGATGGTGCTGGCCAAGGCCGACCCCAAGGTGGCGGCCTGGTACGACCATCGGCTCGTTCCGGATGCGTTGCGGCCCCTGGGCGAGAGCCTGCGAGCCGACTTCACCGACACCCTGGCCGCAGTGCTGGCGGTGACCGGCCACCGCCAGCCGCTGGACGATTTTCCGGTGGTGCAGCGCTCGGTGACCGTGCGCAACCCGTACGTGGACCCCCTCAACCTGGTGCAGGTGGAACTGCTGCAGCGGCTGCGCCACACCGGCGACGAAGCCCTGCGCAAGGCCCTGATGGTGTGCATCAACGGCATCGCCGCGGGCATGCGCAACACCGGCTGACCCAGGCCGGCAGGCGCCCGGCGCCCGGCCGGCTGCAACACCCCCGCGAGTGCGCCGCCACGGCCCTCCCCGTGATCCGCAGGGTCAACCGCGACTCCCAGGCGGCCCGGCGCCGGGAGTGTGAATAATTGCCGGCATGGTTGCGGGCATTACGTATAGGTTAGAGTGGCGACAGTCAGGAGGCGCTGACCGGGCGGCAAGACCCGGCAGCGTCCGAGGGCGGGATACAGACATGAGCGGCAACCCCGGTGCCGAGGAGTTCGTGCGGTTTGCGCTGGAGTGCGGCGTGCTGCGCTTCGGCCGCTTCACCCTGAAATCGGGCCGCGACAGCCCCTACTTCTTCAATGCCGGCCTGTTCCACAGTGGCACCCGGCTGGCCCGCCTCGGTCGGTTCTATGCCCGCGCCATCGTCGACTCCGGGGTGGCCTTCGACATGCTGTTCGGGCCCGCCTACAAGGGCATACCGCTGGCTGCCGCCACCGCCATCGCGCTCCACGAGCAGCATCAGCGGGAGGTTCCCTATGCCTTCAACCGCAAGGAGGCCAAGGACCACGCCGAGGGCGGGCTGGTGGTGGGCGCGCCGCTGCAGGGCCGGATTCTGGTTGTGGACGACGTGATCTCCGCCGGCCTGTCGGTGGCCGACTCGGCGCGTCTCATCGACCAGGCCGGTGCCCGGCTGGCCGGCGTCGCCATCTGTCTGGACCGCCAGGAGCGTGGCAGCGGGAACCTCTCCGCAGTGCAGGAGGTCGAGCAGACATGGGCCGTGCCCGTAATCCGCATCGCCACGCTCGACGACGTCATGTCCTTCCTGCGTGGCCAGGGCGATCGCTCTCGCGAACTGCACGCCATGGATGACTACCGAAGCCGCTACGGGAGCGCCTCATGAGCCGCCTCCCGCTCAAGTTCGCGCACAGGCACTCCGCCGCCGCCTGGTGCCGCGTCGTGGCCGGCGCCGTCGCGCTGGTGCTGGCGGCGGGCGCCGAGGCGGCCGGCGAGCAGCGCCTGTACCGCTGGGTGGACGACCAGGGCCGGGTCCACTACAGCGACACCCTGCCCCCGGATCAGGCCGGCCAGCGCCGCGAGATCAAGACCCCCGAAGGCGCCACGGTGGGCACCGTCGAGCCGCCCCCCAGCCGGGAGCAGCTGGAGGCGGAAGCCGCCCGCCGCGAGGCGGAAGAGCAGGCCCAGGCCCGCCGCGAGGCGGTGGAGCGCCGCCGCCGCGAGCACGACCGCATGCTGCTCATGACCTTCACCAGCGTGGAGGAGATGCAGACCGCCCGGGACGAGCGCCTCGGGGCCATCGAGTCCCAGATCGACCTGGTGCGCAGCCGCATCGACAAGCTCCAGCAGCGCCGCGAGCAGCTGCGTCAGGAAGCCGCGACCCTGGAGCGCACCGGCCGCGGAAATCCAGCCGACATCTACCGCGAGCTGGAGCAGATCGAGCGGAGCATCCGCCAGAACCGCTCGGCGATCAAGGATAAGCGTGACACCCAGGCCCGCATCCGGCTGCGCTTCTCCGAAGACATCGACCGCTTCCGGGAGCTGCTGGCCGAGCGCGGCGCGGACCGGCCCTGAGGAGCTTGGTTTTGGTCGGTTGATCCGTTGATTGGTTGATCGGTGAATTAGTGGATTCGTGGCGCGTACAGGGAGAACCGCGGCGGGGCGCCTTCCGCCCCTGATAGATCAGCCGATTAACCAATCAACCGATCCACCGCCGCCCTCACCCCAGCCGGGCACTTGCGCGCGGCGCCAAGGGCCGGTCAATCTTGCACGGTGACCAAGCCCCGCTCCCGCCCCCCTGAGACCGTAACTCCATGGCCCTGACGGACCAGCTGGTGCTGCTGGGCGGGCTGCTGCTGGTGTTGAGTGTCCTGGCCACGGTGCCCGCCCACCGCAGCGGCGTGCCGGTACTGCTGCTGTTCCTGGTGATCGGCATTGTGGCCGGGACCCAGACTCCCCTGGACGCCGGACTGGACCAGCTGCCCACCGCCCACCTGCTGGCCACCGCCGCCCTGGCGGTGATCCTGTTCGACGGCGGCCTGCACACGCCGCTGGCAAGTTTCCGCAGCGGGCTCGCCCCCGGCTTGGTGCTGGCGACCGTAGGAGTGGGCATCACCGCCGGCGTCACCGCCGCCGTGCTGGTGGCGCTGTTCCCCCTGGACTGGGCCATGGCGCTGCTGCTGGCGGCCATCATCAGCTCCACCGACGCGGCGGCAGTGTTCCACCTGCTGCGCAGCAGCGGCCTCGCCCTGCACCTGCGGGTGCGCAACATCCTGGAGATCGAATCCGGCATCAACGACCCCATGGCGGTGTTCCTGACGCTCACCATGGTGGAGTGGATCCGCACCGACGCAGGCCTGGGCGCCGCTGAGCTGGCGGCAAGTTTCGCTTGGCAGATGGGCGGCGGCGCCGCCCTGGGCCTGGCCGGCGGCCTCGGGCTGACCGCCCTGGTCAACCGGGTGCGCCTGGCGGAGAGCCTCTACCCCCTGCTGGCCCTGGCCGGCGGCCTGCTCATCTACGGCACCGCGGCGGTGGCGGGCAGCAGCGGGTTCCTGGCCGCCTACGTGGGCGGACTCACCCTGGGCAACCGGGCCCGGGTGGCCCGGCGCGGCATCCAGCGCTTCCATGACGGCGTGGCCTGGCTGTGCCAGATGGGATTGTTCCTGATGCTGGGCCTGCTGGTGCGCCCGGCCGAGTTGCTGGACGTGGCGGGCCTCGCCCTGGGCGCCGCTGTCGCCATCACCCTGCTGGCCCGGCCGCTGGCAGTGCTTGGCTGCCTGGCGCCGTTCCGCGTGCCCTGGCGCCAGGGGGTGTTCGTCGCCTGGGTCGGCCTGCGGGGGGCGGTGCCCATCGTGCTCGGCCTGTTCCCGCTGATGGCGGGCATCCCGGGCGCCCTGGAGATCTTCCACGCGGCGTTCTTCCTGGTGCTGTTCTCCCTGCTGCTGCAGGGCGCCACCGTGGCGCCCCTGGCTCGGCGCCTGGGCCTGGAGCTGCCGCGCACCCTGCCCCAGGCCCGGCGGGTGGACGTGGACGCGCCGCCCGACCACGAGCTGGTGATCTGCGAGCTGCCGCCCGGCTGCCCGGCCCTGAACGAGACTGTGGACCGCCTGGTCCCTCCCGAGCGGGTGGAACTGCTGGCCCTGTGGCGGGCCGGGCGTGCCCTGACGCTCACGCCGGGCCGCGCCCTGCGTCCCCACGACCTGCTCTACCTGCTGGTGCCCACCGACGACCCCCGGGCGCAGGAGCGCTTCGAGCACTGGCTGAACGACATGGGCACCATCCACCCCTCGGCCGAGACCCGCTACTTCGGCGAGTTCACAGTGGATGCCGGAGCCCCGCTGGCAACCTTCCTGGCGGTCTACCGTCCGGCCGCCGAACCGCCGGCCCGGCCCGATGAGACGCTGGCAGAGCACTTGCTGCGCCGGCTGCACGGCCAGGCGGAGGAAGGCGACCGCGTGGGTCTGGGGGACGTGGTGCTGGTGGTCCGGGAGATGGACGGGCGGCGGATCACCAAGGTCGGCGTCAAGCTGCCCCGGCCCGGCTCGGACTGAGCAGCCGGCGGCGCGGCGGTGGATTGGTTAATTCGTTAATCTGTTCATCGGTTAATTTGATGGCGGCATCAGCCTGGGGAACCGCCACGACCCTCCCGATCAACGAATCAACCAATTAACGGATCAACCGATTCACCCGCGGCCAGCGGCTCGCCATGGATCAGGGTGCCCACGCCCGAGTCGGTGAACAGCTCCAGCAGCACCGCGTGCTCCACCCGGCCATCCACGATGGTGGTCGCCCCCACCCCGCCAGCCACCGCCTCCAGGGCGCAGCGCACCTTGGGCAGCATGCCGCCATGGATGGTGCCATCGGCGATCAGCGCCGCCACCCGGGCGGCGTCCAGCCCCGTGAGCAGGTTGCCCTGGCGGTCCAGGATGCCGGCCGTGTTGGTCATCAGGATCAGCTTCTCGGCCTTCAGGGTCTCGGCCAGCCGGCCCGCCACCAGGTCGGCGTTGATGTTGTAGGACTGGCCGTCGGCGCCCACGCCGATGGGGGCGATCACCGGGATGAAATCACCCCCGTCCAGCATGTCCACCACCGAGGCGTCCACCGACTCCACCTCGCCGACGTGGCCCATGTCGATGATCTCGGGAGCCTCCTCCGCGGCGCCCGGCCGGCTCACCTGCAGCTTGCGGGCCCGGATCAGATGGCCGTCCTTGCCGGTGAGGCCCACCGCCCGGCCGCCATGACTGTTGATCAGGCTGACGATTTCCTTGTTCACCAGGCCGCCCAGCACCATCTCCACCACGTCCATGGTCTCGGCATCGGTGACCCGCATGCCCTCCACGAAGCGGCTCTCCTTGCCGATGCGCTCCAGCAGCCGGCCGATCTGCGGGCCGCCGCCGTGCACCACCACCGGGTTCAGGCCCACCAGCTTCATCAGCACCACGTCCTGGGCGAAGCAGCGCTTCAGCGCCTGATCCACCATGGCGTTGCCGCCGTACTTGACCACGATGGTCTTGCCGTGGAAGCGGCGGATATAGGGCAGGGCCTCCACCAGGACATGGGCCACCCGGCCTGGCGCGCTGCGGATCTCGGTCATGGTGGGTCGATCACCTCTCGCTTGGTAAGCCGCGCTCAGAAGGGCAGCGCCAGGTCCGGGCGCACCCCGTGGATCAGGCTGGCGAAGCGCTGCTGGAGGCGCTCCAGGGCCGCCTGATCAGTGGCCTCGAAGCGCAGCACCAGACAGGGTTCGGTGTTGGACGCCCGGACCAGTCCGAAACCGTCCGGCAGATCCACGCGCAGGCCGTCCACGGTGGTGACCCGGCCGTCGTCGAAGTCCGCCTCGGCCAGCAGCCGGTCCATGAGCAGCGCCGCGTCTCCCTCCGCCATCGGCACGCGCAGTTCGGGGGTGGTCACGTCGTCGGGAAGCTGGCCGAACACCTCGGCGGTGGGCTGTCCTTCCTGGGACAGGATCTCCAGCAGCCGCGCGGCGGCGTAGAGCGCATCATCGAAACCGTACCAGCGGTCGGCGAAGCAGATGTGGCCGCTCATCTCGCCCCCCAGCGGGGCGCCCAGCTCCCGGAGCTTGCGCTTGATCAGGGAATGGCCGGTGCGCCACATCACCGGCACGCCGGCGCACTCGGTGATCACCTCGGCGAGATGCCTGGAGCACTTCACATCGAACACCACGTCGGCCCCGGGGTGGTGGAGCAGCACGTCCCGGGCGAACAGCATCAGCTGCCGGTCCGGCCAGATGATGTTGCCGGCGCTGTCCACCACCCCCAGCCGGTCGGCGTCGCCGTCGAAGGCGAGCCCCAGATCGGCCTGCTGCAGGCGCACGTAGCGCACCAGGGCCTCCAGGTTCTCGGGCACGGAGGGGTCCGGGTGGTGGTTGGGGAAGTGGCCGTCCACCTCGCAGAATAGCTCCTCCACCTCACAGCCCAGGGCGCGGAGCAACTCGGGGGCGACCCCACCGGCGACGCCGTTGCCGGCGTCCACCACCACCCGCATGGGCCGGTGGAGGGTGACGTCCTGGGCCACCTGGTCGATATAGTCGGGCACCACGGCCAGGGAGCGGACGCTGCCCTCGCCCTCCACCAGGTCACCGGATTTCAGCCGCCGGGCCAGGGCGGTGATGGCTTCCTCCGCCAGGGCCTGGCCGTCCAGGACAATCTTCAGCCCGTTATACCTGGGCCCGTTATGGCTGCCGGTGAGCATCACACCGGCGCCGGCGCCCAGGAAGTCGCTGGCGAAGTAGAGCACCGGCGTGGGCGCCAGCCCGATGTCGATGACCTCCCGGCCACTGGCCGTGAGGCCTTCCACCAGAGCCTCGAACAGGTCAGGGCTGGACAGACGCCCGTCCCGGGCCGCCACCACCTGGCCGAGGCCGCGCTCGGCGGCCTCGCTGCCGATAGCCTGGCCGATGCGGCGCACCACGTCGGCATCCAGTCCCTCGCCCACCACGCCGCGGATGTCGTAGGCGCGGAAAATGGCCGGGTCCACCTCCGGCTCGCCGGCAGGCGCGGCCGGCGCACGGTGGCGCACCGGGAGGGATTCAAGAGGCAGCTCGCTCACCTCCAGGCCGCTGCCGATGTCCGCATCCAGCCGCTTGTCCGGCACCGAAGGCGGCGCAGCCGGACTGGACAGGGAAGCCAGGTCCCGGGCGATGTCCCGGGCCAGGTCGGGAGCCGTCGCCAGTTCGGTGGCGTTCTCCCGCAGGCCGTAGTGGTAGTCCCCCTGCAGGGACCGGTCCGCCAGTTCGTCCAGCAAGCGGGCGGTGCTGCGGGCGTCCCGGCGCACCGCCCGGGACAGGGCCAGGCTGAGGCCCGCCGCCCCCAGCAGCAGCACGGCGGCCGCCGCGCCCAGCACCGCCAGCAGGGCCGAGGTCGGCAGCCAGTCCGAGACGCTGCCCGCCCGCTGGGCACGGAACACCACGCGCCAGGACGTGCCCGCCACCGGCCGCGTGGACTGGGGGCCATGGGCCTCGCCCCCCGAGCGGTACACCTGCACGCGCCCGGCGCCCGAGGACTGCTCCAGCACCACCTGGCCGGGGACGGCGATTTCCAGGGCGCTGCCGAGGAAGTCTGGCGGGTAGCTGGCCACCAGGGTGGCCACCACGCGCCCCCCCTGCTGCACGGGCTGGACGAA
>CAZAQB010000032.1:9379-27602 GCA_964487155.1 uncultured Ectothiorhodospiraceae bacterium
GGGCCACCCGCTCGCCCAGGCGGGCCTGCAACTCGGCGGCGGCCGCCTCCGTGCTCTGCACGGTCTCCTGCTGCAGGCGGTTGTCCAGGTTCACGTACAGGGCCGCCAGGACCGCCGCCACGACCACCAGCGACAACGCCAGCCAGCCGGCGCCATAGACCACCACCGGCGTGCCCGGCTGCCGGGCGCGCCGGCGCCGGCGAGGAGGCGCCTCGGCCAGTTTGCGGGCGGAGGGGTCGCGGTTGAACACGGGAGCAGGGCGCCTCAGTGCCGTCCGGAGTGGCCAAAGCCGCCGCTGCCCCGGGCGCTGGGCTCGAAGCTCTCCACCACGTCCAGCTGGGGCCGGGCCACGGGTACGAATACCAGCTGCGCCACCCGTTCGCCGGGCGACACGGTGAAACTCTCGTGCCCCCGGTTCCAGCAGGAGACCAGCAGCTCGCCCTGATAGTCGGAGTCGATCAGGCCGACCAGGTTGCCCAGCACCACGCCATGCCGGTGGCCAAGCCCCGAGCGCGGGAGCACCACGGCGGCGTAGGAGGGATCCTGAATGTAAATGGCCATTCCGGTGGGCAGCAGCTCGCAGGCCCCGGGGTCCAGGGCCAGCGGGGCGCCCAGGCAGGCCCGCAGGTCGAGACCGGCTGAACCGTCGGTGGCGTAATGGGGCAGCGGGAACTCGGTTCCCAGCCGGCCGTCAAGAATCCGCAGTTTGACCCGGCCCAGCATAGCGTTCGGCGACCAGCTCCAGGAGTCGAGTGGCGAGTTCGGACTTCGGTCCGGCGGGAAGTTCGCGGCCGCCGCCGTCCCAGTACACTTCGAGGGCGTTGTCCGGGGTATCGAAGCCGCTGCCGGGGCGCCCCACCCAGTTGGCGGCGATCATGTCCAGTCCCTTGCGCCGCAGCTTGTCCCGGGCATGGGATTCCAGGTTCTCGGTCTCGGCGGCGAACCCCACCACGAAGGGGCGCGGTCTGCGCGCGGCCACGTCCGCGAGGATGTCGGGATTGCGCACCAGCGCCAGGCTCAGCGCCTCGTCGTGTTTTTTTATCTTCTCCGCGGCGGCGCTGGCGGGCCGGTAGTCGGACACCGCAGCCGTGGCCACAAAGATATCGCAGCCGTCCACCTCCCGCATCACCGTCTGGTGCATCTGCGCGGCGGTCTCCACATCGATGCGGCGCACACCGGCGGGGGTCGCCTCGGCCGACGGGCCGGCCACCAGGGTGGCTTCCGCCCCCAGAGCCCGGGCTGCCGCGGCCACGGCAAAGCCCATGCGCCCGGAGCTGCGGTTGCTGATGAAGCGCACCGGATCGATGGGCTCGCGGGTGGGGCCGGCGGTGATCAGCACCCGGGCGCCATCCAACGGCCCGGTCACCCCCTCTTCAACCAGCAGGGCGACCAGTTCCAGGGGCTCCAGCATGCGCCCGGGCCCGCTCTCGCGCTCCGCCAGCGCGCCCTCACCGGGGCCCAGCATGCGCACCCCCCGCTCCTGCAGCCGCTGCACATTGGCCCGGGTGGCCGGGTGGGCCCACATCACCCGGTTCATGGCCGGCGCCGCAATCACGGGCGCCTCGGTGGCCAGGCACAGGGTGGTGAGCAGATCGTCGGCATGGCCGTGGGCGAGCCGGGCCAGCAGGTCGGCTGTGGCCGGGGCCAGCAGCACCCGGTCGGCCCAGCGCGCCAGTTCGATGTGCCCCATGCCGGCCTCGGCGGCGGGATCCAGCAGATCATGGCGCACCGGGGCACCGGAGACCGCCTGGAAGGTGAGCGGCCGAACGAACTCCATGGCCGCGGCCGTCATCACCACCCGCACCTCAGCCCCGGCATCGCGCAGCCGCCGCACCAGGTCGGCGGCCTTGTAGGCGGCGATGCCGCCGGCGACTCCCAGAACGATGCGCTGTCCCTGCAGGCCTGCCATGGGCCTCCCCCGGCGCTGAATCGGCCCTCAGCCTACCCGAATCGTCGTCGCCGGATAAGCCGGCCCGCAGGCCCGGGGCTGGCGCGCCCGCCGCGGGTCGCGGATACTGCGGCCCAGGCGTCAGGACAGGGAGGTCCCCCCAATGGCCATCAGCGACTGGCCGGTCTCCGAACGGCCCCGGGAGAAACTGCTGGCGCGGGGCGCCGCGGGCCTCTCCGACGCCGAGCTCCTCGCCATCTTCCTGCGCACCGGGCGGCCGGGGCGCAGCGCCGTGGACGTGGCCCGGGACCTGCTGCTGCGCTTCGGCGGCCTGCGTCCGTTACTTATGGCGCCGCGCCGGGCGTTCTGCGCGGAACCCGGCCTGGGGGACGCCAAATTCGCCCAGCTCCAGGCCGTGCTGGAGATGGCCCGGCGTCACCTGGAAGAACCCCTGCGCCGGGGGGATGCCCTGGGCTCGCCTGAGGATACCCGGCAGTTCCTCCGCGCCCGGCTGCGGGACTACCCGCACGAGGTGTTCGCCTGCCTGTTCCTGGACAACCGCCACCGGGTGATCGCCTTCGAGGAGTTGTTCCGGGGCACCATCGACTCCGCCAGCGTGCATCCCCGGGAAGTGGTCAAGCAGGCCCTGGCCCACAACGCGGCGGCACTGATCCTGGCCCACAACCACCCCTCCGGCGTCGGTGAGCCGAGCCAGGCGGACGAGCGCATCACCCGCCGCCTGCGCGACGCCCTGGCCCTGGTGGACATCCGCCTGCTGGACCACTTCGTGGTGGGGGACGGCGAGCCCGTGTCCCTGGCCGAGCGCGGCCTCATATAGAGGTGTGCGCACCGCCGCTCCCATGGCAGTCTGGGAGCTACCGACTCAATGCGAGGAAACGCCAGTGCGCAGCTTCACCGACTCGGACGGAAGCGGCTGGGACGCGGACTTGCAGTTCGGCTCCTATGGCCTCCACGTGGTGATCTTCGGCCGCCGCGACGGCGGCGAACTGCGCAAGGCGGCCCTGCCGGCACCCACCCGGCTGGAAGCGGAACAGGCACTCGCGGCGCTCGATGAAGCCGGATTACGGGAACTGCTCGCCGCTGCGGTGGCCCTGGACCAGGACCTCTCCCAGCCCTGGGCCTGACATTGTCGGCCGGTACGGGCATTGCGACGGTAATGGGCCTCAGAGGGACCGGAGTGGGACGCTCGCAGCACTGCGAGTTCCTGTGGCGCAGCCTGCCGGCCCGAAAAAAGATGCCCCGGTGGGGGACCGGGGCAATACCACTTGGGGTGGGGCACTACTTGGGGGAGAGATCACGAGCCTGAAACGATTCCAAACTCGTTACAAGTATCCTAAAAGCATCTTTCAGCCGGCGCAAGCCCCGCCAGGCCGGAAATTACTGATGGCACGAACGGCGGATGTCGGGGCTCTTCGGGGGCCGGCGACCCAGAGACGCGTCACGCCTGGCGGCACCGGCGCAGCCCCTCATGGGGGCCGCGAGCCGCTCCAGAGCGCGTCAGGCCGCCATGCGGCCGCGCAACTTGCGCAGAGCGTTCTGCTCCAGCTGGCGAATGCGCTCCGCCGACACGGTGTACTCGTCGGCGAGTTCCTGCAGGGTGGCCTTGGGCTCGCGCAGCCAGCGCCGTTCGAGGATGTCCCGGCTACGGGCATCCAGGCCGTCCAGGGCCTCGGCCAGGGCCTGGTGCTGGTGCTCTTCCCAGTCCCCGGATTCCACCGCCTGGGCGGGATCCGCGCCGCCGTCCTGCAGGTAGGCAGACGGTGCCCGCGGCGCGTCGTCATCGTCGCCGCTCTCCGGAGCCGGGTCGAAAGCCATGTCCTGTCCCGACAGGCGGGATTCCATCTCCAGGACCGCCTCGGGCTTCACCCCGAGGTCATCGGCCACGGCTTCCACCTCGTCGTAGGAGAGCCAGCCGAGCCGCTTCTTGGCGCCGCGCAGGTTGAAGAACAGCTTGCGCTGGGCCTTGGTGGTGGCGACCTTGACGATGCGCCAGTTGCGCAGGATGAACTCGTGGATTTCGGCCCGGATCCAGTGCACGGCGAAGGACACCAGGCGCACCCCCACCTCGGGGTCGAAGCGCTTGACCGCCTTCATCAGGCCGATGTTGCCCTCCTGGATGAGGTCGGCCAGGGGCAGCCCGTAGCCCGAGTAGCCACGGGCGACATGGACCACGAAGCGCAGGTGCGAGAGCACCAGCTCGCGGGCTGCGTCCAGATCCTGGCCGCCCCGGAAGCGCTCGGCAAGCTCCTGCTCGCGCTCCACGCTCAGCACCGGAATGCGGTTGACGAGCTGGATGTAGGCCTCCTCGCTGCCCACCTGCAGCGGCACGCCGGAGAGGGCCGACACCGTCAATGCCTTGCTCGTGCTCATCGCTTCCTCTGGTTGCCTCCCGATTGCCTGCGCCAATTGCTCGCATGTATCTGACTGCGAACGCCCCGCGTGTGTTCCCCGGCACTCGCCGCACGAGGCACATCGCATCTCCGCGCAGTATATGATGCCGCCTCGGGGCAGCTTCAACCCCGCAAGCCCGGCGGCACAACACCGAGGGCGCCGGGCCACCCCGCCCGCAGCCAGCCCGTAAGCTCATACCCTCACGCCGCTGGACAACCCGTCCGTCCGCGATCTGCCCGGCAGGTGCTGTCGTCTGCTAACGCGGCTCTATGGCCGCCAGGTGGCGGGCCACCGCCACCCACGAACCCAACAGCCCGAGGAGGGCGCCGCAGCCGGCCAGCAGCAGGCCACCGGGCAGGCCCAGGCCCTCGATGCGGAAGCCGCCGCCGTAGAGCGCCGACAGATCTTGGGCCGGGTTGCTGAGCAGCCCCCGTCCCGTCTCCACCAGCACCCAGGCCAGCACGCCCCCGGCGAGGCCATAGAGCAACCCGGAGTAGAGAAAGGGACGCCGCACGAACGCATCCGTGGCGCCGATCAGCTTGGCGATAACGATCTCGTCGCGGCGGTTCTCGATGTCCAGCCGGATGGTGTTGCCCACCACCAGGATCACCGCCATGGCGAGCAGCGCGGTGACCACCCAGGCGGCACGCTCCAGCAGCGCCATGAAGGCTTGCAGGCGGCGCACCCACTCGCGGTCCAGGCGCACGCGCTCGACGCCGGGCCGAGCCTGCACGGCGGCCAGCAGCGCGTCCAGCTCGGCGCCGGCCAGGCCCGGCGGCGGCTCGGCCACCACCACCGGGGGCAGCGGGTTGTGCTCCAGCAGGTCCAGCACGTCGTCCAGTCCGGACAGGGCGCGGAACTCGGCCAGGGCCTGTTCCGGGGTCATGGTCTGGATCCGCTCCACGTCAGGCCGGGCGAGCAGATCCCCGGCCACCTGCTGCAGCATCGCCGGGGTGGCGTCCTGCTCCAGGAAGACGGACACCCGGGTCTGGCCCTGCAGGCCGCCGCTCAGCCGGGCCACGTTGTCCAGCAGCAGCAGGAAGCCCGCCGGCAGGGCCAGTGCGATGCCGATCACCGCGGCGGTCATCAGGCTGGGTCCCAGGGAGCGGCGCAGCCGGTGCACCGAGCCGCCCAGCGCGGCCCGGTGGTGGTCGGCCCAGGCACCCAGCCGGCGCCGGGAGCGTTGACTGCGAGGGGATTGCGACACGTCAGTGCGTGCGCGCCGGGGTATCGTCCACCACCGCGCCCTCGGCGAGGGTGATGCGGCGAGTGCCCAAGCGGCGTATCAGCTCCAGGTCGTGACTGGCGATGATCACAGTTACGCCGACGGCGTTGAACTGGCGGAACAGGCCCATGATCTCCTCGGACAGGGCCGGGTCCAGGTTGCCGGTGGGCTCGTCGGCCAGCAGCACTGGCGGCCGGGTGACCACGGCCCGGGCGATGCCCACCCGCTGCTGCTCGCCCCCGGACAGGGTTACCGGGTCGGACCGCTCCCGGCCCAGCAGGCCCACCTTGTCCAGGGCGGCCCGCACACGGCGGCCCTGCTCCCGGCTGGAGAGCCCGGCAATCACCAGCGGCAGGGCCACGTTGTCGTAGACGCTGCGGTCGTAGAGCAGCCGGTGGTCCTGGAAGATCACGCCGATACTGCGCCGCAACAGAGGCACCCGCCGCCGGGGCAGGCGGCCCACGTTGACGCCGTCCACCACCACCTGACCGCGGGTGGGCAGGTCCAGCCGCGGGATGAGCTTCAACAGCGTGCTCTTGCCGGCGCCGGAGTGGCCGGTGATGAACACCATCTCGCCCCGGCCGATGTGCAGGTCCACGCCGCGCAGCGCCTCGTTGCCACCCGGGTAGCGGCGGCTGACGCCGTCCAGGCGGATCATGCCGGCTCGGCTTCCCCAGCGTCCGCCTCCAGCAGGGCATCCACGAACTCTTCGGCCTGGAATGGGCGCAGATCCGCCACCCCCTCGCCTACCCCAACGAAACGGATGGGCAGCCCCAGGCGCTCGGCGATGGCGAAGATCACCCCGCCCCGGGCCGTGCCGTCCAGCTTGGTCAGCGCGATACCGGTGACGCCCACCGACTCGTGGAACTGGCGCGCCTGCACCAGGGCGTTCTGGCCGATGCCAGCATCCAGCACCAGCAGCACCTCGTGGGGCGAGTCGGGATCCGCCTTGCCCAGCACCCGGCGGATCTTGGCCAGTTCCTGCATCAGGTGGGACTGGGTGTGCAGCCGCCCGGCGGTGTCGGCGATCAGCACGTCGGTGCCCCGGGCGCGGGCGGACTCCAGGGCATCGAACACCACCGAGGCGGCGTCGGCGCCGGTGGCCTGGCTCACCACCGGCACCTGGCAGCGCTCGCCCCAGACCTTGAGTTGCTCCACTGCCGCGGCCCGGAAGGTATCGCCGGCGGCCAGCATCACCGACAGACCCTGATCCCGGTAGCGCCGGGCCAGCTTGCCGATGGTGGTGGTCTTGCCGGCGCCGTTCACGCCTACGGTCAGGATGACAAAGGGCCGCCGGGCCGGATCCGGCACCAGCGGCGCCTCGCAGGGCTCGAGGATGGCCACCATGGCCCGGCGCAGTGCGTGCTGGGCGGTCTCGCCCTCCGCCAGGCGGGCCTGCTCCAGCTCACCGACGATACGCTGGCTGGCCTCCACGCCGACGTCCGCCATGAGCAGGCGCGTCTCCAGGTCCTCCAGCAGATCGGCATCCACGCTGCGCCGGCCCCGCAGCAGCCCGGCGAGCCCACCCCCGGTCCGCTTGAGCCCGGCCCGCAACCGGGCGAGCCAGCCCGGACCGGCGCCGCTCCCGGTCTGCTCCGCCGTCGGCTTGTCGTTGCCCCGGCCGCGCCCGAAACCCAGCATGGAACTCTCACCGCCTGCCGCCCACAAAGTGGTTGCTATGCTATCACCCCCGCGCAAGCGGGCCAGATCATGCGTATTGCTGCAATGGGGAGTTAAGGGCATGGGCAGATCCGCCCGGACGATCCTGCTGGCGCTGGTGCTGGCACCAGTCGTCGCCACAGCGGCACCGCCGCTCGGCATTACCGAATTCCAGCTGGACAACGGCCTGCGGGTGCTGGTCCGGGAAGACCATCGGGCGCCGGTGGTGGTTTCCCAGATCTGGTACCGGGTGGGCTCCAGCTACGAGCACCGGGGCATTACCGGCGTCTCCCACGTGCTCGAGCATATGATGTTCCAGGGCACGGAAACCCATCCGCCGGGCGAGTTCTCACGCATCATCTCCCGCAACGGGGGCCGCGAGAACGCATTCACCGGGCAGGACTACACCGCCTACTTCCAGCAGCTGGCGGCGGACCGCCTGGAGATCTCCTTCGAACTGGAAGCCGACCGCATGCACAGGCTGCGGCTGCAGCCCGATGAGTTCGCCAAGGAACGCCAGGTGGTCATCGAGGAGCGCCGGCTGCGCATCGACGACAACCCCATGCGCCGCTTCGGGGAGCGATTCAACGCCGTGGCCCACCCGGCGAGCCCCTACGGCCACCCGGTAATCGGCTGGGCGGAGGACGTGCGGGCCCTCACCCTGGAAGACCTGTCGGACTGGTACGCCAAGTGGTATGCACCGGCCAACGCAGTGCTGGTGGTGGCCGGGGACGTGGAGCCCGACGCGGTGCGGGCCCTGGCGGAGAAGCACTTCGGGGCGGTGCCGGCGCGCCAGCCCGCAAAGCCCTCCGGCATGACCGGCCTGCAGGCCCCCGGAGACCGGCGGTTGCAGGTCCAGGAAGACGCCCAGGTGCCCTACCTGCTGATGGGCTACGAGGTACCGTCGCTCGCCACCGCCGAGGATCGGGCCGATGTCTATGCCCTGAAGGTGCTGGCCACCGTCCTGGATGGCGGCGACGGCGCCCGCCTGCCGGAGCGGCTGGTGCGGGGCCGGCAGCTGGCGGCCTCGGCCGGGGCCAGCTATGGCGGCGTCGAGCGGCTGGACAGCCGCTTCATGCTGGACGCGACACCCCGAGACGGCACCGACCCGGCGGCCCTGGAGGCAGCCCTGCTGGAGCAGGTGGCCGAGGTGCAGCGGGAGCCGGTCTCCGCCGAGGAGCTGGAGCGGGCCAGGAATCAGTTGCTGGCGGAGCACCTCTACCAGCTGGACTCCATCTTCTATCAGGCCATGCAGATCGGCATGCTGGAGACCATCGGCGCGGGCTGGCAGGAACTCACCCGTTTCGAGGACCGGGTCCGCGCAGTCACCGCCGAGGACATCCAGCGGGTGGCCGCGCGCTACCTGGTCCCGGCCCGGCGCACCATCGCCCACCTCGAGCCCCGGGGCGCTGCCGAGGAGGACCGCTCATGAGGGCCGCGGCACTGATCGCCCTTGCCGCCGCCGTGCTGGCACCAGCCGTGGCGCCCGCGGCCAGCCCGCAGATCGAGCACTGGCGCACCGACAACGGCGCCCGGGTCTACTTCGTTGGCACCGGCACACTGCCGATCGTGGACGTGCGCCTGGTGTTCGACGCCGGCTCCGCCCGGGACGGCAGCCACCCGGGCCTGGCCCGGCTCACCAGCAGCCTGCTGACCGAGGGCACACCGGAGCTGGACGCCGGCGAGATCGCCCGCGGCTTCGAGCGCTACGGCGCGCGGCTGTCCACCGGCAGCGAGAAGGACATGGCCTGGCTGCACCTGCGCAGTCTCAGCCGGCCCGACGCCCTGGACCCCACGGTGGACCACCTGGTGGGCGTCCTGGGCCAGGCGAGCTTCCCGGAGGAGGCCGTGGACCGGGTTCGCCAGCAGATGCTGGTGGGGTTGCGCCGCAGCCTGGACCGCCCGGGCCGGATGGCGGAACGGGCGTTCTCCCGGGCCCTGTACCGGGATCATCCCTACGCCCATCCCCCCGAGGGCACCCCGGAGTCGGTCCAGGCGCTGGAGCGGACCCAGGTGACGGACTTCCACCAGCGGCTGTACGTCGCCCGCAACCTGGTGATCGCCATTGTTGGCAACCTCGACCGCGCCCAGGCCGAAGCCATGGCGGAGCGCCTGGCCGCCAGCCGGCCCGAGGGCCAGGCGCCGCCGGAGCTGCCGCCGGTGCCGGCACTGGATCAGGAGCACACCGAGGCGGTGCAATTCAGGTCCACCCAGACCCACCTGCTCACCGGCCAGCCGGCGGTGGCCCGGGGCGATCCGCGCTACCCAGCCCTCTACCTAGTCAACCACGTCCTGGGCGGCGGCGGGCTGGTGTCCCGGCTCGCCGAGGAGCTGCGCGAGAAGCGGGGCCTGTCGTACAGCTCCTACAGCTACTTCGCATCGGCCGCCGCCGGCGGGCGTTTCGTGATGGGCACTCAGGTGCGCAGCGACGCGGCCGGCGAGGCCCTGGAAGTGCTGCACGGGACCCTGGAGCGGCTGTATCGCGAGGGCCCCACCGACGAGGAGCTGGAGGCGGCCCGGCGCAACATCACCGGCGCCTGGCCCCTGAACCTGGACAGCAACAGCGACATCGTCGGCCAGGTGGCCATGATCGGCTTCTACGAGCTGCCCCTGGATTACCTGGAGAGCTTCCCGGCGCGCATCGCGGCGCTGGACCGGGAGGCGGTCATGGAGGCGTTCCGGGAGGTCATCCATCCCCAGCGGCTGGTGACCCTGCGGCTGGGTCCCAGCCCGGAGGCCACACCCTGAGGTGGGCCGCGGCGGCCCCTCCTCCGCCAGCGGCCGCCAGCGCAACCGGCTGCGCATCGTGGCCGGGCGCTGGCGGGGGCGGGTGCTGGCGTTCCCGGACGCACCCGGTCTCCGGCCCACCGGCGACCGGGTGCGCGAGACCCTGTTCAACTGGCTCGGCACAGCGGTGCGTCAGGCGCACTGCCTGGACCTGTTTGCCGGCAGCGGTGCCCTGGGCCTGGAGGCCGCGTCCCGCGGCGCCGCCTCGGTGCTGCTGGTGGAGCGTTCTGCAGCCGTGGCCCGGGCGCTTGAGCACAACCTGGCGCAACTGGCGGTGGGGGACACCGCCCGGGTGCTGCGGGCCGATGCGCTGGCGCTGCTGCAGCGCCCGCCGCCACGGCCCATGGACTGCGTGTTCCTTGATCCCCCGTTCCAGTCGGATATCCTGTCCAGCGTCTTTGCGCTCCTGGAGGGGGGCGGCTGGCTGGCCCCGGAGGCCTTCATCTATCTCGAAACCGACCGCCACCACCCGCCGCCGGCCTGGCCGGAGAACTGGGAGCTGCGGCGGGAGGCAACGGCCGGAAACGTCGTGTTCCGGCTGCTGCGTCGCGTGGGGTCCGACACCACTGGGGAGTGAAGGCCATGGGTCAGATCGCCGTGTATCCGGGGACGTTCGATCCCATCACCAACGGTCACAGCGACCTGGTGGAGCGGGCGGCGCGCATCTTCGACCAGGTGATCGTCGGCATCGCGGCCTATCCCAGTGCAACCAAAGCTCCCCGGTTCACCCTGGAAGAACGCCACCTAATGGTGAAACAGGTGCTGGGCCACATCGACAACGTCCGCGTGCAGCCTTTCGACAGCCTGCTGGCCCGGTTCGTGGGCAGCTGCGGCGCGGGCATCATCCTGCGCGGGCTGCGGGCGGTGTCCGACTTCGAGCACGAGTTCCAGCTGGCCAGCATGAACCGCCAGCTGGCGCCCGCGGTGGAGACCCTGTTCCTGACCCCCGCCGAGCAGTACGCCTACATTTCCTCCAGCCTGGTGAAGGAGGTGGCGGCCCTGGACGGCGACGTCAGCCGCTTCGTGCACCCGGCCGTGGAGGCGGCCCTGCGCCAGCGCGTCAGCCGCAGCAACGGCAATCCATCCTGAGCCGCTCGGTCCGGTTCCGGCTTGGCCCAAGGCTGCCGGATCCATCACAATAGCCGGCGCCAGCCGGAAGAAGGCCTTTACCGCACCATGAGCCACCGGGTCCGGATCGAGCCGACGGGTCACGAATTTACCGCGGAAGGGGACGAGAGCGTCCTGGACGCCGCCCTGCGCCATGGCCTGGTGCTGCCCTACAGCTGCCGGGGCGGCACCTGCGGCACCTGCGCCGGCAAGGTCGTGGAGGGCGAGATCCACTATCCCCACGGCCAGCCCACCGCCCTGACCCCGGCGGAGCGCACCGTCGGACAGGCGCTGTTCTGCCAGGCCCGGCCGCTCACCGATCTCGCCATCGAGGTCCGCGAGGTGCGGGATGCCGGCGACATCCCGCCGCGCCGGCTGCCCTGCCGGGTGGCCGGGGCCGAGGATCTGGCCGATGATGTGCGCCGCCTGTGGCTGCGCACCCCCGGCAACGAGCGCCTGCAGTTCCTGGCCGGCCAATACATCGATATCCTGCTCACCGGCGGCCGGCGGCGGGGCTTTTCCCTGGCCAACGCCCCCCACGATGATGAGCTGCTGGAACTGCACGTGCGCCGGGTGGAGGGCGGGCGCTTCACCCGCTACGTGTTCGAGGAACTGGCAGAGGGGGCGCTGCTGCGATTCGAGGGCCCGCTGGGGACGTTCTTCCTGCGGGAGGACTCGGACCGGCCGATCCTGCTGGTGGGCGGCGGCACCGGATTCGCGCCGCTGAAGAGCATCGTGGAGCACGCCCTGCACACCGGACTGGCCCGCCCGATGCACCTGTACTGGGGTGCGCGGGCCCGGCGCGATCTCTACCTGCACGAGCTCGCCGAGGGCTGGGCCCGGGACCACTCGCACATCGGCTACACGCCGGCGCTGTCGGATCCGGAACCCGACGACCCGTGGCCCGGCGCCATCGGACTGGTGCACAACATCGTGCTGCGGGACCATCCCGACCTGTCCGGGTTCGACGTCTACATGGCCGGCCCGCCCGGCATGATCGAGTCGGCCCGGCGGGACTTCGCCCGCCACGGCCTGGACGACGAGCGGCTGTTCTTCGATTCCTTCGATTTCTCCAGCGACACCGAGCCCGCCACCGGCTAGCGGCGTGATGGTTCGAGGCGCCCTTTGGCCACCGACCGGGCGGGATTCCGGAAAGCCACAGATGAACGCGGATGGATCGAATAGCCGGCCGCTCACGGTAACTGCCAGCCCTGCACCGATGTCAGCTCCAGCACCGGGGTTCAAACCGGACGGTATCCCCCAAGGCGGCTTTCGACATGGCTATACTGCCGCGGTTTGTGTCCCCCAGGAATGGAGCGCCCCATGGTTCACCGTAGCGATCCGCGTCTGTCCGGCTGGCTGGTCCTGGCCGCCGCCCTGCTGCTGGCAGGCTGTGCCCAGAACCCGCCGGCGGGGGAGGTCTACGACCCCATCGAGCCCTGGAACCGCAAGGTGTTCTGGTTCAATCAGCAGGTGGACACCTATGTGCTGAAACCGGCCTCGGACGCCTACATCTACGTCACGCCCGAGCCCGCCCGCCAGGGAGTGACCAATTTCTTCACCAACTCCCTGTACCCCAGCACCATCCTCAACAACTTCCTGCAGGGCAAGGTGGCCGCCGGGCTCACAGACGTGATGCGCTTCGTGATGAACACCACTCTGGGCGTCGGTGGGCTGTTCGATCCCGCCACCGCGATGGGACTGCCGGCCCACAACGAGGACTTCGGCCAGACCCTGGCGGTATGGGGCCTCGGCCCGGGCCCCTACATCGAGCTGCCCGTGCTGGGGCCGTCCAACGGCCGCGATGTCTTCCGCCTGCCGGTGGACTGGTTCATGAATGTCTACCCCGGGGTGATCAACAACGTCCCGGCCGAGGCCGGACTCACGGTCACCAACGTGGTCAACACCCGGGCCGGCCTGGACAAGGCCATCGAGATCCGCCGGGAGTCCGCCCTGGACCCCTACGTGTTCACCCGCAGCGCCTACGACCAGCGGCGCACCAACATGATCTACGACGGCAATCCGCCGGAGCAGGATCTGTTCGACGACGCTTTCTTCGAAGACATGGATGAGGAGCCGGCGGCCCAGGAGCCGGGCCCGGAGGCTGCACCGGCACCGGCGGAGTAAGCGCGCGGGGGCCTGTGCCAGGGCAGCTGGCATCGGTACCGCGGATGGGGTCGGGCACGCGGGCCCAGGGATGGACACCTTGGCGTTTGCTACGCTGGCCCCCACGTTTCTTCGCAACGTGGGTCTACGGCGACTGAGGACGGGGCGTGAACCCGCCCCGGCGCCTGTCAAGCTCCCTCTCCCACTCAGTCCTCAGTCCTCAGTCCTGTCCCCAGACCTGCCGCCGCCCACGGCGGCGCTCCGCGACTATGCTTCCTTGAAACAGCGGCCATCCCTGTTAGCTTCCTCAATACGGTGGCGTATGTGCGCGCGCCACTCGCCCGGATAACGAAACCGATGCTGGAGGAGAACCGTCATGGGGTCATTGAAACTGCTGCCCGCCGTGGCTGCATCGCTGCTGGCGCTGGGCCTTGCGGGCTGTTTTGGTGATGACTCGCCGGACGCCACGGATCCTGGCGGCGTGGCGCTGTTCTCGCCGGTCATCGGCGTGACCCCGGCCCCCAACGATCTCGCCTTCGCCGGAACTGCCGACGGCACCGTCAACGCGCCGGTGGCCGACCCCACTGATTTCTCCGATCCCCAGGTCGCCATAAACGCCCTGGGCGGCTACTCCACGGTCGCTCCCATGGTGGCGCCCATGTCCCGGCCGGTGGATCCGGACTCCCTTGCGGACGGCGCGGTGCGGGTATTCCAGGCCAGCGTCGACCCGGCCACCTTCGCGGTCACCGGCATCGGCCCCGAGTTGCAGCAGGGCACGGACTTCCAGGTGGGCCTGTCGCGGGCCGATCCCGAGGGCACCCTGGTGGTGATCACGCCGCTGCGGCCCCTGGCGCCGCAGACCACCTACCTGGTGGCGGTCACCACGGCGGTGCAGTTCACCACCGGCGGCCGGGCCGCGCCGTCTTCTCTCTACCGGTTTGCCACCGGCAGCGTGCCGGCGACCCAGGCGCCCGAGCTGGACGGGCTGCCGGCCGACCAGGTGGCCATCATGGAGGGGGTGCGCCAGCTGGTGAACACCCATGTCGCCGCCCTGGCGGGCGCCGGCATTCCAGCCTCGGACCTGGCGGTGAGCTGGACCCTGACCACCCAGTCGATCGGGGCCGTGCTGGCCGCCACCCGGGACGCGATCCTGGGCGACGGCCAGGTGGCGACGCCGGTGCTCACCGACCCGGGAACCCGCACACCCGGCGGCGCGGCAGAAATCTACCCCGGCGTGCTGGCCGGCATCCCCTACTATCTGGGCGTACCCTCCGCCACCGATCCGCTGGCCCCGCTGGAGGACTTCTGGCAGGCGGCCGCCGAGGTGGCCGGCGAGCGCAACCTGACGGCCGCCAACCCGCTGCCCCGGGAGACCGACACCGACCCCGACAGCGCCGGCGTGCAGCGGGCCACCATTCCGTTGCTGGTGACGGTGCCCGTGGCGGGCGAGGGGCCGCCCTGGCCGGCCGTGATCTTCCAGCACGGCATCACCGCCGACCGCAGCAGCGCGCTGGCGGTCGCCGACAGCCTTGCCCAGGCGGGTTTCGCCACGGTGGCCATCGACCTGCCCCTGCACGGGCTCACCAGCGGCGACGCCCCCCTGGTGGGCGCCCTGTTCGACCCGGACAACGAGCGCACCTTCAACCTGGACCTGGTGGACAACGCCACCGGCGTGGCGGGCCCCGACGGCGTCATCGACGACTCCGGCACCCACTTCATCAATCTCACCAGCCTGCTCACCTCCCGGGACAACCTGCGCCAGGGGGCCGCCGACCTGTTCAGCCTGCTGGAGGCCATTCCGGACATGCAGGTGGGGGAGGCCGCCGCCGACCGCCTGGATCCGGAGCGGGTGTACTTCCTCGGCCACTCCCTGGGCGGCATGGTGGGCGGCGTGTTCCTGGCCCTGGACGCCCTGCGCACGCTGGAGGCCGGCGATCCGCCCCAGGTCCGCGACGCGGTGCTGGCCATGCCCGGCGGCGGCATCGCCAAGCTGCTGGACGGCTCCGCCACCTTCGGCCCGCGCATCGCCGCCGGGCTGGCGGCCAACGGTGTCATCAAGGGCAGCTTCGAGTACGAGCGCTTCCTGCTGGCGGCCCAGACCGCGGTGGACAGCGGCGACCCCCTGAACTATGCCAGCGACACCGTGGCCGGCCGCGGCGTGCTGATGTACGAGGTGGTGGGGGGTGCGGGCTCGCCGCCGGACCAGGTTATCCCGAACAACGTGGTGCATCCGTTCCCGGCGGGCACCGACCCCGTGACGGTGCCGTCCCCCACCGCCGGCACGGACCCGCTGGCGGCGGAGATGGGCCTCGCCCAGGTCAGCGGAACGACCTCCGGCAGCGACCTGGATGCCCTGCTGCGGTTCCTGGCCGGAGACCACAGCTCCATCCTGCTGCCCACCGCCAGCCTGGACGCCACCACCGTCATGCAGGGTGCGGCAGCCACCTTCCTGGCCAGCGACGGAGCCCAGGTCGCCATCACCGTCCCGGAGGTGGTGGAATAGAGGCAGGCGAGGTGCCGGGCGGCGCCCCCGCCCGGCCCCTGCCCAGGCAGCCGACCATCCAGGCCGCCAGGGAGGCCCCATGGCCGGCAATGACCACATCGTCCTGGACACCAGCTGCTTCACCAATCCCACGGTGGCCAAGGGCCTGGGAGAGGACACCACCGCCGCGGTGAACCGCTTCCTGGAGCTGGCCCGGCCCCTGCGCCGCCGGGTCGGCTTCTACATGCCGCCCTCGGTGCTGGCGGAACTGCAGCACTTCACCGATGCCGCCCGGCTGGCACCGGACCTGGAGCTGGTGGTGCAGCTGCGCGCGCCCCGGCGCCACGCGGTGATGGTCCCCGGCGGCTTTCTCTACGAGCTGATCGACGACATCCGGGCGCGCATCGACCGCGGCCTGCGGGTCGCGGAGAGCGCCGTACGGGAGGTGGAGCCGGCCAGCGTGGAGCGCACCATCGCCCGGCTGCGGGAGCGCTACCGGGGGGCGCTGCGCACCGGGCTGCTGGATTCCAGCGAGGATGTGGACGTCATCCTGCTGGCCATGGAACTGGACGGGGCAGTGGCCTCGGCGGACCAGGGCCTGTCCCGCTGGGCGGAGCGCCTGGGGCTGCGGCTCATCCCGCCGGAGCGCCTGGCCCCGATGCTGCAGGCCCTAGTCGAAGACGAACTCCCCGCCGATCAGCGCTGACAGCTTGGAGCTTGAGCGGCGGAACACCTTGCGAAAGCGCAGTTCCCAGCGGCCGTCCACCCGGCGCCGCCCCAGTTCCCGCACCTTGATGGTGCGTGACCCCTGGTCCAGGTGCGCCAGCAGGGCGTCGATGCTGGCCTCCTCGCGCAGCCGCACCCGATAGTCCTTGGCGATCTCGCCGCTGGCCTCCACCTCGTCCAGGGCCTGGTCGAAACCTTCCGCCATGGCCCGGCCGAAGGCCGCCCCCAGCTCCGCCACCCGCTCCCGCTGGCCCAGTTCCCGCAGCGCCATGACCATCCGCACCACACGGTGGCTGTAGAACTCGCCGGGCAGTTCCAGCTCCAGGGCCGCCTCCGTGGCCACATCCTCCACGTTGATGGACGGCGCCACGTACTTCACCCGCAGCCCGTCGCCGGGCGGCTTCAGCACAATGCCCTCCGCCCCATCGGCGTCCAGGCGCCGCAGCAGCGCCCGCAACTCCTCGATCTGTCCGGGCTGGTACCAGCCAAGCCGCGGCGCCTGGGGGATGCCGTAGGGGGCCAGCAGGGCGTCGCGCTCAGCCAGAGGCAGGAAGCGCTGCTCGCCGCAGCGCATGAGGTCGAACACGAACAGGCCGACGTCGTCGGCCACCCGGGCCGAGGCCACCTCCATGTAGGGGTTGCCCGGGCCGGCCACCTCGGCACAGAGCACCAGCTCCGGATGGTCGGCCAGCAGCGCCTCCAGGGCCCCGGCCGGCGCCAGATCGGGCAGCCGGTCGCAGGTGAACGGGCACAGCCGGCCGCTGCGGGTCACCGCCACCGGCCGGCCACCGGCGGCGAACACACGCACGTTGTAGCCGTCGATCTTCTCCTCCACATGGAAGGCGTCGTCGAAGTTGGCGGCCACGCCGCTCTCCAGGGCGAAGATGCGGGCAATGTGGGGGTAGTCGGGGATGACCCGCCCCTCCAGGCGCAGCGCGCCCCGGGGCAGGCCGTGGAAGTCGTCCCGCAGCCGCCGGTAGCGGACTCCGAAGTCTTCCCGGTCTTCGGCCGCGCCGGCCTCCAGGGCCTCGTCGAAGCGCTTCGGCGCTGGCGCCACGGGATAGCGTTTGCGTGAGCTCATGGGCTGCTCTCCACCTCTCCGGGTTGAGGTTAGACGGCAACGGCAGGCTTCACCCGCCGGGGGCACGGCGGGGACTGGGGCCGGACGGCCGCCCTCGGGTGGGCCGCGGGCTCTGACGCATGGCACTCCCCATCACTGGCTTAGTATGCTCTGCTGGCAGGGGGCGACGGCCGGCGGGGTCGGCGATATCCCGCGGCGCGGGGAAACGGTCATTCTCGAACTCCTGATCCTGCTCACCCTGGCCAACGGCGCGCCGGTGGTGGCGGCCAAGCTGCTGGGACGGCGGATGGATTGGCCGGTGGACGGCGGCCTGCGCCTGGCCGACGGCTACCGGCTGCTGGGGCCTTCCAAGACTCTGCGGGGCCTCGCCGGCGCCGTGCTGGCTACCGCCCCGGCCGCCGCGGCGCTGGGCCTGGGCTGGGTCCTGGGGGCCGCCGTCGCCGCCCTCGCCATGGCCGGTGACCTGCTGTCGAGTTTCCTCAAGCGACGCCTCGGCCGGCCGAGCAGTTCCCAGGCCCTGGGCCTGGACCAGATCCCCGAGGCGCTGCTCCCCGCGGCATTGCTGCACCAGTCCTTCAACCTGAGCTGGGGGGAGGTGGCCGTGGCGGTGGTGGCGTTCCTGGCCCTGGAACTGGCCCTGTCGGCGGTGGGCTACCGGCTGGGGCTGCGGGATCGGCCGTACTGAGCGAGCGTCGGCGAGGATATCAGGCGACCACCTCCGACGCCGGATGCGCTTCGCTTATCCGGCCT
>CAZAQB010000033.1:0-27009 GCA_964487155.1 uncultured Ectothiorhodospiraceae bacterium
CGCGTAGGCCGGATAAGCGAAGCGCATCCGGCGTTCTCGGCTGGGGCAGCCTAGGGGTACAACGGTGGCTTTGCCGAGGCCTTAAGCGTACTCAGTACCTTGTACTCAGTCCTGCATGGCAGTTGGTGGATTACGCTTCGCTCTATCCACCCTGCGCGTCCCAGCGTACGCGCCATTGCCAGGCGCGGCGGCCTAACGGGCCACCGGCAGGCCCATCATGCTGAGCCAGCGCGCGAGGGTGGAGTTGGCCTCGTCCATGGCGACGATGGCCTGCTTCCAGTCGCCGCGGTCCGCCAGGTCATGGGCATCTTCCTTGAGGGAGAGCGCCTTGCGGCGGGCCTTGGCGATGGCGTCGCCCATGGAGCCGGGGGGCGGGCGCTCCGCCAGCACTTTCTGCATCAGCCGGGCGTAGGTGTCGAAGCGCTCCGCCTCGAAGCGGTACTCGTCGGCGGCGGTGCGGAACTCGCGGCTGTAGACCACGGTTTCCTGGTTGCGGGTTTCGGTGAGGGCCTGGATCACCAGGCCGCGGGCCTCCTGGAGCAGTTTGCGGGCCGCGCTGTGGTCGCCGGTCTCGCTGTGCCGGCCAGCGGCAGCCAGCAGCTCGTCCACCTTCACCAGGGTGTCGGCGGCGCGGTCTGCGGGCAGGGCCTGCCGGTAACCCTCGATCTCGGCGCGCAGAGTCTGGTTATCGCCGGCCAGCCCCGCGTCACCCTCGGCAGCGGCTACCTGCAGCGCCGGTGCGGGCTCCGCTGCCAGGAGCCGGGGTAGGCCCGCCTCCTGCAGTAGCGCCAGCGCTCCGGCAGCCCAGGCCAGCGCCAATAACGGCCACCGGCGCACGGGCATGCCGGGCGTTGTCCGGTCGAGGACCTCGCTGGTCATGGATTGCCTGGCAACGACAGCATCCGGCACCACTGGGGATCGCAGCTGAAACCGGCCGCCATTGTGACCGAACTCGATGCACGCCACACCCGAAGTCCGTCAGCCGCTCAGCCGGCGGTAGAGAGACCGGAAGCGCTCCCGGGTGATGTCGCGCACCCCGGAGGCGCCGCCGCTGGCGAGGGTCGAGCGGATCTCGGCCCAGTCCTCCTCGGTGAGGGTCTTCTCCGCCAGGGGCAGAAACTCCCGCTCCTCCCTTTCCATATGTTCGCGCTGGGCCAGCACGTACTCGCGGATGCGCCGTTCCAGGTCGGCGCGGTCCACCATGACGTCGTCGGTGACGTCCTCCACGGTCTCGGCAACCGCCAGACCCAGCCGGCGAAGGGTTTCGTGCTCGCCCTCCAGGCCACTTACCAGGTCTGCGGCCCGGCGGCGCCGGCGGCGCAGCCGTCGATACACCAGATCCTCCTTGGTGTGGTGAAAAAGGTCTGAGTACTCGGTGAGATAGAAGGCGGCGTCCAGCAGGATCTCGTAATCCACCTGCTCGCCGCGCTGCATCCTTTCGAGTTCCTGCTCCACGATGTCCAGCACGCGGGCGATGGCCACGTGCTCATCCCGGATGTCGTCGATCACATCGACCATGCTCTCCCCCTGGCTCCTGCGGCGTGGCGCGCCGCCGGTCTGCCGCCGGCTGGCCGGGCGTCTTGCCCTCAAGGCGCGCCCACTTAATCATTTTTAAGGTCTTGTGCCACAAGTCTAGCCGGGAACGCTGCCCGGCAGCAGCCCCGCTGCGTTCGCTGGGGCGGGCGGACCGGTCAGTCGCCGACCGCCTCCTGGCGCAGCACATGGTCCAGCCACTGGGCGGTGAGCCGGTCGGAGAGGCGGTTCTGCTGCTGGCGGGCCGCCAGGTTGTCGATATCGATCCAGGACAGCGGCTGGTCCTGACCCGCGCAGCTGAAAACGGGCCGGGTGCGCCGGCCGGTCTCGGGGTCCAGCTGCCACTGCAGGCACTGGGCACAGACCCCCTTCAGCATGCACTGCATGGGGCTGCCCACGGTGCCGAAGGCGTCGGCGCCCGGCGCCAGCAGGCCCGCCAGGTCGCCGGCCAGGGCCTGCTGGAAGCCCCGCAGCAGGCCGGTGCCGCCCATCACCATGACCCGGTCCACTTCGGCAAGGGGGATGCCGTGGCCTACCCGGGTCAGCTCGCCGGTGCCGTAACGGCGCACCAGGTCCACCATGTCGGTGGCCACCACGCTGAGGTCCTGCGGCCGGCGGGCCGCGATGCGGGGCTCGGCGGCGGTGCACCAGATGACCTGGTCGGCGCCGGCCTCCAGTTCCTGCTGGTGATCCACGTCGCCGGCGGCGCCGAAGGCGGCCACGTAGATCACCCGGTTGCCGGCGGCCCGCAGGGCGGGCCCGATGTCCAGCATCACCGCTGCCCCCCAGCGCCCGGCCACCACCAGGATGGTCTTGCCCCGTGGCATGTCGGTGGGGGCGCCGGTGGGTCCCATCAGCACCAGCGGATCGCCGGGCTGCAGCCGGCCCACCAGCCGCGGCCCGGCACCCCACTGCAGCACCAGCAGCCGGATCCGGTCGCCGTCGACGCCGGTGCCGCTGACCGTGAGCAGGGGAATCTGCAGCCGGGTGCCTTCCACCAGCGGGCTGGTGGACTCGAAGGTCTGCAGCCGGAAGAACTGGCCCGGCCGGAAGTTGCGGGCCGCCAGCGGCGCCTCGACCCACAGCTCTACCATGGCCGGGTTGTCCCGCCTCACGTCCACGACCCGGGCGTTGAACAGGTGGTCGGTGCCGGCCAGGAACTCCCGGTGGCTCTGCTGGCGGGCGGGTGCCCGATGCGCCAGGCTGGCGCTGACCTGGGGGTAGCTGCGGCTCGCCGAGGCGATGGCCTTCACCACGCTGCCGTGGAAGGCAGGGTGGGTATCCCCCAGGAAGCTCACCCGCTGGTCGCCCTGCCGGTAGGAGGTGAAGGGGCCGAACTCCTCCGACTTGCAGTGCTCGGCGACGTCCACCGGCTGCAGGCCCTCGGGGTGGTCCACGTGGGGCAGGAAGTGATTGCCCTCCAGCTCGAAGCTGCCGTGGTGTTCCCGTTCGTAGATGGTGTTGGGCACGGTGCCCGCCGCCACGAAGACGGCCCGGGCGGGCAGGGTGACCTCCTCGCGGGTGGCGAGCCAGCGGCCCTGCTCGCAGCGCATCACCCGGCAGACCAGCTCCTTGACGTGGTCCTGGTCGTCCAGCACCGCGTGCAGGGGCTCCAGGCCTTCGGCGTAGTAGAGGCCCTCCTCGGTGGCCTTCAGCACCTCTTCATGATTGCGGATGTAGGCCGGAGACGCGTTAAGGCCCTTGCGGTAGGCCACCGTGACGCCGCCCCACTGCCGCAGCAGGGGGGCGAAGTCGGGGGCCTCGCCGGCCGCGGCGGCCCGCTGGCGCTCGGCGCGCACCGCCCGGCCGTGGGCCAGGAACTCCTCCAGGGTGGCGGCGTCCTCCGGGGGCAGCCCGGCGGTCAGCGCTTCACCCCGGCCCGCCGCGGCGAGCGTTTCGTAGCGGTGCAGGACTTTCTCCACCTGCTTGACGTAGTACGCCTGCACCTCGGTGGCGGTGTCGATGCCGGTGAGCCCGCCGCCGATCACCACCGCCGGCAGCCGCACCTGCAGGGTAGCGAGGCTGGAGGCCTTGGCGGCGCCGGTGAGCTGCAGGGCCATCAGGAAGTCGCTGGCCTGGCGCATGCCCCGGGCGAGGCTGTTGCCCATGGGGATCACCCGGGGCAGTCCGGCGCCAGTGGCGATGCAGACGTGGTCGAAGCCCAGTTCCCAGGCATCGTCCAGGGTGACGGTGCCGCCCAGGCGGGCGCCGCCGTAGGCCCGGAAATTGTGGCGCCGGGCCAGGGTCAGGTAGATGAGCTTGAGGAAGTTCTTGTCCCAGCGCACCGTGATGCCGTACTCGGCGACACCGCCGAAGCCGAGCAGGATGCGCTCGTCGAGGGGTTCCTCCAGATCCTGCCAGCGGGCCACGGGCGCCTCCCGCAGTTCCCGGGGCAGGGGCTCGATCTTGAGCCCGTCGATGCCCACCACCGCGCAGCCCTCCATGCTCAGGTGGTGGGCCATGGTGAAGCCCGCCGGGCCCAGGCCCGCCACCAGCACCCGGCGGCCGTTGTCCGGGCTCTGCAGGTACTGGCGAGGGCGCAGCGGGTTCCAGCGGGTCAGCAGGTGATAGATCTCGACGCCCCAGGGCAGGTCCAGCACGTCCGTAAGGGTACGGGTCTCGATCTGGGGGATGTCGACCGGATCCTGCTTCTGGTAGATGCAGGCCTTCATGCAGTCGTTGCAGATGCGGTGGCCGGTGGCGGGAATCATGGGGTTGTCGGCCATGGCCATGGCTAGCGCCGCGATGGCGTGGCCGTCCCGGCGCAGCAGGTGCATCTCGGAGATCTTCTCCTCCAGGGGGCAGCCGGTCAGCGTCACGCCCAGGGGGTCGGTTTTGAAGCCGAGCTCCGGCGCGGACTTCTTCTCGGGGAAGCCCTTGGAGCAGAAATCGCCGTCGTGGTCGTGGCAGTAGACGCAGTAGTGCACCTGGCCCTGAACGTGGCGCTGATCCATGCGGGTGTCGGTCAGCGTGAAGCCGTCCCGCCGGCGCCAGCGCGATGGCGCGGCCTGGAGCCGGGCGATGCCGTCGGCGTCCGATCGCTGCAGGGGCACCAGCCGGGCGTGGTCCACCTTTTCGGGGAGCTGAAAGCTCGCCCAGCCCCGTACCGCGGCGGCAGCCTCGGGGTCGTTGCGCAGGTGGCGGCACCAGGCGGTGAGGCGCTCCAGGGACTCGGCGTTGGCTTGTTCGTCCGCCAGCAGATCCCGGGCGTATTCCGCGACCGCCCGTTCCCGGTCCGGAGCGTTGCGCCCGGAGATGGCCTGGTCAAGCCAGCGGTCCAGTTCGGCGAATTCCGGCTCCGGGCCCTTCGCCCGGCGCCGTGCCCGCTTCTGGACAATCTCGCGCTTGAACAGGAACACCGGGTCCTCGGCGAGGAGGGCGGCGTTCAGTTCCGCCAGGGCTGCGCCAATGCCGAAGGCCTCCGCGACGAACCCCTCCAGATGCGGTCCCAGCGCTATGAGCAACTCGCTGGTGGCCAGCGCCGGCAGCGGCTCCCGGCGCTCCCGGAAGTCGCGCAGGCGAGCGGCCAGATCAGGGTTAGCCCGCGCCAGCGCTTCCAGGAAGGCGGCATCCAGCCGCGCCAGTCCCTCCGGCGTCTGCAACGCGGCGAAACTGAGGCCATGGCGGGCGAGGGTGGTATCCAGATCGTTGGCTTGCACGGGAATCAGGTGGCTCCGGGCTGGAAGGGGCAAGGTCGCACATGGTCCGGCGCCGGGCCCACGGGATCAAGTCACCGCCAGAGCGGTTTTGGAGGTAGCCGCGAGATGGACGCGAAATGGACGCCAATGGGGTGATTCAGCCACAGATGAACACTGATGAACACGCATAGGGCTTTGTGGCGGGCGTTGCCGGGCGGGCTCGGCTGAATAACGGCTTGCCAGTGTGCCGTCGCCCTCGGACCCTGGCGCCAGACCTCTTCCTACGATCTGTGTTGATCCGTGTTCATCTGTGGCTCAAGACAGACGTCCAGCCACTCGCGTGCATTTCGCGTGCATCTCGCGGCTAACACTCTCCCCTGCACGGAACTCGGTACCGGGCCCGGCGTTCCCTTATGCTGAGGGCTACGGCCGGCACGACGGCGATGAGGTAACCCTGCCTTGGACTCCCTGACCCAGCTTGCCCTGGGCGCCGCGGTGGGTGGCGCCGTGATGGGCCGCCGCGCGGGCTGCCGGGCGGTGGCCTGGGGGGCGGTGTGCGGTACCCTGCCGGACCTGGACGTGTTCGTGCCGCTGGGAAGCGCGGTGGCGGATTTCACCTACCACCGCAGCGCCAGCCACTCGCTGTTCGTGCTGGCGGCCCTGACGCCCTTGCTGGTGTGGCTGATCCGGCGCATGCATCCGGACACCCGGGGGCATCTCTGGGGCTGGAGCGCCCTGGTGTACCTGTGTTTCCTCACCCATGTGCTGCTGGACTGCCTCACCGTCTACGGCACCCAGATCTTCTGGCCGCTGTCCAGCTACCCGGTGTCCGGTTCGGTGGTGTTCATCATCGACCCGGCCTACACCCTGGCGTTGCTGGTGGGGCTGGGCGTCGCCCTGGCCCGGGGCCTGCGGTCGGCGCGGGGCTACCGGGCCAACGCCATCGGCCTGGCGCTGTCCACCGCCTACCTGGCCTGGGCCGGCGCGGCGAAGCTCCACGTGGAGTCGGTGGCCCGGGCGTCCCTGGCCGCCCAGGGCGTGGCCGAGGAGCGGCTGCTCACCACGCCGGCGCCGTTCAACACCCTGCTCTGGCGGGTGGTGGCGGTGGCCGATGGCCGCTACCTGGAGGGCTACTACTCGCTGCTGGACGACGACGCCCACATCGACTTCGTTGCCCATGACCAGGGCGGCCAGCTGCTGGCCGGGCTTTCGGACCACTGGCCGGTGCAGCGCCTGAAGTGGTTCACCCACGGCTTCTGGGCCGCCCACCGGGAAGGCGATTCCATCGTCATCTCCGACCTGCGCATGGGCATCGAACCGGCCTATGCCTTCCGCTTCCAGGTGGGGGAGGTGGTCAACCCCCATGCGCGGCCGGTGCCCGACCGGCGCGTGCCCAGCGAACGCCTGGCCTCCGCCCTGCGCTGGCTGTGGCAGCGCATCTGGACCGAGCAGCCCAGCGCGCCGGTGCCCTGGGGCGGCCAGAGCAGTTAGCCGCGCAATGGACGCGAATGGCTGGAAGGCGGGTTTAAGCCGCAGATGGACGCCGATGAACGCAGATAGGGTTTTGTGGCAGTGGGCGGCCCGCTCCTCGGGCCGATTGGGCGGTGGGGAGCGCCGCCGAGACTCGATCAGCCGACGCGTTGGGACACAGCCATAAACAGGCTCCACCATCTGTGTTCATCGGCGTCCATCTGCGGCTAACCTGCTCCATCCGGGTCTATTTGGCATCCATTTCGCGGCTGCTCACTTTCCAGCCAGCTGCTTCAGCCGGTAGAGCTGCTCCAGGGCCTCGCGCGGGCTGAGGCCGTCGGGGTCCAGGGCGCGCAGGGCTTCCAGGGCCGGGTGGGGCGGATCCTCGAACAGGGAGAGCTGGTCGGCCCGCGGCTGGCGGGCGCCGGCGTCGCGCTCCAACTCGGCGAGCTTGTCCCGGGCGGCGGCGATCACCGGCGCCGGCACGCCGGCCAGGGCCGCTACCTGCAGCCCGTAGCTCTGGCTGGCGGGCCCCTCCCGCACCGCGTGCAGGAAGACGATGCGCTCGCCATGCTCCACGGCATCCAGGTGCACGTTGGCGACGGTGGGCTGGTCGTCGGGCAGCAGGGTGAGTTCAAAATAGTGGGTGGCGAACAGTGTGAACGCCCCCACCCGGGCGGCCAGGTCCGCCGCCGTGGCCCAGGCCAGGGCCAGGCCGTCGAAGGTGCTGGTGCCGCGGCCGATCTCGTCCATCAGCACCAGGCTGCGGTCAGTCGCGTTGTGCAGGATGCCCGCAGTCTCGGTCATCTCCACCATGAAGGTGGAACGCCCCCCGGCCAAGTCGTCCGAGGCCCCGATGCGGGTGAAGATGCGGTCCAGCGGGCCCAGCCGGGCGGCGGCGGCCGGCACGAAGGAGCCTATGTGGGCGAGCACGGCGATCAGGGCCACCTGGCGCATGAAGGTGGACTTGCCCCCCATGTTGGGCCCGGTGACCAGCAGCATGCGGCGCGCCTCGTCCAGGGCCAGGTCGTTGGGCACGAAGGGCTCGTCCAGCACCCGCTCCACCACCGGGTGGCGTGCGCCCTCCAACCATAGCCCCGGCTCGGCCACCAGTTCCGGGCGCACGTAGTCCAGGGCGCGGGCACGCTCCGCGAGGCAGGCCAGACTGTCCAGCTCCGCCAGGGCGGCGGCGGTGTCCTGCAACGCCCCCAGGTCTTCGGCCAGCTGCGCCTGAAGCGCTTCGTAGAGGGCCTTCTCCCGGGCCAGGGCGCGCTCCCGGGCGGACAGCACCTGATCCTCGAAGCGTTTCAGTTCCGGGGTGATGTAGCGCTCGGCGCCTTTCAGGGTCTGGCGGCGGGTGTAGCGCTCCGGGGCCTGGTGGCTCTGGCCGCGGCTGATCTCGATGTAGTAGCCGTGGACCCGGTTGTAGCCCACCTTCAGGGTGGAGATGCCGGTTGCTTCCCGCTCCCGGTGCTCCAGGTCCAGCAGGAACTCATCGGCATTGCGGGACAGCCGCCGGCACTCGTCCAGCTCCTCGTCGTAGCCCGGGGCGATGACGCCGCCGTCGCGGATCAGCGCCGGGGGCTGTTCCACCAGGGCCCGATCCAGCAGCTCCACCAGGTCCGGACGCTCGCCCAGGCGCTGGTGGAGGCCCGAGAGCTCCGGGTCGTCCCGGTCCCGCAGGGCCCCGCGCAACTCCGGCAGCCGGCGCAGCGTCTCCCGCAGGCCAGTGAGATCCCGGGGCCTGGCGGAGCGCAGGGCAATGCGCCCGGCGATGCGCTCCACGTCCGCCAGGCCGCGCATCGCCTCCCGCAGGGGCTCGTCCAGGCGGGCGTCCAGCAGGGTGGCCACGGCCTGGTGGCGGCGGCGCAGCCGGTCCTGGTCGCGCAGCGGCCGGCCCAGCCAGCGGCGTAGTGCCCGGCTGCCCATGCCGGTGATGGTGGTGTCCAGCACCCAGGCCAGGGTGTGTTCGGTGCCGCCGGCCAGGTTGTACTCAAGCTCCAGATTGCGGCGGCTGGCGGCGTCGATCACCACCGCGTCGTCCCGGCTCTCCACGGTGAGGCCCCGGACATGGGGCAGGGCGCCTCGCTGGGTCTCCCGAACGTAGTCCAGCAGGCCGCCGGCGGCCGCCACCGCCAGCCGCAGGTTGGCGCAGCCGAAGCCCGCCAGGTCCCGCACACCGAAGTGCCGGCACAGGGCGGCTTGCGCCGCCTGCGGCTCGAAGTGCCAGGGTGGGCGCCGGCGCAGTCCGGGGCAGTCCTCCACCGGGGCGGTGAGATCCTCGGGCAGCAGCAGTTCCGCCGGGCGCAGCCGCTCCAGTTCCGCCAGCAAGGCAGCGGCGTTGTCCACTTCCCCGACCGTGAACCGGCCGCTGGCCAGTTCCAGCACGGCGAGCCCGAAGCGCTGGCCGTCACCGGCCAGGGCCGCCAGCAGGTTGCTGCGGCGCTCCTCCAGCAGCGCCTCGTCGGTCAGGGTGCCGGGGGTGACGATGCGCACCACGGCGCGTTCCACCGGGCCCTTGCTGGTTGCCGGGTCGCCGAGCTGCTCGCAGATGGCGACGGACTCGCCGAGGCGCACCAGCCGCGCCAGGTAGGACTCGACCGAGTGCACCGGCACGCCGGCCATGGGGATGGCCTCGCCGGCGGACTCGCCGCGGGTGGTGAGGGTGATGTCCAGCAGGGCGGCCGCCCGGCGGGCGTCGTCATAGAACAGTTCGTAGAAATCGCCCATGCGGTAGAACAGCAGCACGTCCGGGTGCTCGGCCTTGATGCGCAGGAACTGCTGCATCATGGGCGTGTGCTGGGCTCGGGCGGTGCTGTTCTCGGGCATCGGCGGCGACAATGGCAGCGAGGGCGGTCCAGGTGCCGGTGGAGCCGGCCGCCCCGGGGGCGGCCGCTCCGGCCGGAGGGCAGGCGAGTATAGCCGCCGGGCCGGCTCCCGGGGCAGGGCTTGGCTATGCTTTGACGCCATGCATGGTACGGAGGGCTGCGATGATCCCGGACGACAGCGAGTTGCGTGCCGCGGCGCGGCGCCTTGGCAAGGCCCTGGAGGCGGCGGGGCTGGTGGTGACCAGCGCCGAGTCCTGTACCGGAGGGCTCATCGGCAAGCTGATCACCGACATCCCCGGCAGCTCGGGCTGGTTCGAGCGGGGTTTCATCACCTATTCCAACGCCGCCAAGCAGGAACTTCTGGATGTCGCTGCCGACCTGCTGGAGGTCCATGGGGCAGTGAGCGCCGCAGTCGCGGAGGCCATGGCCCGGGGTGCCCGGGAGCGCAGCCCGGCGCAGCTTAGCGTCGCCGTCACCGGTGTCGCGGGGCCTGACGGCGGCACGCCGGAGAAGCCCGTCGGCCTGGTGTGGATCGCCTGGGCCGGGCCGGATGGCGGGACCCAGAGCCGCCGCTACCAGTTCGCCGGCGACCGGGATGCCGTGCGCCGCCAGGCCGCGGCCGCCGCCCTGCAGGGCCTGGAGCAGCGGGCGGGTCCATGAGCGAGGCGCCGCCCAGCCGGCGAGCGTTCTTCGCCCTCTGGCCGGAGCCGGGCCTGCAGCGCGAGGCGGCGGCGCTGGCCAACCGGCACGTCCGGGCCCGCCGGCCCGTCGCTGCGGAACGCCTCCACGTCACCCTGGTGTTCCTGGGCTCGCTGGAGGCGCCTCAGGAGCAGCGGGCCCGGGCCGCCGCCGGGAGAGTGGCTGGCGAGCCTTTCGAGCTGCGCCTGGACCGGCTGGGCCACTGGGCCGGCCGGGGGATCTCCTGGCTCGCCTCATCCCGGGTTCCCCCGCAGCTGGTGGAGCTGCAGGGCCGGCTGCAGCTCGCCCTGGAACAGGAGGGCTTTGAGCCGGAGCGCCGCCGCTTCCACCCCCACATGACCCTGGCCCGCCAGGCCCGGCCCCACCGATACCTGGATCTGGAACCGCTGATCTGGCCGGTGCGGGCTTTCCACCTGATCTGGTCGCGCAACGACCCGGGCGCAGTGCGCTACCAGGCCATGGCCTGCTGGCCGCTCGACTCAACCGGTGGCGGTTGAGGCGCGCGCGTGGTCCGGCCGGCGGCGGGGGTAGGAGGGCTGTTCGTGTTTATGAAATAATCCCGGCTCTCTCGCAACCGGCCGTCCGGCCGGAAACCTCAAGGATCGGGAATGGACGAGGATCGCAAGAAATCCCTGGGCATCGCCCTGTCTCAGATCGAGAAGCAGTTCGGCAAGGGCGCCGTGATGCGCATGGGCGACGCCATGGCGGTGCGGGACGTGCCGGTGATCTCCACCGGCTCCCTGACGCTGGACGTGGCGCTGGGTGTCGGCGGCCTGCCGCGGGGCCGGGTGGTGGAGATCTACGGCCCGGAGTCCTCCGGCAAGACCACCCTCACCCTGCAGGCCATCGCCGAGGCCCAGAAGGCCGGCGGGACCGCCGCCTTCATAGACGCCGAGCATGCCCTGGACCCCAGCTACGCCGAAAAGCTCGGTGTCAACGTCGACGACCTGCTGGTCTCCCAGCCTGACACCGGCGAGCAGGCCCTGGAGATCGCCGACATGCTGGTGCGCTCCGGCGCCGTGGACATCGTGGTGGTGGACTCGGTGGCGGCGCTGACCCCCAAGGCCGAGATCGAGGGGGAGATGGGCGACTCCCACGTGGGCCTGCAGGCGCGGCTCATGTCACAGGCGCTGCGCAAGCTGACCGCCAACATCAAGCGCTCCCGCACCCTGGTCGTGTTCATCAACCAGATCCGCATGAAGATCGGCGTGATGTTCGGCAACCCGGAGACCACCACCGGGGGCAACGCCCTCAAGTTCTACGCCTCGGTGCGCCTGGACATCCGCCGCATCGGCGCCATCAAGAAGGGCGACGAGGTGGTGGGCAACGAAACCCGGGTCAAGGTGGTCAAGAACAAGATGGCGCCGCCGTTTCGCCAGGCGGAGTTCGAGATCCTCTACGGCGAGGGCATCTCCCGCTACGGCGAGCTCATCGACCTGGGGGTGCGCGAGGGCCTGGTGGACAAGTCCGGCGCCTGGTACAGCTACAACGGCGACCGCATCGGCCAGGGCAAGGACAACGTGCGCCAGTTCCTCAAGGACAACCGCGAACTGGCGGTGGACCTGGAAGCCAAGCTGCGCGAGCGGCTGCTGCCCAAGGCGCCCTCCGCCGCAGGCGATGCGGAGTCCCCCGCGAAGGCCTGAGACTGTGCCGGCCGGCTCCGGGGACGAACCCCGCCGGTTGCGGGAGACGGCCCTGGGACTGCTCGCCCGGCGCGAGCACGCCCGGGCCGAGCTGGCGGCCAAATTGCGGGCCCGTGGCGCGGCGCCGGAGACGCTGCCAGCGGTGCTGGACGGCCTGGAGCGGGACGGCCTGTTGAGCGACGCCCGCTTCGCCGAGGTGTTCGTGCGCAGCCGCCGCGAGCGGGGCTACGGCCCGGTGCGTATCCTGGCGGAGCTCGAGCGCCGGGGCGTGGATGCCGCCCTGGGCCGGCAGCTGCTGGCTGACGAGCCGGGTGGTTGGCTGCAGCAGGCCCGGGACGCTCGCCGCCGGCGCTTCGGCGACGAGCCACCGGCGGATCGGCGGGAGTGGCTGCGCCAGGCCGGCTACCTCAGCCGGCAGGGCTATACCAATGAACAGGTTCGGGCGGTGCTCGGGGAGGACTGACCACCCGGGCGCGGCCCGCGGGGGTGAACGGAGACCATGATCCAGAACAGTGCGGACATCCGCGGGGCATTCCTCGAGTTCTTCCGCGAGCGCGGCCACGAGGTCGTGCCCAGCAGCCCCCTGGTGCCCGCCAACGATCCCACCCTGCTGTTCACCAATGCCGGCATGGTCCAGTTCAAGGATGTGTTCCTGGGCCGCGAGCAGCGCACCTACCGGCGGGCTGTGACTACCCAGCGCTGCGTGCGCGCCGGCGGCAAGCACAACGACCTGGAGAACGTCGGCTACACCGCCCGGCACCACACCTTCTTCGAGATGCTGGGCAACTTCAGCTTCGGCGACTACTTCAAGGCCGACGCCATCCGCTACGCCTGGGAGTTCCTCACCCAGATGGTGAACCTGCCCGCCGAGCGCCTCTGGGTCACCGTCTACCAGGACGACGACGATGCGGCCCGCATCTGGCTGGAAGACATCGGTATCGACCCGGCGCGCTTCACCCGCATCGGCGACAAACCCGGCGGCCGGCGCTACGACAGCGACAACTTCTGGGCCATGGGCGACACCGGGCCCTGCGGCCCCTGCTCGGAGATTTTCTACGACCACGGCCCGGAAGTGGCCGGCGGCCCCCCCGGCACCCCCGAGGAGGACGGCGACCGCTACATCGAGATCTGGAACCTCGTGTTCATGCAGTACGAGCGCGCCGCCGACGGCGCCATGACGCCGTTGCCCAAGCCCTCCATCGATACCGGCATGGGCCTGGAGCGTCTGGCCGCCGTGGTGCAGGGGGTGCACAACAACTTCGAGATCGACCTGTTCCGGCGCCTGGTGCAGGCCGCCGCCGACCTGGCGGGCGTCTCCGACCTGGAGAACAGCTCCCTGCGGGTGGTGGCCGACCATATCCGCGCCTGCGCCTTCCTGGTAGTGGACGGCGTGTACCCCTCCAACGAGGGCCGCGGCTACGTGCTGCGCCGCATCGTGCGCCGCGCCGTGCGCCACGGCTACAAGCTGGGCATTACCGAGCCCTTTTTCCACCGCCTGGTGGCGCCCCTGGTGGACGAGATGGGGGATGCCTTCCCCGAGCTGCGCCGGGGCCAGGCCCAGGCCGAGCGCATCCTGCTGCAGGAAGAAGAACGCTTTCGCGAGACCCTGGAACAGGGCATGAAGCTGCTGGAAGACGATCTCTCCCGGCTCCAGGGCGAGGTCATCCCGGGCGTCACCGTGTTCCGGCTCTATGACACCTTCGGCTTCCCGGTCGATCTCACCGCCGACATCGCCCGGGAGCGCGGCCTGGCCCTGGACATGGAAGGTTTCGAATCCGAGATGGAGGCCCAGCGGGCGCGGGCCCGGGCGGCGAGCCAGTTCAAGGCCGACTACGCCGAAGCCGAGGCTTTCGAGGGCAGCTCCCAGTTCACCGGCCACCACCAACTCCACGACCGGGGCGAGGTCACTGGCCTGTACCGCGAGGGCCGGGCCGTGAACCGCCTGGAGGCCGGCCAGGAAGGCATGGTGATCCTGGACCGGACGCCTTTCTACGCCGAGTCCGGCGGCCAGGTCGGCGACCGGGGCCGGCTGCTGGGGGAGGGCGTCGAGTTCGAGGTGCGGGATACCGTCAAGTACGGCGACGCCCACGGCCACCTGGGCGTGCTGCGCCAGGGGTGTATCGGGGTCGGCGACACCCTCACCGCGCGGGTGGACGAGGAGCCCCGCCAGGCCACGCGCCTCAACCACAGCGCCACCCACCTGCTGCACGCCGCCCTGCGCAAGGTGCTCGGCGAACACGTCCAGCAGAAGGGCTCCCTGGTGGCGCCGGACCGGCTGCGCTTCGATTTCTCCCACTTCGAACCGGTCAGCCGCGAGCAGCTGGAGCGCATCGAGGCGTTGGTGAACGCCGAGATCCGGGCCAACCGCGAGGCCGACGTGCGCGAGATGGACTTCGACGAGGCCATGGAATTCGGCGCCATGGCCCTGTTCGGCGAGAAGTACGGCGACCGGGTGCGGGTGATGCGCTTCGGCGACTTCTCCACCGAGCTTTGCGGCGGCACCCACGTGGAGCGCACCGGCGACATCGGCTTCTTCAAGATCGTCACCGAGGGCGGTGTCTCCTCCGGGGTGCGGCGCATCGAAGCCCTGACCGGCCACGGGGCGCTGCGCTGGGCCGAGCAGGTGGAGCAGCGCCTGGCGGCCGCCGCCGAGGCCTTGCGGGTGAGCCCGGAGAACGTGCCATCGCGCCTGGAGCAGGTCCTGGAGCGCAGCCGCGGCCTGGAGAAGGAGGTGGAGCGTCTCCAGCAGCGCCTCGCCAGCCAGGCCGGCTCCGACCTGGCCGCCCAGGCGGTGAATGTCGGCGGCATCCGGGTGCTGGCGGCACGGGTGGACGGCGACCAGGCCAAGGGGCTGCGGGAAGCCGTGGACCAGCTCAAGAACAAGCTGGGCAGTGCCGCCATCGTGCTGGCCGCCGTCGACGGCGGCAAAGTGCGGCTGGTGGCCGGCGTCACCAAGGACGCCACGGATCGCATCAAGGCCGGCGAGCTGGTGAACGCCGTCGCCGCCCAGGTGGGCGGCAAGGGCGGCGGGCGCCCCGACTTCGCCCAGGCGGGCGGCACCGATCCCGGGGCCCTGGAAGGGGCGCTGGCGTCCGTGCCTGGCTGGGTGGGCGAGCGCGTCGGCGCCGCCTGATGATTCGGGCCTCTTCGGCAATACACGGACCAGGGAAGACATGGCACTGATCGTTCAGAAATTCGGCGGCAGCTCGGTGGGCGACATCGAGCGCATCGAGAATGTCGCCCGCAAGGCCATTGCCAGCCGGCAGGCCGGCAACTCGGTGGTGGTGGTGGTCTCTGCCATGAAAGGCGAGACCGACCGTCTCATGGGCCTTGCCCGGGATGCGGCCCAGGCTCCTCATCCACGCCCGCGGGAGCTGGACCTTTTGCTGTCCACCGGCGAGACCGTGACCATCAGCCTGCTCACCCTGGTGCTGGAGCGCCTGGGGCAGGCCGCCCGCTGCTATACGGGGGCGCAGGTGCGCATCCTCACCGACAGCGCCTTCAGCAAGGCGCGCATCCAGGATATCGACGCCGAACATCTGCGCCACGACCTGCGCCAGGGCCGCATCGTGGTGGTGGCGGGCTTTCAGGGCGTGGACGAGAACGGTTCCATCACCACACTGGGCCGTGGCGGCTCCGACACCACCGCCGTCGCGCTGGCCGCGGCCCTGCAGGCCGACGAGTGCCAGATCTTTACCGACGTCGACGGTGTCTACACCACAGATCCCCGGGTGGTGAAGAACGCCCGGCGCCTGGACCGCATCACCTTCGAGGAGATGCTGGAGATGGCCAGCCTGGGCTCTAAGGTGCTGCAGATCCGGGCCGTAGAGTTTGCCGGCAAATACAAGGTTCCGCTGCGCGTACTGTCCACCTTCGAAGAGGGGCCGGGCACGCTGATTACCTTCGAGGACGAACACATGGAAGATCCGCTGATCTCCGGCATCGCGTTCAACCGCGATGAGGCCAAGCTGACGGTGCTGGGCGTGCCGGACACCCCGGGCATCGCCGCCCAGATCCTCGGGCCCATTGCCGATGCGAACATCGAAGTGGACATGATTGTCCAGAACATCAGTAACGAGGGACTGACGGACTTTACCTTCACGGTGCACCGCAACGACCACGACCGTGCGCTGGAACTGTTGCGCGAGCATGCGCGGGAAATGGGCGCGCGCGAAGTCTACAGTGATACGAAGATCGTCAAGCTGTCCCTGGTAGGGGTCGGTATGCGCTCCCATGCCGGAGTCGCATCCACCATGTTCAAGGCACTGGCCGCGGAGGCCATCAACATCCAGATGATCTCGACCTCCGAGATCAAGATCTCCGTGGTGGTGGATGAGAAGTACCTCGAGTTGGGGGTGAGGGCACTGCACACCGCCTTCGACCTCAACGACAAGGACGGACGCACCGTGCGTGTGGAGGGGCAGGAAGCTACCTGAAGCGCGCAGGGGAGGTCCGTTCCCGCAGGTGGGCGCCATGGAAGCGCGTCCGAGTGAAAGATGTGTACGCAGATTGCCGCGAAGCGTGTCACGAAACGTAAATCTGGCAGCGCAGGCGCGCAGCGAAGGCTAAGTACCGTTACATTGAAGTCGGGCCGCGAACTCGGCGGCGCTCCACCTGCCATGCGGCAGGCCGATTCTCGTGGGGCAGGGCCTTCCAGGCGAAGAAGCCTCCAACCGCGGCGATCCGGGGCGTTGCCGGGCATCACCGCTGTCAGCGCTGCCAACACGCGCTTCCTGGATGGAAGCGTGGGCAGCGCGAAACTGCGTCGAAGGGTCGGTGGTGCTTTCAGGTTCCGGCCGTTGAGGTGGCTGTCCCCGGGACGGCTGAGGGAATTCCATCCAGGAGGAGTGGATACATGTTGATCTTGACCCGCCGCGTCGGTGAGACACTGATGATCGGCGACGAGGTGACGGTGACCGTACTAGGTGTGAAAGGCAACCAGGTGCGGATTGGTGTCAATGCTCCGAAGAACGTCTCGGTGCATCGTGAGGAGATCTACGACCGGATCCAGAAGGAGGAACCCGGTCACGGCAACGCAGGTGGTTCCAGCGGCCAAGAGTGAGCGCCCGTTGCGGGTTTGCTCGGGGCTTCGGGGAACGTTATCCTCTGGCGCTCGTCACGCACGGCACTGGCTAACCGGCCGTGCGTGACAGTCAGTTTCCGGAGAGATGGCCGAGTGGCTGAAGGCGCTCCCCTGCTAAGGGAGTATGGGCGAAAGCCCATCGAGGGTTCGAATCCCTCTCTCTCCGCCATATCCACAAGAGATAGGGGGCGCAGGGCCCCCTTTCCTGTGGACGTATGCAGTGGGTGGGATTCGAGCCCCCAGACCAACAGATATCGGGTTCGACTCGAGCGCCGTAGGCGCGAGAGATCGTCGCCGCGCAGCGGCGGCTCCATCACCGCAGGGCCCGCAGCCGGTAGCCCACCCGCGGGAAGTGCACCGCCATGGCGCCCAGGTCGGCATCGCGGCGCAGCAGGCTGATGCGCTCCGCGCCCAGGGCCAGCAATTCTCCTTCCACTTCCGGGTCCGGACCCTGGCCCATGGGGCGGACGCCGACCCGCTGGCCGGCGGCCAGGCCCTCCGGCCCTTCCGCGGTGCCGCTGGCCGGCAGGGGTTCGCAGGCCCGGCCGATGGCAAGCGCCTCCGCGCCGTCCATGGGGGTAGAGCGGCCGTTGCCGATGGTTTCCATGCGGGGATACCAGGCAGCCATGCGCGGGTGGCGATCCACCATGGCCCGGCCCTGGGGGTGGCGGCCGGCGAGGAACCAGCACAGGTACCAGGCCAGGGTGTCCCGCTGGCCGGGCGACTCGCCGCAGAAGTAGGGGGCGCCTGGTGGCAGGGCATCCTCCAGCCAGCCCAGCTGGGCCTGCAATTGCGCCAGTCGGTCCGGCAGCGCCGCCACTAGGTCGTCCAGCCGGGCATCGGGGCCGAAGTAGATGGCGACCCGGTCCCGGGCGAAGTCCTCCGGCAGGTCGCCGGCGGCGGTTCCCAGCACCACCGCGACGGCGCTCTCGAACACCGGGCCGTCCAGCCAGCAGCCGAGGCCGAGGGTCAGGCCCCGCCCGCCGCCCGGATGCAGGGATGGCTCGGGGTGGCGGCTCTCCAGCTCGTCCAGGATCAGGTTGCTGTCGCAGTAGATGTCCGCCCCCACCTGCAGCACCGGAGTGCGCCGGTAGCCGCCGGTCATGGGGAACAGCAGCGGGCGCGGCGGCAGCCGAGGGATCTCCACCGAGCGCCAGGCGAGTCCCTTGATGCCGAAGGCGACGCGCACCTTCTCGGAGAACGGGGAGGGCGGGTAATGATGCAGGATCAACTCGGACATGCAGGTCTCCTGGGTTCGGCTGCGGGGACTGGTACCCCCAGCTTCGGACAGCGGGGCGCCTGGTGCGAGTCGGGCCGCGGGGTATTCCAGGCTGGAGTGCGGCCCCGGGGGCCGCGTACCCTGGCACTGAACGGCCGTTGGGGCCCAGTGCATGAGCGGCGAAGGGTGCGCCGCTGCCGGGGATGCCCATCTCTTCCGGGCGCAGGCGCGCATCTCCACCTGGTGATAGAGCTCAACATGAAGACCACCGCAGCGCTCGCTTCCCTCCTTGTGGTTGCCCTGTCCGGCTGTAACACCATGGAGGGCCTCGGGGAGGACGTCGAAGCCGGCGGCGAGGCCATCGAGGACACCGCGGAAGAGGTGGACGAGTAGCCCGCAGCCGGACGGCTTCTGCAAGGCGCCTGCGAGAATGACGGCTTCGTTGTGCACGGTGTTCGGCGGCACGGGCTACCTGGGTTCGGCCATCGTCCGCCGCTTGCTCGCCCAGGGATGGCAGGTGCGCATCGCTGCCCGGCGGCCGGTGCCGCCGGAGCATGGCGGCAGCGCGGTGCAGTCCGCTCCCTGCGATGTCCGCGATCCGGGTTCGGTGGCGGCGGCCGTGGAGGGTGCCCGGGCGGCGGTCAATGCCGTATCGCTGTACGTGGAGCGCCGGGGCGCCGACAGCTTTCAGTCCATCCACGTGGACGGGGCCCGCAATGTGGCGCGGGCGGCGCGGGAACACCGCCTCGCGGCCCTGGTGCATGTCTCCGGCATCGGCGCGGACCCCCGGTCTGTGTCCCGCTACGTGGCCGCGCGGGGGCGGGGCGAGGCCGCGGTCTGGGAGGCCATGCCGGAGGCCATCCTGCTGCGCCCCAGCGTGCTGTTCGGCTCCGGCGATGCGTTCCTCCGCACCCTCGACGGGCTCACGCGGTTGCCGGTAGTGCCGCTGTTCGGAGACGGTTCCACCCGGCTGCAGCCGGTGCACGTCGACGATGTGGCCGCCGCGACGGCGCAGGCCCTGACGGCTGCCGGCACCGCCGGGCGGGTCCTGGAGCTGGGCGGGGCCGGCGTGTACAGCTACCGGGACATCCTGCGCCGGGTTATGGACGCTCGCGGCCGGCGGCGCCTGCTGCTGCCGGTGCCGTTCGTCCTGTGGCGGGGCCTGGCCCGTGCCTGCGCGGTGCTGCCGTCGCCGCCGCTGACCCTGGATCAGGTGCTGCTGATGCAGCAGGACAACATCGTGGGGTCCGGTGTCGCCACCTTCGCGGAGCTTGACATCGCGCCGCGGTCCCTGGCGGAGGCGCTGCCGGCGTGCCTGGACGGGAATCTACGGGAATGATCGCGAGAGTGGAGGCCGGCCGGTGATAGACAGGCGACTTCAAGCCGGACTTGCCGCGCTAGCCGTAGCGCTGCTCGCCGGGTGGGCTTCCGCCGCTTCTGAGGAGGGGGCCGCCGGTCCGGAGGGCCTCGCTATCGGACCCCATTACGCACTAGAGGTGACCCTGGAGCCCGGCTCCGGCGAGATTCGGGTACGTGCCCGGGTGACTCTGCCGGAGAACGGCCGCCGGGAGTTCCGGCTCAGCCGGGCCCTGACCCTGACCCGGGCGGAGCCGCCGGTGGAGTTCGTCGAGCCGGCGGACGCCGGCTCGTCCGGCGCGGGCAGGCCCTGGCGCTACCGGCTGTTGCGGCCCGCCCGCGAGTTGGTTCTTGAGTACCAGGGCCGGCTGGACTTCGGTTTCTCAGACCCCCAGGATGAGTCCACCCGGGGTTTCCGAAGCACCCGTGGAATGGTGTCCCCGGAGGGCGTGTTCCTGGCGGGCCAGTCCCACTGGTACCCGGATTTCGGCGACGGCCTGCTCACCTTCGAGCTCCAGGCCGACGCGCCCGAGGGCTGGCACCTGGTGAGCCAGGGGGAGGGGACCTCCCGCGCCGCCTCCGGCACCGCCCGCTGGAGCACCCGCCAGCCCATGGAGCAGATCTACCTGGTGGGCGGGCCGCTGCAGCGCTACGCCCGGCCCGCCGGTGACGTGCAGGCGCTGGCCTACCTGCGCGGGGCCGATCCCGCCCTGGCGGAGCGCTACCTGCAGGCCACCGCCCGCTACCTGCAGCTCTATGGCGATCTCATCGGAGCGTATCCCTACGCTAAGTTCGCCCTGGTGGAGAACTTCTGGGAGACCGGTTTCGGCATGCCCTCGTTCACCCTGCTCGGCCCGCGGGTGATCCGCTTCCCGTTCATCCTCACCTCCTCCTATCCCCACGAGATCCTCCACAACTGGTGGGGCAACTCGGTGTTCGTGGACTACGCCTCCGGCAACTGGGCCGAGGGCCTTACCGCCTACCTGGCCGATCATCTGCTGAAGGCCCAGCAGGGCCGGGGCGCCGAGTACCGCCGGGACGCCCTGCAGAAGTACCGCAGCTACGTGCAGCAGCAGCGCGACTTCCCCCTCACCGAGTTCCGCTCCCGCCACAGCGCCGCCACCCAGGCCGTGGGCTACGGCAAGACCATGATGGGCTTCCACATGCTGCGCCGCTGGCTGGGGAACGACGCCTTCCGCCGGTGGGCGCAGGCCTTCTACCGGGACTACCTTGGCCGGCGGGCGTCCTTTGGCGACATCCGCCGCAGCATGGAGGCCGTGTCCGGGGTGGCCCTGGCGCGCTTCTTCCACGACTGGGTGCAGCGCGCTGGCGCCGCGGAACTGGCGCTGGACGGCGTTGACGTAACCGAGACGGCCGGCGGCTGGGCGGTCACCGGCCGGCTGCGTCAGGGTCAGGACGAATCCCCCTACCTGCTGCGGGTGCCCGTGGTAGTCCAGACCGGGGAGGGGGCGGTGGAGATCACGGTTCCCATGCACGGGCGTGATGCCGAGTTCCGCATGGAGACATCCTCCCGCCCCCTGGCGCTGCATGTGGACCCCCGATTCGACCTGTTCCGCCGGTTGGATCCCAGGGAGCTGCCGCCCTCGTTGGGGCAGATCTTCGGCGAGCCGGAGGTGCTGGCGGTGCTGCCTGCCGGCGAGGTCGGGGCCTATCAGGCCCTGGCGGAGGCCTGGCGCAGCGAGGCCCACCAGCCGGAGCCGGTCAGCGCCGCCCGCCTGGAGGCGTTGCCCCCGGAGCGCTCCGCCTGGCTGCTGGGCCGGGACAACCCTCTGGCCCAGCGGCTGTTCGCCGATGTTGACGGCTATGCGGTCGGGGCCGCCCGGGTGAGCCTGGGGGAGGCAACCCTGCCCGCAGAGAATCACGCCTTCGTGCTGCTGCGCCGCCATCCGGGAAACCCGGAGAAGGCCGTGGCCTGGATCTTCGCGGACGACCCGGCCGCACTGCCGGCACTGGGGCGCAAGCTGCCCCACTACGGCCGCTATTCCTATCTGGCCTTCCGGGGCCCGGAGGCCGGGAATGTCCTGAAGGGCCAACGGCTGGCCCGTGAGTCGCCGTTGACGCTCGACCTGCGGTCGCCGGATCAAAGCGGCAAGCCGCTGGCCGAACTTGACCTGCCGCCCCGGGAGCCCCTGGCCCGGCTGCCCGGGCCTCCCGCCGGCCCCTGAGAGCCCCTGTGGTGTCGGGGAGACTGGGCACACGGCGGCGCCGGCACCGATCCGGCACCAGGGCGCTTGGCGGGAATGAAGCGCGGCGCAATCCTAGCATAGGGTCTGGACGCCGCCTGTCGCCCCCCGGGAACGCCCGGCAGTCCACGTCTATCCGGCCACCCATGCCCACGCCAGCCTGTTGACGCCGACCCGCTGTGAGCACGGACAATAGGGGGCGCTGCAACACGGGGTGCGCCCCGCCCGCCGCCCACCCGAGGAACCCCATGGCCGGCTGCTGCCACGAAGACGACTGCCACATCACCGAGCTGCGCTCCCGCCAGGCGCGGCTGCTGTGGAGCGTGCTCGCCATCAACGCGGTGATGTTCGTCGTGGAGTTCAGCGCCGGCTGGCTGGCCTCGTCCACCGCCCTGCTGGGCGACTCCCTGGACATGCTCGGGGATGCCCTGGCGTACGCCTTCAGTCTCGCTGTGGTGGCCCGGAGCATGCGTTGGAAGGCGGTCTCCGCCGCCCTCAAGGGCGGCATCATGCTGGTGTTCGGCGTGGTGGTGCTGGCCGAGGCGGGTGCCAGCGCCCTGTGGGGCACGACCCCCCGGGCCGACCTGATGACCGGCGTCGGCATCGCCGTGCTGGCCGCCAACGGCGTCTGCCTGTATCTGCTGACCCGCCACCGCGCTGACGACGTCAACATGCGCTCGGCCTGGATCTGCTCGCGCAACGACATCGTCGCCAACCTGGGGGTGCTGCTCGCCGCCGGCGCCGTCGCCGCCACCGCCAGCCGCTGGCCCGACATCCTGGTGGGCGTGGCCATCGCCGTGCTGTTCCTGCACTCGGCCGTCGGGGTGCTGAGCGATGCGCGGCAGGCTTACAGGCAGGAGGCGCCGGCTGCCTAGCAGGCTGCCAGTCGCCGCCGGTTTCCGCCGTGGTGGCAGGCCCGGTGCCCGGCTATCGCTCGGGTGGTCTGCCGGTCGTGCGGCGCTTCGACATGCCAGCGCGGTGTTGCGGACCAGGTGCTATCCTCCGTTGCGCGAACCCACTCTCCTCCTGGAGGAGCGAAAAAGATGTCCGAAAGAGACCAGTACATCGAGAAGACCAAGGCGCAACTGGACCAGTGGAACGCGGAAATCGACAAGCTCAAAGCGAAGGCGGACCAGGCCGAGGCCGACGCGAAGCTCGAATACCAGAATCAGCTCGACGAGATGCGAGTGCAGCGCGACCAGGCCGAAGCCCGGTTGAAGGAGCTTCAGCAGGCCAGCGACCAGGCCTGGAGCGACATGAAGTCCGGCTTCGACAAGGCGTGGGACAGCCTCGCGAAGTCGTTCCAGGACGCCATGTCGCGCTTCAAGTAGGCCAGGCGCGGGGTCAGGCAAGGCCTGACCCCGAAGACGAAACATGGATCAGCTGTTGGCGTCGGGTGCAGTGCTGCAACCTGCATCGTCGACCAGCTCGGTGCGGTTGAATTCAGTTCCGTTGACCCTGAGCGTGTCGGGATTACCCGTGTCGAAGTCGACCTCGAAGGTGGTGCCGGCGTCTTCTCCGGTGTTGACGGTGACGTTCATCCGGCCACGCGTCGGGGTGGCGTCGTCCGCGGGGAAATTATCGAAAAACAGCGGGTCATCCTTTGGCGTTTCGTAGGTGACGTCGAAGTTGCACTCGGGCTTGTCCGCATCGTCGAGGGCGAGGCGGCCGTCCACGACGAACTCGGCAGCGTTGGCGCTCTCGCCAGACGCGCGGCTGACCCCGCTCCAGAAATCAGCGCCCACGTTGCCCGCCGAGATCGTGCGGCTGTCGGAGCGCAACTCGAAGCGGCCGGCAAGAGCGCTGTCCCGGTCCGCATCGCCGTTGAGATTCCCCAGATCCGCCACGAAGTCATCACCGCCCTCAAAGCAGCCCACGCACAGGTAGATCTCGCCGCGCAGCCTGAACGAGAGATCCCCCAACGGACTGCCCTCGATCTGCAAGACGAAGCTCTCGGTCAGATCCCGGTCGCTCACGCTTGCCACCGCGGGATCACTGCCGGCATAGCCGCCCGCGATCAGGTGCTGGATCGTCCGGCCTTGGCCATCCGCAAAGCCGGTCAGGTCGAGGGTGCCGTCGATCTCGTTGACGAAGTCAGGCAGTTCGTCGACTTCGATAAGGCAATTGTCGGCGCGAATCTGGTTATCCGTGCCGATCCGTAACTGGTTGTTGTTGGCAAAGACGCCCGCCGACTCGAAATCGACCTGGTCGAGGGCGAAGGCACCGCCGGTGTCCGTGTGGATGACCTGGCGCCCAGAGGTGCAGGGGACCTCTTCGGAAACCAGGGGGGCCACGCCCGTGGCCAGGATGTCCACGGGGTCGGTTGGGCCACCCTGGTCACCCTGGTCCAGACCCGTCTCCGCGGCATCCAGGCCCGCGCCGCTGCCGAATGCGGCCAGCGCCACCTGTTCATCGGTACTGAGGACGGTGTTGACACTGGCTACGCCACCCCCGGCACCGCCGCCATCACCACCACCGGCGCCGCCATCATCACCCCCGCTACTACCGCCACCGCCGCAGGCAGTGATGCCCAGTGCGAGGGCGAAGGCCAATGTAAGCCGACCTGGGGTGAAATCAGACTGCCGCAGGAATGAAGACTCGATTCGTCGACTCATGGTGTGATCTCCAGGCACTGCCGTTAGTTTGCTGTTTCGTCTTGGTTCGTGGCCGGGCGCACCTGTGGAAGATGGTCGTGGCCGATGCGGCCCCCCTTGCCTGTGGTGGCAGTGAGCCTCTCCGGTGCTGGACCGGCTGTGCCTGTCAGGACGCGGTTTGCGAATGCGCCACTGACGGACAGACCACAAGACCCTTGGCAAAGGCTCGGTACGCGGGCATCAGGCCACCGCGCTCTGGCGACCCTGGCCGCCAGACCCCCGCTCGTCTCGCACCCGCGACCGAACGCTGTGACGTCAGATCACCGGCGCAGGCTTCTCCGACACTACACAGCCCTCGGCAGCGGATATTGTAAAAATCGGCCACCGCAGGGAGGGCAGGCTGCTACGAGCCTGCTGGGAGTGGCATCGCCAGCAGCCCGCCGGAGACCAGCGCCACCATCAGCACGATGAGCGCCACCGGCAAAGCCGGGCTGATATTGTTCAGCCGTCGGAACACGTTGCAGAGCGCGCCGACGAACCGCTGCGGCACGGTCCTGGGGCTCTTGCTGTACTCCATGGCCGCCTTGACCACGTAGAACACGGCGATGTTGAGGCCGATGCCGAGCCGGCGCCCCAGCGCCGTGGTGCCGTGATCCACGTAGTAGTTGCACTTCAGCAGGATGCGCGGGGGATTGGTCTCCCGGTAGGAGCCCTCCACCCAGTGCCGCTCCCGGTGGAAGTCCAGCAGGCCGAAATCGTAGGTTTTGAAGTTCGCGCGCTGCCGGCTGGAATCGAAAACCACCTCCAGGTGATCGTCGGAGGACAGATAGATCAGCGCCCGCACCACCGTCATGCCGGGCAGCGAGCGCAGGTTGCCGTCGTAGTGGACGTCGAACAGACCCTGGTCGCCGCCGCGATCATAGTTGTAGCGGGACAGGTAGATCTCGTCGGTCATGGGCAGCGGCACCACCCTGCTGCCTGGGTAGGCGGCCTCGATCCCTGCGAGCACCTCGGACGAGTAGCGTACCCGGTCAATGAGGGCCACGGCGGAGTCGGGCAGGGTCTTCACGTAGCGGTGCATCGACGATTCGCGGCCTACGAACGCGGAGAAATCGTGCAGGAACCACTCCCGCAGCCGATCTGCTGCGCCCCGCTCGTCGGCGCCGCGGAACGTCCCCAGACGCACCGGAAAGAACCGCTGCTTAAAATGCAGATCCAGGTGCTCCACCAGCGCGGTGAGTACCGTCAGCGCCATGTGGCCGGGAATCAGATAGGGATAGGCCTGCGTGAACGTGGGGCTGAGCGCGTACAGGCCGGCGAGTTGCAGCATGATCCCGAGATGCATCGGATGGGGCACCCCGTTGTAGGGGAACGCCGTGATCCGCCGCGGCGCCACCGCGCCCAGTTCGACCCCGTAGTACGTGCGGTCCCAGCCCAGCGCCCGGACGGCGGCGAACTGCAGCCACAGGCCCGCCGCGATGGGCGCCGCCGCCCACAGGTTCAGGGGCCTCGTCAGATACGGTGCGAACGCCACCGCCAGCGTCCCGACAGCCAGCATGCGTAGCACGAACGTCTGCCGGCTGAACTGCTCAAGGGTGGTTCGCCGCCGCACGAAAGCCTCGATATTGAGCAGGTGGAAGGCGTAGCTCAGCAGATAGATCAGCACGCCCCCCGCGTCGAACAGCAGGCCCAGCACCAGGCCGGCGAACGCGAGCGAGGCGAGCCGAAAGTCCAGCATGTCGGCAATGGTGGCGGACAAACGAGCCATGGCGTGAACAGTCCTCCTGCGGCGACGGCGCCCTTACCGGGTCGTCATCCCGCCGTGTTCGAACTCGGCTGCCTACCCTATGAAAGTTGTGTTGCCGTTGTGTGTTGCTGCTGCGTACGCCTCGATGGCGACGGTTTTGTCGGCGCTATTCTTGGGGTTCGTGCCACCACCGGGTTCGCAGTCACCGTGAATCTTCACAGGCTGCTGCTGGAGCGCGCGGCGCGCAACAGGCCGCGCCTCGACCCCCGAGACGGCCTGGCAACACTACGGCCTCAGCCCCGAGCGGGCGCGCGCCGGCGGTATGGACCCGCAGATGTTCAATTCGTTTCTCGACGCCACCAAGTCGGCTACCGAGATGGCGGCCGTCGCCAACGCGACTGGGCTCGACCCGGCACCCGATGGCCTGGCCTTTCCGCCCTGCGGGGTCGACGACCTGCCGCGGGTGCTGCGGCCCGCCTCGGACGGCGGCATCCTGCCCCACAGCGGCCAGGTCGAGGTGGTCTGCTCGCTGGAGCGCGACGGCCGCCCGGTGTTCCGAGACCTGCGCTGGGGCGTCTACGTGGTGTTCGAAGCGCCGACTGATTACGTCGAGCGCTGCTTTGCCGAGTACGGCCTGGTCACCGACCCTTCCGGCCGGTACTCGGCCCTCTACCGACCCTGTCACCTGATCGGCCTGGGACTCGGCAACGATGCGCCGGAGTCCGAGACTCCGAGGCGCCGTTGCGGCGGCCGCCCCGGGCCGACGAAATGCAACCTGCTAGCAGCCTGTCGGACTTAGGTGCCCGTCGCGAGCCGAGTGGGAGAGCGAGGTCAGTTTTTCGATCGTTTGAGGAGAATAGCCGTAGCTATTTGACGAAAAGGATCGGAAAAATGGGCCGCTATCCCACCGGCGCAGTAGGAGCAGCCTAAGTCCGACAGGCTGCTAGACTCAGGGGTCTTCCCATTCCGAATTGAAAAGCCCATGGCAACGCCTT
>CAZAQB010000034.1:0-26868 GCA_964487155.1 uncultured Ectothiorhodospiraceae bacterium
TTCGCCCTGCTGCGCACCCTGGGGGTGAACATCGTGGGCGTGCCCCGCACCGCCGACGGCCCGGACCTGGAGGCACTGGAGCAGGCCCTGGCACGCCACCGCCCCAAGGCCTATTTCGTCATCACCGTGCTCCACAACCCCACCGGCGGCAGCATCGCGCCGGCCTGTGCCCACCACCTGCTGCGCCTGGTGGAGCGCTCTGGGGCCACGGTCATCGAGGACGATGTCTACGGCGACTTCCACACCGACGCGCCGCTGCGCCTGGCGGCCATGGACGGCCTGCGCCGGGTGGTGTACGTGAAGAGCTTCTCCAAGACCCTGTCCAGCGGCCTGCGCCTGGGCTTCCTGGCCGCCAGCCCCGAACTCACCAGCCGGCTCATGGACCTGAAGCTGGTGAGCAGTCTCACCACCTCGGTGCTCGGCGAGCAGGTGATGCTGGAGTTGCTGGCGAGCGGCCAGTACCGGCGCTTCCTGTCCGGGCTATGCTCCCGGCTTGACGAGGCCCGCCGACGGCTGCTGCCCCGCCTGGAGCGGCTCGGTTTCGACGTGGCCGCCGACGAGGGCCGGGGCATGTACGTCTGGGCCCGGCTGCCGCAGGGCGCGGAGGCCGGCGAGGTCACCCGCCGGGCCATGGAGCGCGGCGTGATGCTCGCACCGGGACACGTGTTCCGGCCCAATGGCGAGGCGAGCCGCTACATCCGCTTCAACGTCGCCTGCTCAAACCACCTGGTGGTGTACCGGGCCATGGACGAGGTGCTGAGCGCCACCGGCGGCCTGACCGTTGCGGGGGCCTGAAGAGAAAGAGTGTGTGGTGCGATGCGCGCGGAATGGATGCGAGATTCGAGCAGAGACAGGGCCGCAGATGAACGCGGATGCGCGCTGATGGCTGGGGCTGAGGACTGAGCGGGTGTTTACAAAACAGGCACGCCGGGGCGGAGTGGGGATCCCGCCCGGCGCCGAGCGAAGCCCGCCGTAGGGCAGGTTGCGCAGACAACCTGCCATCAGGCGATGGCATCGGTACCGCGGATCGGTTCGGGCACGCGGGCCCGGCGATTGGCACCTTGGCGTTTGCGACGCTGGCCCCCACGTTTCTTCGCAACGTGGGTCTACGGCGGCGGTGTCCAAGGCCGTGCCACGACTGAGGACTGAGCCTCACCCCGGCTCGGCGGCTGTCAAGCCCGCTGTCCCACTCAGTGCGCAGTCCTTTTCGCTCAGTCCTGGTCCCAGAGTCCGTGCAACCGGCCTTCGCCGATCCGCCCCAGACGAGATCCCACCGCGAGTTCCTGTTCTCCCCGCACGAGGCGAGTGCGCCGCCGGCGGCCTGACCAATCTGCCCGGCCAGGCGAGGCAGCCGGGATCAGCCCGCCAAGGCTACGGGCGCGGCATAGCCCCGGCGCTGCAGTTCCAGGCATACGGCGGTTTCCTCCAGCAGCTGCAACCGGGCCTGCTGGACGATATCGACGAACTGGCAGGCGGATACCAGGGCCTCCGGCTCGACCAGCGCCCCGCACTGGCGGTACACAGGGGCCATATCTCGCTCGGTCTCAATGGCCCGGCGCAGAATGCCATGAGCCGCCTGGGCGTCAATCACGAAGAAATGCTCCGGCACCCTGGACTCCGGCTCGTCCCAGTCAATACTTACCCCATCGACTCCAAAAGCATCGGGCAAGATGTCAGCCATCGGCGAGCCGTCTGCGCTGGCCTGGGCCAGTCGATAGACATTGGCACGGGCACCCTCGGCCAGATACTGCAGCAGGGTACTCCGGCTGTGATCAAACGGCGCAAAGCGCCGGGACCAGTCCGCGTAGCGAAGGGCCTGGATATCCTCGAATTTCATGACCCGCCCCAGCACAACGTCAAAGGGCTGCAAAAGCAGTTCCGCCATGATGCATCTCCTCGCCGGCCGATCGGCGCGCCCTTCGAAGGGCGCGCCGAGCATGCATGGTGGCGCTTTCAGGACCTGGCTGCGCGGCGCCACGGCACAAAAACCAGTCATTCCAGCGTAGGCGCCGCGGGCGGGGACACCATTAGCGGCGCCACGTACGTAGTCGTGGGCCCGGTCGAGCCGAACGCGGGGCTCAAACTGCGCATGGGGGATCCTCCCGGCGACTCGCGTTCGGGTCCCGCGGGGCGGATACCCGGCCGGCGCCGTCGAGAGGCTGCGGCGCCCCGGACCGGGCGCGGGAACGCGGCCATGGGGGCAAGGTCCAAAAAATAATGAAATCCGGGACCGGGGCCAGCATGTATCGCTACGGGCTTAGCACACTGCTGACGACCCTGATGCTGTCAGGCTGCGCAGGCCCGATGGCCCACTTGGCCCCGGCCGGCGCAGCAGCGCCCAACCGCGATCACGATCTAGCCCGCGCTGAGCGGGTCTTCCGGGAGCAGAATCGGGTCGAGTCGACGCTGATGTTTCTGCTCCCGGCGCTGAAGACCGACAAGCCCGCCGAGTACCAAAGCCTCAAGGCGGCGGAAGAGCAAATGATGACAGCCTGCGAACCCCTCAACGAGGCCGCCCGCAAGCATCAGCAAGAACAGTCGATCGGGCTATTACAGCGCCTGTCCATGCCGTCAGTCATCGCGGACTGTGAGGCGGCCACCGAGCGGGTAGAGAGACTGCTGCGCGAGCGAGGCCACGAACTGCTACCCCAGGCGCACATCGATAGCCGCCGCCTCCTGAGCATTGCATGCCGTCCCGGCTATTCCAGGTAGCGGTCCACCAGCTCCCGGACTTTCTCCCGGTATAGGGGCTCGCTGATCAGTCCCCGCTCCTTGAGATCCCGCAGCTGTTCCAACTTGCGGGTGACCTCCTCGGCGCTGAGCACCGCCGGAGCCGGTGTCGCCGCGGCGGGGGCCGGTGCGGGGGGCTGGAGCCCGGGCTGCGCCGAATCGCCCCCGGGGGCGTCTGCCGCCCGGTCTGGCGGCTCGGAGGGCACCGGCTGGGAGGCGGCGGGCGCCGGGCGCCGGGCCGGCGCAGGGCTGGGCTGAGCCGCGTCCACGGCGCCGCCCAGCTCCAGGGCGATCCAGTCCTGCCGGTCAGCGTCGACGAAAACGGCCCCGTCCGGCAACGTCAGATTCCGATCAATGGCGCTGACCCTTTGCCGTGAGCCGATCTCGTCCGGGAAGCTGAAGCGGGCCTCGACAGCGCCGTAGCCCGAGGCCTTGGCCACCTGCCGCCCCCCCGGACGCCGGGGGTCCCCCGTGTCTTCCCCGAGGCTCCCCAGAATGACGTGGAGGCGGCCGTTGCGGTGAAACAGCCGGGCAGCGGTGACCCGGGAATATTTCAGCAGTCCCACCAGGTCCCCGGCCTCCAACTGGTTCAGGCGCAGCGCTACATCCTGATCCGGCCCGGCATTGGCAAAAGCGCCCCGTAGCGCCCCGGCCGCCTGCTCCAGCTCCCGTTGCTGGAACACCGGTTGCAACGCTGGGGCGTCATTCGAGGAGGAAAAGGTGCGGCTCACCAGACCACCGCGCTCGCCGGGCACTTGCAGGGATCCAAGGGCCCGCACCAGCGTCCCCGCGTCAAACTCCACGGGATGATCGTTGCGCGCCGCCCCCGCCTCGGCCGGCACCAGGGCAACCAGGTCACCGGGTGCCAGCGTCATCACTTCCGTTCGGTCAGACGCCGGGCTGGCGCAGCCGCCCTGGGCCAGCAGGGCCGTCAAGGCGACGGGAATGCCCGCGCGGCGTGCGCAGGTAAGGGCAGAGACGAGCAAGGGCGTCATGGGCGGAACACTCCACAGGATGAATCGCGGCGGCTGAAGGGGCGATGGCGGCCCCGGACAGCCGCGCCCGGGGAGCGGCGACCGACTCAGCCCCCGCTCCCCGGGTGGCTCAATAGGAGATCCGATAGATGGCCCCGGTCAGGTCGTCAGACACCAGCAGGGAGCCGTCCAGGAACTGCACCACGTCCACCGGACGCCCCAGATACTCGCCGGTCTCCTCGTTCAGCCAGCCGGAGGCGAACACCCGGCTCTCCCCGGCGCTGCCGTCCTCGTTGACCGGGGTGAACATTACCCGGGCACCCACCGGCGTGGTCCGATTCCAGGAGCCGTGCTGGGCGCTGAAGATGCCACCCCGGTACTGCGCCGGGAACTGGCGGCCGGTGTAGAAGCTCATGCCCAGGTCGGCGGCATGGGCCGCCATTTCCACTTCCGGAAACACCACGTCGGCGGGGGGTTCGGAGTCCTGGTACTGCTGGGTGCGCACCTGACCGCCGCCGTACCAGGGGAAGCCGAAATGCTGGCCCGCCTCGGTGGCCCGGTTGAGCTCACCCGGGGGGATGTCATCGCCCATGCCGTCCACCTGGTTGTCGGTGAACCAGAGATCGTCGTTGGCGGGGTTGAAGTCCATGCCCACGGAGTTGCGAATACCCCAGGCGTAGACCTCCCGCCCGCTGCCATCCCGGTTCATGCGGATGATGCCGCCGAGGCCCCACTTGCGGTAGAGGTCCAGTTTCTCCTTGGGCGGCACGTTGTAGGGCTGGCCGAGGCTGATGTAGAGCTTGTCGTCGGGGCCCAGGGCGCAGACCCGGGCGCCGTGGTTGAAGGATTCCTCCTCCTTGGGCACCAGCTGATCGGTGACCACGCCGATGGCCACGTCGGGGCTCTCGTAGAAGAACTCCGCGGCGGGGAACACCAGCACCCGGTTATGCTCGATGACGTACAAAAAGCCGTCCCGGGAGAAACAGGAGTCGTTGGGCACCTTCAGGGAGACCGAGGGGGCGAAGCGCTTGACCTCGTCGGCCACCCGGTCCTTGTCCCGATCGGTCACTGCCCAGAAGGCGGTCTTGCGGGTGCCGGTAAAGACCACCCCCACGTTGGTGCCCACCGACATGTGCCGGGCGTCGGGCACGATGGCGTAGAGGTCGATGGAGAATCCCGGGGGCAGCTCGATGCGCTCCAGGATGCGGCGGATGGCGGCGGCCCGCTCGCCGCCCTGGGGCACGGTCTCGATGTCGAGGTCGGTGCCCGTGGTCTTGAAGTCCTGAAGGCGCTCGATGTTGTCGGACAGGCTCTGCGCCGGCGCCTGGATGGTTACGGCCAGCGCGGCCAGGCCAACGGGCGCAAGCAATGATGCCGTTTTCATGATGTCTCCTCCCGGGGCCGGAGAACCCCGGCCCTGCGATGGATGCCGGGGCCGCCCCGCGGCCCCGGCCATAGGGTCAGAACTTCACCGAAACCTCCACGTTGAACCCGTCCCAGTCCTCGCCGATCTGGCCGGCCGAGCCTTCCTCCTCGTCCTGGGAGACGTACTCGAACTTCACCAGGCTGGAGGGATGGACCCAGAACCCGCCGCCGATCTGGATGCGGTCCAGGTCCGGCGAGCCGCTGATGCCGTTGCTCTCGTTGGAGACCTGAGTGTAGCGGCCAGCGACGTAGAAGCGCTCCGGCACCACGTAGACGCTGCCCTCCAGGCCCCAGCCCCGGACTTCGGCATCACCGCGGGCAACGCCCTGGTTCTGGGACGCCACCGTCTGGTTCCCCGCGCCATCCACGAACCGGAAGTCATCCTCGGCCACGCCGAACCAGCCCCGGAACACCGCCGGCAGCGGACTCATCTGGGGGCTGTACTCGGCATCCACCATCCACACCGAGTAGTCGACGCCGGGGATCAGGCCCTGGTGGGTGTCGCGGGCACCGGCGCCACTGCCGGGGAAATTGTAGTTTTCGCCGTCACCGAACAGGGCGCCGGTGGTGCCCAGGTCACCGAAATCGGCCACACCACCGCTCTGCACCGAGTCGAACTGGTCGGAGCCGTCGGCCCACATGAAGCCGCCGCCGAGCTTCAGGCCGTAGCCCACGTCCACCCGGCCCTTGGCGAAGAAGTTGAACGGCCGGTCGCCGTCGAAGTTCTCGCCGAAGGTGGGCACCGTGGCCGCGAAGTCCCAGCCCACGCTCTCCACCGGCAGGCCCGGCAGCCGGTGCTCGCCGATCAACTGGGCGCCGGTTTCGGCGGTGACCATGTCGAACGGCGAGTTGCCGATCAGCGGGTTGCCCTGCACGGCGGCACCGTCGGAGTAGCCCCGGTAGTTGAAGGTGGTCGACACCATCTCGCCGGTGCGCACCACCAGGGAGTGGTCATCGGCAGCCGGGCTGTCGAAGGCCTTCAGCAGCGAGAAGTCGACGAACGACAGGTCGTTGCTGATCTGGAAGGTCTCGCCGAAGTCGTTCTGCTCCTCGGCCAGATCCACGAAGCCGGTGATCCAGTCGGCGAAGTGCACCGTCAGCTCCAGATTGAAACGCTGGCGGTTGAAACCCGCCGAGGTATCGGAGTTGGCGGGGTTGAAGGCCCCGTTGTCGGCCTCGATGGACTGGAAACCGGTAGCGAACAGGATGTTGGTCTTCACCCGGCCGTCGAACCACTCCGCCGCCTGGGCCGGTGCGGACGCCAGCAGGGCCGCGGCCAGCAGGGCGCCGCCGCCCCGCAGTGCTTTGTGCATCTCGGACATTTTCGTCGTCTCCAAAATGACAGTGCTCGATCGTTCGTCGGGAGCCCACCGGCGCCTGGCCCCGGCAGAGCCGGCCCGCGACGTCCGCCCTTGAGCGGTGTCCGGGCACGGCACGCCGCGCGCCGCCGGTGCCGGCCGGTCGCCTGGCTGGCGTCGGAGGATCCCATCCTGGTAAGCCGCCGCCCGATGCAGATCGGGCGTGCGACACCCCGGCCGGGCAGGTCTCCCGCCAACGGCGGGTCGCCCTGCCCGGGCGTCACCCTCTCGGCAAACGTTGGCCTCAACCGGACTGCTGCCAGCTCTTCAGCAACTCGTCATAGGGAATGGTCTCCCCCTGGGGCTTTTCGTTGGCGAGCTTGGGCTTGGGCGAGCCGGGCTGGTCGAACCAGTACTGGGGATCGCGTTTCGGGTTCAGCTTGGGCCCGCAGATGTCCTGAACCGACGCCCGCTCCAGGCGCTGCATCACCCGATCCTGCTCCCGCGCCAGGTTGTCCATGGCCGCCTGGGGGGTCCGTTCCCCGGTCACCGCCTGGGCCACGTTCTGCCACCAGAGCTGGGCAAGCTTTGGGTAGTCGGGCACGTTGGTGCCGGTGGGGGTCCACTGCACCCGCGCCGGGCTGCGGTAGAACTCCACCAGGCCCCCGAGCCGCGGCGCCGCCTCGGTCATGGCCTCGCTCTCGATGTCCGACTCGCGGATCGGGGTCAGGCCCACCAGGGTCTTCTTCAGGGACACGGTCTTGGAGACCGTGAACTGGGCATACAGCCAGGCCGCCTTGCGCCGCTCGGGATCGGTATGCTTGAGCAGCGTCCAGGAGCCGGCGTCCTGGTAGCCCAGCTTCATGCCCTCCTCCCAATAGGGGCCGTGGGGCGAGGGCGCCATGCGCCACTTGGGCGTGCCGTCATCGTTGACCACCGGGGTGCCGGGCTTGGACATGGCGGCGGTGAACGCCGTGTACCAGAAGATCTGCTGGGCGATGTTGCCCTCGGCCGGCACCGGTCCGGCCTCGGAGAAGGTCATGCCCGCCGCCGCCGGGGGCGCATAGGCCTTCAGCCAGTCGATGTACTTGGTCAGGGCGTAGACCGCCGCGGGGCTGTTGGCGGCCCCGCCCCGGGCCACGTCGGAGCCCACCGGCCGGCAGTCCTGGACCCGGATGCCCCACTCGTCCACCGGCTTGCCGTTGGGGATGCCCTTGTCACCGGTGCCGGCCATGGACAGCCAGGCGTCGGTGAAGCGCCAGCCCAGGGACGGATCCTTCTTGCCGTAGTCCATGTGGCCGTAGACCCGCTGACCGTCCAGGTTCTTGACGTGGTTGGTGAAGAAGTCCGCGATGTCCTGGTAGGCGGACCAGTTCACCGGCACGCCCAGCTCGTAGCCGTAGCGTTCCTTGAACCGCTCCCGCAGCTCCGGGCGCTGGAACCAGTCGTACCGGAACCAGTACAGGTTGGCGAACTGCTGGTCCGGAAGCTGATAGATCTTGCCGTTGGGGGCGGTCGTGAAGCTGATGCCGATGAAGTCGTCCACGTCCAGGGTCGGCAGGGTGACATCCTTGCCCGCACCGCTCATGTAGTCCGACAGGGGCACCACGTCGCCGTAGCGGAAGTGGGTACCGATCAGGTCCGAGTCGTTGACATAGGCATCGTAGATGCTGCGCTTGGACTGCATCTCCGTCTGCAGCTTCTCGATAACGTCGCCTTCCTGGATCAGGTCATGGGTGACGTTGATGCCGGTGAGCTCCGAGAAAGCCCGGGCCAGGGTGCTGGCCTCGTACTCGTGGGTGGTGATGGTCTCGGAGACCACCTGGATGTCCATCCCGCGGAACGGCTGGGCCGCGTCGATGAACCACTCCAGCTCCTGGAGTTGCTGCGCTCGGGACAGGGTCGAGGGCTGGAACTGCTCCAGCCACTGGCGGGCCACCGCCATCTCCGCATCGGTGGCGGCCTGGGCGGACCCGCCAAGGGCCAGCAGCAGACCCGCCGCCAGGCTCGCCCTCGGCCAGCCTAGTAGGTTGCGACTTGACATCTTGGTTCTCCTCCTGGGACTCCGGTTGCGGGTGGTTTGTAGTGATCTCCCCGGCCCGTCCACCCGCTGCCGGGACGGGGAGTGTTCGCCGCAGCCGCTGCGCCGGCGTGGCCGGCCGGGCCCCGGCGGCTGCTCAACCCCAGCGCAGCATCGCCGCCAGGTACAGCGCGGCCAGAGCGCTGGCCCACCACAGGCTGGCGTCCTCGATGAAGGCCAGCCAGGCCAGGTGGATGTAGGCGCTGCCCAGCAGGCCCATGAACAGCCGGTCGCCCCGGGTGGTGGCCATGGGCAGCAAGCCCTTGCGCTCCACCGTGGGGAACACCACCTGCAGCACCGCCATGGTGATGAGCATCGCGGCGATGGCGATGAAGAACACCGCCGTCGGGAAGGTCCAAGCCATCCAGTCCATGCCCGCGCCTCCTCAGACCCGGCCCAGGGCGAAGCCCTTGGCGATGTTCTTGCGCACGAACCAGATCACCAGCGCGCCGGGCACCAGGGTCAGCACCCCCGCCGCGGCCAGCAGCCCCCAGTCCATGCCGGAGGCGCTGATGGTGCGGGTCATGGTGGCGCCTATGGGCTTGGCGGCGGTGGAGGTGAGGGTGCGCGCCAGCAGCAGTTCCACCCAGCTGAACATGAAGCAGAAGAAGGCCGTGACGCCGACGCCGGCCCGGATCAGGGGCAGGAAAATGGTGACGAAGAAGCGCGGCCAGCTATAGCCGTCCAGGTAGGCGGTCTCGTCGATCTCCCGGGGCACCCCGGACATGAACCCCTCCAGAATCCACACCGCCAGAGGCACATTGAACAGCGTGTGGGCCAGGGCCACGGCGATGTGGGTGTCGAACAACCCAACGCTCTGGTAGAGCTGAAAGAACGGCAGCAGAAACACCGCCGGCGGCGCCATGCGGTTGGTCAGCAGCCAGAAGAACAGGTGCTTGTCTCCCATGAAGTGGTAGCGGGAGAACGCATAGGCCGCCGGCAGGGCGACCGTCAGGGAAATGATGGTATTCAGGCCCACATAGTAGATGGAATTCAGATAGCCTGTGTACCAGGAAGCATCCGTGAATATCTTCACGTAGTTCTGGAAGGTCAGGGTCTGGGGCCAAAGGCTGAAGGTGCTGAGAATCTCGCTATTCGGCTTCAGCGACATGCTGAGCATCCAGTACAGGGGCAGCATCAGAAACAGAATGTACAGCCCCAGCACCCAGTAACGGCTACGCGAACCCATGACCGACCTCCCGATTCCAGTGGCAACCTTGCGCCGCTTCTCTGAAATCCATCGAAAACCTATTGGCGCTCCCAAGCCGAGCGCACCGATCAGTTAGCAGCCGTATTTCCATCATCGCCCCTCAGCTCACGCCTTTGCCGAGGTTGTTGATCACCGTGTAGAAGACATAGCTGAACAGCAGAATGATCAGGAAATACACCAGCGAGAACGCCGCCGCCGGGCCCAGATCGAACTGGCCCACGGCCATGGTGGTGAGCTTCTGGCTGAGAAACGTGGTGGCGCTGCCCGGCCCGCCGCCGGTGAGCACGAAGGGCTCGGCGAAGATCTTGAAGCTGTCCATGAAGCGCAGCAGCACCGCGATCAGCAGCACGCCGCGCAGCTTCGGCAGCTCGATGAAGCGGAACACTGCCCAGCGCGAGGCCCCATCGATCCGGGCCGCCTGGTAGAAGGCGTCGGGGATGGCCTGCAGGCCAGCGTAGCAGAGCAGTACCGACAGCGAGGTCCAGTGCCAGACGTCCATGATCAGCACCGTGAACCATGCGTCCACCGGATCGCCGGTATAGTTGTAGTCGAAGCCCAGGGCATTGATGAACACGCCGGCCAGGCCAATGTCCGGCCGGGCGAAGATCTGCCAGATGGTGCCCACCACGTTCCAGGGCACCAGCAGCGGCAAGGCCAGCGCCACCAGGGCCGCCGACACCCACGGCCCCTTGCGGGGCATGGCCAGGGCAACGGCGATGCCCAGGGGGATTTCGATGGCCAGCACGGCGAAGGAGAACAGGAACTGCCGGCCCAGGGCCCCCAGCAGCTCCGGATCATTGAGAATCATCCGAAACCACTCGGTCCCGACGAAATACCGGCTGTCGGGACCGAAAATATCCTGCACCGAATAATTGACCACGGTCATCAGTGGCACGATGGCACTGAACGACACCACCACCACCACCGGCAGCACCATGAACCAGGCGGTTTGCTTGACCGGTTTTTCCATGACTATTCCCTCGCCCCCGCCGTTCAGGCCACCAGCCGATCACTGGAGTAAATCTTGGTCCACTCAGGAGGGAAAAACAGTTTCGGCTGTTCCCCCGGAACTGCCTGATCCTCGTCCAGCTTCATGTAGAGCCTGTGATTCGCCCCCATGACCACCGTAGCGATCTGGAAATTTCCCAGGTCGTCCACCCGCTCCACGGCAGCCGGAACACCCGGTTCATCAACCGCGGCGAAACGCAGAAATTCGGGGCGTATGCCGATCTGCAGCCGCCCCCCCGCGGCGACAGCCTTGCGGGCGACCTCCGGGTCCAGGGCAATGGCTTCGCTGTCCACCACCGCCCGCTCGCCGTCCACGGTGCAGTCCAGGAAATTCATGCCCGGGCTGCCGATGAAATAGCCGACGAAGGTGTGTTCCGGGCGCTCGAACAGCTCCTGGGGGGTGCCGAGCTGCACCACCCGGCCGTCGTACATGACCACCACCTTGTCGGCGAAGGTCAGCGCCTCGGTCTGGTCGTGGGTGACGTAGACCAGGGTCAGCCTGAGCTGGTCGTGGATCTCCTTGAGCTTGCGCCGCAACTGCCATTTCAGGTGGGGGTCGATGACCGTCAGCGGCTCATCGAACAGCACGGCGGCCACGTCTTCCCGGACCAGCCCGCGGCCCATGGAGATGGTCTGCTTGGCGTCCGCACCCAGGTCGACGGCCTTGTGATCCAGCACCCGGGTGAGCCCCAGCATGCCGGCCACCTCCGCCACCCGGCGCTGCACCCGGGTCTCGTCCAGGCCCCGGTTGCGCAGGGGAAAGGCCAGGTTCTGGCGCACCGTCATGGTGTCGTAGATCACCGGAAACTGGAAAACCTGGGCGATGTTGCGGTATTCGGGCTGCAGCGCGGTCACGTCCCGGCCGTCGAACAGCACCCGGCCCTCCGAGGGCTGGACCAGGCCGGAGATGATGTTCAGCAAGGTGGTCTTGCCGCAGCCCGAGGGCCCCAGCAGGGCATAGGCGCCGCCATCCTCCCAGACGTGGTTCATGGGGCGCAGGGCATAGTCTTGCTCGCCGGCGGGGGCCGCCAGGTAGGAATGGGCCAGGTTGTCGAGATCGATGCGGGCCATGGGTTGCCTGCTCCCTAGTGTTCGGCCGCGCGGTCGGCACGGCGGGCGGTGGGTGAGACCAGCAGGGCCTCGTCGGCCCCGAAGGCGAACAGATGACGGGGGTCCACATAGACCTGGATCCGCTCCCCGATGGCGAAGGGATGCACGCCCTCCTCCTGGGCCACCAGGCCGCTTCCCTGCCAGTTCAGGTGCACGTAGGTCTCCGAGCCGGAGACCTCGGCTACCTCCACTTCGGCGTGCAGCGCCAGGGTGTCCTCGCGGCGGGGGGTCACCATGACGTGGGGCGGGCGGATGCCCACGGTAACCGGTCCGGGGGCCAGGTCCCGGAAGTGGCTCGGCAGGGGCAGGCGGGCCTCGCCCGCAAGGCGAAGCTCACCGTCGGCCACCTCGGCGCGCAGCAGATTCATGGGCGGATCGCTGAACACCTGGGTCACCGGCACGCTGCACGGGCGGTGATAAACGGCGGCCGTGGGGCCGTACTGGACCAGCCGCCCCTGGTGGAGCACCGCGGCGGATCCGCCCAGGGTCAGGGCCTCCAGGGGGTCGGTGGTGGCGTACACCACGATCGCCTCGCGCTCGGCGAAGATCTCCCGCATCTCCGCGCGCAGTTCCTCGCGCAGCTTGTAGTCGAGGTTCACCAGGGGTTCGTCCAGCAGCAGCAGGCTGGCGTCCCGCACCAGGGCCCGGGCCATGGCCAGGCGCTGCTGCTGGCCACCGGAGAGCTCCGCCGGCATCCGATCCAGCAGGTGCTCGATGTGCAGCCGCTCGGCTTCCCGGCGCACCCGCTGGTCGATTTCCGGGCGCGAGAGCCGGAGCAGCCTCAGGGGCGAGGCGATGTTGTCGAAGCAGTTCATGGACGGGTAATTGATGAACTGCTGGTAGACCATGGCGACGTTGCGCTTGCGCACCGGCACGCCGGTGACGTCCACGCCGTCCATCCGGATGCGCCCCCGGGTGGGCTGATCCAGGCCCGCCATGAGACGCATCAGCGACGTCTTTCCGGACCGGGTCAGGCCCAGCAGCACGTTGAAACTGCCCGGAGCGCATTCCAGGTCCGTGGGGTAGATATGGGTCTCCCCCTGGACCACCTTGCTGACGTTTTCCAGCGCCAGTGCCATACCAGCTTCTCCTCCTCAGGCCGCGGCACCGGCGGTCCGGCATCGAGGCCGGCCGCTCTCGTTATGTGTGTTGGTCTGCCGTGTCGGCAGCAAGGCGTCCCTGCCCGTTGTCTTGTGGCCAAGCGTCGGGGCAGCCTCTCGGCGGCGCGGGATCCCGGCATCGAGCCCCGCGTCCAGTCACGAGCTGCCGTCGCCGTCTGGCCCCTGCGACGCCGCGTTCCGGGACACCAGGTCTTCGGTGGCGGCCCCGGGATCCTCCTCGCCGGCCACTGACCAGGTGGCGGTGGCCGCCTCGACGACCCACTGCTCAATTTCCAGGGCACGCTGCCGGCGCTGCGCCGAGGTGCCGCCATCCTCCGCCGCCGTCTCCAGGGCCAGCTCCGCGATCCGGGCCCAGTCGCCGGCAGCCACGGCCTCGTCGGGCGCCAGCCAGGAGCCGCCCACGCAGGCCACGTTCTCCAGGGCCAGGTACTCGCGGTAGCTCTGCCGGGTGATGCCGCCGGTGGGGCAGAAGCGCACGTCGGGGAAAGGCCCGGCCAAGGCCTTCAGCAGCGCCGTACCGCCGGCCTGGGCGGCGGGGAACAGCTTCAGATCGGTAAAGCCCAGCTCGCGCGCCGCCATCACCTCCGAGGGTGTCATCACGCCGGGCAGGCAGGGCAGCCGGGCGCGGCGAGCCGCATCCAGCAGCGCCGGCGTAGCCCCGGGGCTCACGGCAAAGGCCGCACCTTCACCCCGGGCCCGGTCCAGCTCGGCGGGCCGGGTCACCGTGCCCGCCCCCACCACGGCCTCGGGCACCTCCCGGCAGACCGCCGCAATGGCCGCCCAGGCCGCCGGGGTCCGCAGCGTGATCTCCAGCACCCGCAGCCCGCCCTGCACCAGCGCCCTGGCCATAGGCACGGCGTCCTCCGCCCGGTCGACGCGCAGTACCGGAATCACCGGCGCCATGCCCAGGATCCGGCCCATGCTCATGCCGGCTGCACCCCGGCAGCCTCGGTCTCGGTTGCCGCCGGCGGCCCGGCGAAGCAGGCGACCGCCCCGGTCTCGGCGCCTGAGACCGTGCGCCGGAAGGTCTCGAACAGTTCGCGACCGCAGCCGCTCTCATTGGCGCCGGTCGTCAGTGTCGCAGGGGTGCGCCGGCGCCACTGCTGCTCGGCCACCAGGGCCTCCAGGCGCCCGGTTTCGCTGTCGATGCGGATCGGGTCCCCCTGGCGGACCCGGGCCAGAGGGCCGCCGGCGAGCGCTTCGGGGGTGACGTGGATGGCGGCCGGCACCTTGCCCGAAGCGCCGGACATGCGCCCGTCGGTCACCAGCCCCACCGTGTAGCCGTGGTCCTGGAGGACACCGAGCTGCGGGGTGAGCTTGTGCAGCTCGGGCATGCCATTGGCTCGGGGCCCCTGGAAGCGCACCACGGCGATGAGGTCCCGGTTCAGCTCACCGGCCTGGAACGCCTCCAGAACCTGCTCCTGGCTGTCGAACACCATGGCCGGCGCCTCCACCACCCGGTGCTCGGGGGCCACCGCCGACACCTTGATGACGGCCCGGCCCAGGTTGCCGTCCAGTACCTGCAACCCCCCCTGGGGGCTGACGGGCTGGGCCCGGCTCGCCAGCACCGTCGGATCCCGGGAGGTCGCCGGGGCGTCCCGCCAGGCCAGGCAGTCCTGCTCCAGGAAGGGCTCCTGGGTGTAGCGCCCCAGACCCTCACCGGCCACCGTGAGCACGTCACCGTGGAGCAGGCCGGCCTCCAGCAGCTCGCGGATCAGCAGCCCCATGCCGCCGGCGGCATGGAAATGGTTCACATCCGCCTCGCCGCTGGGGTAGACGCGGGCGAGCAGCGGCACCACCTTGGACAGGGCGCTGAAGTCGTCCCAGGTCACCTGCAGGCCGGCGGCGCGGGCGATGGCGATCAGGTGCAGGGTGTGGTTGGTGGAGCCGCCGGTGGCGAGCAGCCCGACCACGGCGTTGACCATGGCCCGCTCGTCGACGATCCGGCCAATGGGGGTGTAGTGCTCGCCCAGGGCGGTCAGGCCGGCCGCCCGGCGGGCCGCCTCCCGGGTCAGTGCCTCGCGCAACGGGGTGCCCGGGTTGACGAAAGCCGCCCCGGGCAGGTGCAGGCCCATCACCTCCATCAGCATCTGGTTGCTGTTGGCGGTGCCATAGAAGGTGCAGGTGCCGGGGCCGTGGTAGGCCTTGGCCTCGGCCTCCAGCAGCGCGTCGCGGCCCACCTTGCCCTGGGCATAGAGCTGGCGCACCCGGGCCTTCTCCTTGTTGGACAGCCCGGAGGGCATAGGCCCGGCCGGCACGAACACAAAGGGCAGATGACCGAAGGCCAGCGCCCCCATCAGCATCCCGGGCACGATCTTGTCGCAGACTCCCAGGCACAGGCCGCCGTCGAACAGGTTGTGGGACAGGGCCACGGCAGTGGCCATGGCGATCACGTCGCGGCTGAACAGCGACAGCTCCATGCCCGGCTGCCCCTGGGTGACGCCATCGCACATGGCCGGCACGCCGCCGGCAAACTGGGCGGTGGCCCCCGCCTCGCGGGCGGCGGCCTTGAGCAACTCGGGGTAGGCACCGAGGGGCTGGTGGGCCGAGAGCATGTCGTTGTAGGCGGAGACGATGGCCAGGTTCGGCCAGCGCAGCCCGCGCAGCGGGTCCTTGTCCTCGCCGGAGGCGGCGAACCCATGGGCCAGGTTGGTGCAGGAGACGTGCTTGCGCAGGGGGCCGTCCCCAGCCGCCCGGTCGAGCCGGGCCAGGTAGGCCGCCCGGGAGGAACGGCTGCGCCGGCGCATCTCCTGGGTCACCGCCTGCACGGTGGCGTGGCACTCAACCATGGATACTGCTCCTCTTTCTGCTGTGTCCGGGCGCCCACCGGGTCAATCCGCCGGGACTGGGTGCTGGCCGCTAGTGTAGTAACACTACAACTCTGCGCAAGGGACATCCGCGGAATCAGAGTGGTGGATTTCACGTATATTACTAATCTTAAATAAAAAGTACCCCGTAAAGGCCCACCTTAGGCCCTTGCCCTTGACGCACAGATATGTAGCTCTACTACAATCTCAGATGCTGCTGTCTCTTCCTCCAGTGCCGCGCGGCCAACGCGTGATCCCGGGCCGCGCGACACCCGTAGCCGGGGAGCGACCGGCAGCCCGACGCGGCCAGGCTACTCGTCCGCCAATCCACCCGCCGCCCGACGCCCGAAGGGGATGGAGCCAGTGCCCGAAACCGAGCCTTTCACCCTGATCCTGTTTGGCGCCACGGGTGATCTGTCGTTGCGCAAACTGCTGCCCGCGCTGTATCGCCGGGAGCGCCACCGGCAGCTCCCCGCGGCGGCACGCATCATCTGCCTCGGCCGCCAGCGCATCGGCCGGCAGGAATTCCTGCACCGGGTGGAGCACAGCCTGCGGCTGCAGCTCCCCACCGGTGTCTTTCAGCAACCGGTGTGGGAAGCGTTTGCCCAACGCCTGGAATTCCTGCCCCTGGACGCCCACCAGCCGGAGGATTACCGGCGCCTGGCCCAGCATCTGGACGCCGGCGAGCCCGCCACAGAAACCGTGGCCACGCGCATCTTCTACCTGTCCACGGCGCCCAGCCTGTTCGTCGTCATCGTCCAGAACCTGGCCCAGGCCGGGCTCAACGGCCCGGACACCCGGGTGGTGCTGGAGAAGCCCCTGGGCCACGATCTGGCCTCGGCACGCCACATCAGCGATGCGGTAGGCCGGGTATTCGCGGAACACCAGACCTTTCGAATCGACCACTACCTGGGCAAGGAAACGGTGCAGAACCTGCTGGCACTGCGGTTCGGCAACGCCTTCTTCGACCCCCTGTGGCGCCGCAACTGGGTCAGCAACGTGCAGATCACCCTGGCCGAGCAGGTGGGCGTGGAAGCGCGGGGTGAGTTCTACGACCAGACCGGCGCCCTGCGGGACATGGTGCAGAACCACCTGCTGCAGCTGCTCTGCATCATCGCCCTGGAACCGCCCACCAGCCTCGACCCCGACGCCATCCGTGACGAGAAGCTGAAGATTCTGCGGGCGCTGCGCCCCATCGAGGGCCAGTCGGTGGTGGGCCGCACCGTGCGCGGCCGCTACACGGCAGGCGCCATCCGCGGACAGCCGGTGCCGGGCTACCTGGAGGAGCCGGGGGTCGCCCAGGACAGCCGCACCGAAACATTCGTCGCGCTCAAAGCGGAAATCGGCACTTGGCGCTGGGCAGGCGTGCCCTTCTACCTGCGCACCGGCAAGCGGCTCCAGGAGCGGCTCGCCGAGATCGTGGTCAATTTCCAGCCGGTGCCCCACTGCATTTTCGACACCGACGGCGGCTGCATGGACGTCAACCGGCTGGTGATCCGCCTGCAGCCCCAGGAAGGCGTGCGGCTGCAACTGATGGCCAAGCAGCCGGGGGACGGCATGCGCCTGCGGCCAGTGCACCTGGACCTGAGCTTTGCCGAGAGCTTCCGCACCGAGCAATCCGACGCCTACGAGCGGCTGCTGATGGACGTGATTCGCGGGCGGCTGACCCTGTTCATGCGCCGCGACGAACTGGAGGCCGCCTGGCGCTGGATCGACCCCATCCTGGCGGGCTGGCAGCAGCGCGAGATGCAGCCCAAACCCTACGTGGCCGGCACCTGGGGCCCGGCCGCCTCCAGCGCCTTGATCAGCAGGGACGGCTTTGCCTGGCACGAAGAGGACTGAGCGGAGCGCAGCCCAATGAGCGATGACCACCCCCCGCTGCGGCGACTTCGATTCGCGCGCGAGCAGGATCTCGCCGAGGCGCTGGCCGCCGAGATCGCTGGCGATCTGCGCCGCGCGGTCACGCTGCGGGGCACCGCCAGCCTGGTGGTCTCCGGCGGGCGCACGCCGCGGCCGCTGCTGCGGGCACTGGCGCGCCAGGATTTGCCCTGGGCGAACCTCTGGGTCACCCTCGCCGACGAGCGCTGGGTGGCTCCGGCAGCCCCGGACAGCAACCAGCGGCTGGTTGCCGAGACCCTGCTCCAGGGTCCGGCCGGCGCCGCCCGGTTCGTGCCGCTGAAGACACCCCATGGGTCGCCGGAGGCGGGCCAGCAGGCCTGCCAGCAGGCCCTGGATGCCATCCCGCGACCCTTCGACATGGTGGTACTGGGACTGGGGGAGGACGGTCACACCGCCTCGCTGTTCCCCGCAGCGGCGGGCCTGGAGACCGCGCTGGACCCTCGGGGCCGAGCACTGTGCGCGGCCATCCGCCCGCCTGGCGAGCTGCGGCCGCGCATAAGCCTGACCCTGGCGGCGCTGCTGGACAGCCGACGCCTGGTGCTGCATCTGACAGGAGAGGCGAAATACCAGGCTTTGGAACACGCGCTGCAGCCGGGACCCGCCGAGTCCATGCCCATCCGGGCCGTGCTCCGGGCCTGCCGGGTAGCCATCGACGTGTACTGGTCCCCGTGAGCCCGCCGCCGCAACGGCCATCCCGCCTGGAGCCGCCCAAACAACCCAATCGGAGTCAGGGCCCGCCATGAGCACATCGGATCGGATGGAACCCGCCGCACCGGCCCAGGATCCCGGCACCCTGCTGGGTCGCATCGCCAGCCTGCAGCCGCGCTTGAGCAAGTCCGAGCGGAAGGTGGCCGAGGTCGCGCTGGCCGCCCCCGAGGACATCATGGGCATGCCTCTGGCCACCCTAGCCTCCCGCGCCGGCGTCAGCGAACCCACGGTGGTGCGCTTCTGCCGCGCCGTAGGTTGTCAGGGCTTCCAGGACTTCAAGCTGCGCCTGGCCCAGAACCTGGCCGTGGGCGTGCCCTTCGTGCACGGCACCGTGGCCCGGGAGGACAGCATCGCCAGCATGGCCGCCAAGATCGTCGACGGTTCCATCGCCTCCCTGGCCCGGATGCGCGGCCTGCTGGACCTGGCCGCCGTGGAGCGGGCCGTGGACCTGCTGAGCCAGGCCCACAAGATCGAGTTCTACGGCCATGGCGCCTCGGGAATCGTCGCCCGGGACGCTCAGCACAAGTTCTTTCGCCTGGGGGTACCGGCTCTGGCCTATGTCGACCCCCATGTGCACTGCATGTCGGCGGTCACCCTGGGTCCGGGCGACGTGGCAGTGATGATCTCCCACACCGGCCGCAGCAAGGACCTGATCCACAGCGCCGGCCTGGCCCGAGAGGCTGGCGCCCGGCTGCTGGGGATCACCGCACTGGGCTCGCCCCTGCAGCGGCTCTGCGAGGTCTGCGTCTCCCCCCAGGTGAGCGAGGATACGGAAACCTTCATTCCCATGACCTCGCGCATCGCCGACCTCGTGGTGGTGGACATGCTTGCCGTGGGGGTTGCCCTGAGCCGAGGCCCGGAACTGGAAGGCGTGCTGGCCCGCACCAAGGAGGCCCTGCGCAGCAAGTACCTCTCGTGAGCTGCCCGGATGCCGTTGGGCGGGGCTCATGCGGTCGCCCCCTGGCGCTCCAGGATCTCCCAGGCGGTGGGCCGGTCAGTGACCAGCACCGCGGCCACGCCGGCGCGCAGCGCCGCCAGTGCCGGCTCCACCCTGCCGGCATCGGCCGACACCATCAGCAAGCTGCCGCCGCGCTGGGCCGCGCCCTGCAGATCCGCCAGGGACGCCCCGAGCCGCCGCCAGCCCTGCAAATCGATTTCTTTGCCACTGGCGTCCAGGAACACGCCGGCCACCACCCCGGCACAGCGCCCGGCCAGTTGCTCGACCACCGGCCCCGGCAGCGCGCCCCTGGCCGCGGCCAGGGGTTCGCAACTGAGCAGCGCAGCATCCAGCGCCTCCCAGCAGTCCGCGCCCCCGGCGGCCTCGCCTGCCGGGGGACCGCCGGTGCAGAACGCGGCACCGGACAGCGGCCCGGAGTCACCGCCCAGCGCTACAGCCACCCGCTCGGCAATGTCATTGGCCTCGTGGCCCCCATCGCTGAACCCCATCACGCCCAGCAGCGGCCGCGCCATGAAATGGCCCGGCCGCAGGTCGTCGGCGCCCGCGATGACGTGGACCAGGTCCCGCCGTGTCCGTCCCAGCGCCGCCAGCTCCCGGCTGACCGTCGCCAGTGCCGCCGCGCAGCCAGCGCCCGCAACGCCCCAGCTGAGTCCCAGCCGTGCCGCCCGGCCCGCGCCCCGGGCCGCCAGCACCGCTTCCGTCACCAGGCCCTGCAGATACCGGGCGGCCTGCAGCGCAACTGGTGCGACCCCTTCACCGTCGGCCAGCACCAGCTCCACGCCCCAGAGCCGGCGGAAGCACTGGGCCAGGTTCAGGGGCCGGCGTCCGGCCTCCAGGCAACGCTCCCAGCGCCGGGCCCAGCAGCGGGCCGAGGTGACATCATGGAGCAGCAGGGCATCGTGCTCGGGGATGCGGGTGGTGCGCTCCAGCAACTGGATATCGGCCTCGTGTTCGCGGGAGACGTGGGGATCCTCGAAGAAGATCACCCGCCGGCAGTCGCCCCGCCGCACCGCCTCGGCAATGCGCACGTCACCGCCCTTGGGGCCGCTGGGCTGGATGTCCACCCAGTCCGGAGTAGCGGGCTGCCCGGCCAGGCGCCGGCAGCACGCCGCCACGCGGGCGGCGGTGGCGCGGGCCTCCGCCAGGTCCTCCGGCAGGGCTTCGGCGCCTTCGAAGACGGCGGCCTGCCGATCCAGGTGGTCCCACGCCCGGCGCAGCCGTTCGGGGAGCCGGCCGTTCAGCAGGCTGCCGGTGGTGCCGGTGGCCAGTCGCCCCCGAAACCGGGCCAACAAGGGAAAGTGGGCCTCGGCGAACTCCAGCATGGCCAGCTTGCGGCTGTCGTGGGCCACCAGGGCCAGGGTGTCGCCGTCTATCGAGGCGCCGGCCCGCAGCAGGCCCAGTGCCTCCAGCAGGGAGGCCTCGGGGAAATGCGCCGCGACCTCTGGATGGGGCCGGCCGCCGCCAGCCGAGGCCAGGCACCAGTCCAGGGCATACCACTCCCGGGCGGCGGCGCAGGTGGCGAGAAACGGGGTCTCGGTGACCACGCACTGGCGCTTCAGGGCCAGGCTGTCCGGGAGCATGGCGCTGTAGTCCCGGGGATCGTTGATGTAGACCACTTCGTCCACCCGCGCCGGGCCGCCGCCGGCCCCCTCCACCACCCGGTCGGTGAGGGCCACCAGGCCGCCACGCCGGCCCGGGGGCAACGGGTGCAGGTGGGCATAGTCCCGCAGCACTCCGTAGCGCAGCAGGGCCCGATACGTGCCTTCCACGGCATGGATCTCCGGCTCCAGCACATACCGGAAATAGGGCTCCAGCTCGCGCATCAGCCGCACCAGCGGGCTGCCCGGCCCGCGCCGCAACTCCCGGTTCGCCACCAGGCCGATAATCCGTCGCTCACCGCTCATGACACCCTGCCCTGGGTGGGCGATCGCCCATCAGCCTGCGGATCAGCGCCGGCCGCCGCCGCGGGGCGGGCCGGGGGGGCCACGCATCGGCTCAGCCACGCGTGCTCAGGGCTCGACACGGCTTCCCAGCACCTTCAGGAAGGCCGCCAGCCACGCCGGGTGCGCCGGCCAGGCGGGGGCGGTCACCAGCTTGCCGTCCACTTCCGCGCCGTCGATGGCGATGTCGGCGTAGTCGCCGCCAGCCAGGCGCACCTCCGGCGCGCAGGCGGGGTAGGCGGAAACCTTGCGCCCGGAGATGACCCTGGCACCGGCCAGGATCTGCGCAGCGTGGCAGATGGCGGCCACGGGCTTGTCCTGGTCGAAGAAGTGACGCACCAGGCTCACCACGTCCTCGTCCAGGCGCAGGTATTCCGGGGCGCGGCCGCCAGGGATGACGAGGGCGTCGTAGGCCGCGGGGTCCAGCCCGGCGAAGTCCTCGGTGACCGGAAACTCGTGGCCGGGTTTCTCGGTATAGGTCTGGTCGCCCAGGAAGTCGTGGACGGCGGTCTTGACCTTTTCGCCCTTGGACTTGCCGGGGCACACGGTGTCCACCCGGTGGCCGACCATCAGCAACGCCTGGTAGGGCACCATGGCCTCGTAGTCTTCGACGAAGTCTCCCACCAGCATCAGGATTCGTTTCACACCCATGGGGATTTCTCCTGCTCGGGTTCGCATGAGCCCGCGGCGGACGCTGCCACCGCGGGGACGACGCCGGGCCCGGACGGCCAACGAGGCCGCCCCGGCCCTCACCGGGGGGGCGCACCCTCCCGGTATCCGGCTGGTCGCAGCCGTTTGATATAACTGTGGAAACCCTCGACTTCCGCCGCCGCACGCTCGGCGCTCCAGCCCAGATACCGGCACCCCAGGCTGGCGGCGGCGTCCACCGCGTCCAGCCCGGCCGCTGCCCCCAGGCCCACCAGCGTCCGGCGCATCAGGGCGTCGGTCAGGGTCTGGGCGAGTTCCTCCCGGAAGGCCAGCAGCAGCTCGGCAGCGATGGCGCCGGTGGCCGGGCTGAACACCCGGGCGAGGTCGGGGTCGGCCCGCACCAGCTCCAGGACCCGGGTGGCCCGCACGCCGTAGAGCCGCAGCAACCGTCCGGCCACGGCATCGGGCAGTCCGCTGTCGCGGCTGAACGCCGCACCGAATTGCTCCAGGCTGTCGGCCCGCGCCCCGGGCAGCGACTGCCGCCGCGTCGGGCAGGCGGGCAGATCCCAACCCTGCGCCCGGCCGACCTTCTCCACCGCCTGTTCGGCGAGGTGGCGGTAGGTGGTGAGCTTGCCGCCGATCACGGACCACAACCCCCGCAGTTCCGGAGCGTGATCCTGGATGAGGTGGCGGCGAGTGATGGCCCCGGCGGAGTCGAACGCCGCGTAGGGCAGCGGACGCACGCCGGCGTACGCATAGAGCACCGCCTCCCGGGTGAGCCCGGCGCCGGGGATGACGCGATTGGTCTCCGCCAGCAGGTAGTCCATCTCTTCGTCGGTGGGCTCCAACCGGTCCAGGTCGCCGTCGAACCGGGTATCGGTGGTGCCGATCAGGTAGAGTTCGTTCCAGGGCAGCGTGAAATAGGGCCTCTGGTCGGTGGCGGCTTCGGTGTAGAGGGCCCGCCGGGGCGCGCCGGGGAACGGGCCCACGACCACGTGGGTGCCCTTGGTGCCGCCGATCCGGGTACCGAAACGCCGTCCTGAAGCCGACAGCACCCGGTCCACCCACGGCCCGGCCACATTGATGACAGCGTCGGCATAGGCTTCATGGAAGCCGCCATCCAGGCGGTCTTCGAACCCCACACCCCGGATCCGGCCGTCCTCGGTGACGAGGCTCTGCACCTCGGCGTAGGTGATGACCCGGGCACCCCGGTCCTGGGCCGAGAGCACGTTCTCCAACACCAGGCGCTCGGGAAACGCCGCCTGGGCGTCGTAGTAGAGGGCCGCGCCTCGCAGGCCTTCGGAGTCCAGCCCCGGCTCGGCGGCCAGGGTCTGCTGCCGGGAGAGCATGCGGTGGCGCGGCAGGCTCTTGTCCAGGGACAGCAGGTCGTAGGCGATCATCCCCAGCCGCACCAGCCAGGGGCCGCGGCGCTGGCTGCGGTAAATGGGGATCAGCAATGGCAGGGGCCGTACCAGGTGCGGCGCGGTGCGCAGCAATATTTCCCGGTCCCGCAGGGACTCCCGCACCAGCCCCACCTCGCCATGCTCCAGGTAGCGCAGGCCGCCATGGATGAGGCGGCTGTTCCAGCTTGAGGTGGCGCCGCACAGGTCGGTCTTCTCCAGCAACAACACCGACAGCCCGCGCAAGGCCGCGTCCCGGGCGATGCCGGCGCCGTTGATCCCCCCGCCGATGACAATCAGGTCGAAGCGGCGCCGGCCGAGGTCCTCGGGAATGCGCCCGGTCATGACGCGAGTATCAGCGACGCCCTGGGGTGCCAGGGTGGCTCGGTACCGGGCACGGCCTGCAGCCGGGCGCTTGCGCGCCCCGGCGGCTGCGCCGCCCGCTCGAGGTCAGGCTGCCAGGCTGGCCGGTGGCCTGTTGGGCTGCGGCGCGCCATGTCAGCCGCCGGCCTCGGCCCAGCCCTTGCTTCGCTCCACGGCCTGGCGCCAGCGCCGGTGCAGGGCGTCCCGCTCCGTCGCCGGGAGGCGGGGTTGATACTGGTGCTCAAGCTGCCACTTGGCGTCCAGCTCGGCCTGGCTGCTCCAGAGGCCGGTGGCCAGCCCTGCCAGGTAGGCGGCGCCCAGGGCCGTGGTCTCGGCGATCCGCGGCACAGCCACCGGCACGCCCAGCAGGTCGGCCTGGAACTGCATGAGAAATCCGTTGGCCGAACAGCCCCCGTCGGCACGCAGCTCCTGCAGGCGCAACCCGGAATCCCGGGCCATGGTGTCGACCACGTCCCGGGTCTGGTAGGCGATGCTCTCCAGTACCGCCCGGGCGAGATGCGCCCGGCCGCTGCCCCGGGTCAGCCCGATCAGCAGCCCCCGGGCGTAGGGATCCCAATCCGGCGCCCCCAGCCCCACCAGGGCGGGCACGAAATAGACGCCGTCGTTGCCCTCCAGGGAGCGGGCCAGGGCCTCCGTGTCGGTGGCGTGCTGGATGATCTGCAGCTCGTCGCGCAGCCATTGCACCGCCGCCCCGGTGACGAAGATGGCCCCCTCCAGGGCATATTCCACGGGCTCGCGGCCGATGCCCCAGGCGATGGTGGTGAGCAGGTTCTCGCTGCTGTGGACGGCCGAGGTGCCCGTGTTCATGAGCACGAACGAGCCGGTCCCGTAGGTGTTCTTGGCCAGGCCCTGTCCGTGGCAGGCCTGGCCGAACAGGGCCGCCTGCTGATCGCCGGCCACCCCGGCCACGGGAATGCGGGCGCCGAAGACGCCCCGGGGATCGGTCTCGCCATAGACCCAGGAAGACGGCAACACCTCGGGCAGCAGCGCGGCGGGCACTCCCAGAATGCCCAGCAGCTCCGGGTCCCAGGTCAGGTCATGGATGTTGTAGAGCAGGGTCCGGGAGGCGTTGGAGTAGTCAGTGGCATGCACCCGGCCGTCGGTCAGCTTCCAGATCAGCCAGCTATCGACGGTGCCGAAGGCGAGCTCTCCGGCCTCCGCCCGGGGCCGGGCACCCTCGGTGTGATCCAGCAGCCAGGCAAGCTTGGTGCCCGAAAAGTAGGGGTCGAGGAGTAGCCCGGTCTTGCGGCGGAAGACCGGCTCATGACCCTCGGCCTTGAGCTGGTCGCACCACTCGGCGGTGCGGCGGTCCTGCCAGACCACCGCCCGGCCCACCGGCCGGCCGGTGGCCCGCTCCCAGAGAACCGTGGTCTCGCGCTGGTTGGTGATGCCGATGGCGGCCAGATCGCCGGCACCAAGCCCGGCCTGGGTGAGGGCCTCGCCAATAACGTCGGTGGTGACGCGCCAGATCTCCTCGGCGTCATGCTCCACCCAGCCCGGGCGGGGGTAGTGCTGGGCGAACTCGGCATAGGCCCGGGTGATCTGCCGCCCGTCCCGGTCGAAGACCAGCACGGCCGTGCCGGTGGTGCCCTGGTCGATGGCCAGCACGTGGGTCGCACTGCGCATTGGCTCTCCTCCTCCTCCGCGCGCCACGGTCGCGCCCGGCGGCGGCACCCCCGGCCGGTTCTCCCCCCGCAATGCGGGGGTGAGGCGGGTGGCGCCTGGGCCGGACGTATCGCCCGGCCCGCTGTCTTGGTCGGTATTTTTGAAAACACTAGCAGCGTGTTTTCACTTACGCAATATTTAACCGATATAATTTTTCGTTATACGCGGTTATGAACATCCTACGCACGACCGAGACCGGCTCGACCCTGGACCCGTGCCTACGGGTTGACGACGTGAACGGCGACGCCGGATTCCGCCACTGCCACTTCCAGAGACTTGGGCAGCGGCTGATCGGTGAACAGGGCGTTCACCTGGGAGAGATGCCCCAGTTCCACCAGGGCGTTGCGGCCGAACTTGCTGTGATCCGCCGCCAGGAAGACTCGCCGTGAGTGGTTCAGGATCGCCTGGGACACCCGCACCTCCCGGTAGTCGAAGTCCCGCAGGGTGCCGTCGAGATCGATACCCGAGATGCCGATGACGCCATAGTCCACGCGGAACTGGCGAATGAAGTCGAGGGTGGCCTCGCCGGTGATGCCGCGATCCCGGGCTCGCACCACACCGCCCGCCACCACGACCTCGAAGCTGGTATTGGCGCTGAGTATCGCCGCGACATTGAGATTGTTGGTGATGACCCGGAGACCCTTGTGGTCCAGCAATGCTCGGGCCACCTCCTCGGTGGTGGTGCCCAGGTTGATGAACAGTGACGACTGATCAGGCACCTGGTTTGCCAGCAACGCGGCGATCTGGCGCTTTTCCTCCTGGTGCAGCACCTGGCGTGTCCCATAGGCCAGGTTCTCTGCGCCGGAGGCCGGCGCCACGCCGCCATGGTAGCGGCGCAGCAGGCCCTCCTGATCCAGGGTGTTGACATCCCGGCGAATGGTCTGGGGCGTGACCCGAAAGGTGTGGGCGAGGTGCTCGACGGAGACGAAGCCCTGCTGGTTCACCAGCTTTATCAGTTCGGCCCGCCGGTTGTTCATATCGGCAACATCCTTCGCATCTGGCCCTCGCCGCACCCTATCCGGTGTTCACATACGAAAACGATCGACGGCGTCTCCGCCCCATCGGCCGATCAGGTTGGCGGGCGTTGGCAACACCGAACAAGACCGCCCCGGCTGTTATCCGCCGCCGCAAGCCCGAGCATTGGCCGCTGAGCGCCCCCAGTCAACGCGCCTGTGCCCAAGGCGGTGCCACCGGGCGGACCAGCCGGAAACCCGATCCAACCTCGCCCGCCCGAACCGCCTGGCGGTATACAGGGCTCTGGACGAGGTGCTGTGCACCGGCGGCGGCCTGACCGCCGCCCAAGCGTGAAGAGCAGTCTGACCGCGAGATGGACACGCAACGCAGAAAGCCGAATAGCCACAGATGAACGCGGATGAACTCAAGATATTTCTGGGAAGACAGATGAGACTCTCGACTCTTCCACCTAGCAGCCTGTCGGACTTAGGGGGTCGTAGCGAGGCGAGTGGGAAACGGAGGCGGTTTTTTCGCTCATTTGAGGAGAAT
>CAZAQB010000035.1:0-24021 GCA_964487155.1 uncultured Ectothiorhodospiraceae bacterium
GGAGCGGCGTATCGGTGAGTACGGCCGACTGAGAAAAGATCCCTTGTGGGGCCAATAGACAAGCGAGATCGGTGCAAATTTGTGAAATCTTCGGGCTAGACTGGCGCGGCATCTGTGAGCAGCAGCGGGATGGTAGCAGTGGCTTTGACATCCCTCCAATTGCAGGCTCTCGTGGGCCGGCATGCACGCTACCAGGGACGCCGCCTGGTGGTTCTGGAGGTGCTGCCCGAACCCGCCTGTGTGGTGCTCACCGAGCCGTCGGGGAACCGGCCCATCCAGGCCAACCAATTCGGCGAAGTGGGCCGGCGCGCTCCCGCCACCTGGACCATCCCGGTGTACCAGCCCGACGGCAGCTACCATCCCCTGTTCCGGGAGCTGGGTCTTGTCTGAGAGCTGACTCGGCCCATCAGCCGGCCAGCCAGCGCTCCGCCCGCGCCAGGTCCTCCTCGGTATCGACCCCCGGCGGTGGGCGCCGCTCGACCACCGCCACCCGGATCGGCTCCCCTGCCCACAGCACCCGCAGTTGCTCCAGGCTCTCGCGCCGCTCCAGGGGGCAGGCACTCAGCCGGCCATAGCGGGCCAGGAACTCCGCCCGGTAGGCGTAGACGCCCAGGTGGCGCAGGTAATCCCCCGCCGGCTGGAAGTGCCTGCCGGGGCGGCCATCGGCGCCAAAGGCGCCGCGGTCAAAGGGGATGGGCGCCCGGCTGAAATAGAGGGCATGGCCGCGGGCGTTCAGCACCACCTTCACGGCATGGGGGCTGGCCAACTCCACCGGGTCCTCAATGGGCAGAGCGAGGGTGGCCACCGGGGCGTCCTCCAGGCTCTGCGCGGCGACGCGCAGCAGCTCCGGCGGCATGAGGGGCTCATCCCCCTGCAGGTTCACGACCACGGCCTCGGGGGACAGGCCCAGACGTGCGGCGGCCTCCGCCACCCGATCGGTGCCCGAGGCATGGTCTGCCGAGGTGAGCAGGCATTGCCCGCCGAACGCAGTGCAGGCCTCGGCGATGCGACGGTCGTCCGTCGCCACCACCACCCGTTGCGCGCCGCTCTCGGCGGCCCGCCGGTAGACATGCTCGATCATGGGCCGCCCCGCCAGCAGCCGCAGGGGCTTGCCCGGCAGCCGGCTCGAAGCGAACCGGGCGGGGATGATGACTGTGAAGCCCTGGGTCATGAGCCGGCGGCCTCCTCGCAGTTGTTCCAAAGCCCGGCCAGCAGGTGCTGCAGCGCCTCCTCGCCCCGGGCCGAGAGCCGGGCCTCGACCCCCTGGTACCAGAGCCGCCCGTCATCCAGGGCGGTGCACTTGACGGCGTCCTTCTCGGTCATCACCACCGGCTGACGGTCGCCGAACTCCAGGTCCGCGGCCCTGAACCGGTGATGGTCGGCAAAGGCGTGGGGCGTCACCCGGAAACCCTGCCCTGCCAGGGCGTCAAAAAAGCGTTCAGGGTGGCCGATGCCGGCCACGGCGTGGACCGCGCTGCCCGGCGCCGGCGGCTCGCCGCTGCGCGGGCCCACGGGCCGCAGGGGCTCCGCTTCCAGGGTGAAATGGCCGGCAGCAAGGGGGTGCTCGCCACCGTTGGCCAGCACCAGGTCCACAGTGTCGAGTCGCTCGGGGGGCTCCCGCAGGGGCCCTGCCGGCAGGCAGCGGCCGTTGCCCAGGCCGCGGCGCGCATCCAGCACCACCACCTCGCGGTCCCGTCCCAGCGCGTAGTGCTGCAGGCCGTCGTCCGCGACCACCACATCGCAGCCGTGCTGTTCGAGCAGTGTGCGGGCACCCCGAGACCGCAAGCGGTCGGCCACCACGGGGACTCCCGTACGCCGCGCCAGCAGCACCGCTTCATCGCCGGCCAGGGCAGGGTCCGTGTCCGGATGCACGTCGAGGGGGCCGGACACCCGGGCGCCGTGCCCGCGAGTGACGATGCCGGGCCGGTGTTCCGACTGGCGCAGCCGCCGGGCCAGCAGAACCACCAGTGGCGTCTTGCCGGTCCCGCCGAGGAAGGTGTTGCCCACCACCACCACCGGCACGGGCAACCGGTCCACCGGACGGCGACCCGCCAGATAGGCCGCCCGCCGCCGCCGCACCGCGGCTCGGAACAGCGCTTCCAGCGGGCAGAGCAGCCGGGCCGCGGTGCCGTCCCGGAGCCAGAACGCGGGCAGCCTCACAGCCGCCCGGAGGCCGGCGGCCGGGTCATTCCCCCCGTGGCACGGTGGCGATGCCCACGTTGCTGACGCCCGCCCGGCCCACGGCGTCCAGGGCCCGCACCACCATCTGGTGTTCCGCCCGGGCGTCCGCTCTGATTACCAGCCGGCTGGACTGCCCCGGGCGGCCGGCTACCGCCTTCTCGATGGCCCGGCGAATGGTGTCCACCCGGTTGTTAAGCAATGGACGGCCATCCAGGAACACCGTGCCCTGGCGGTTGATGGTGAGTTCCAGGGGGGGCTGGGGCTCGGTGGCGGGCTCCTGGCTGGAATCCGGCAGGGTGACCTGCAGTTCCGCCTCGCGCAGGAACGTGGTGCTGACCATGAAGAAGATCAGCATCAGGAACACCACATCGATCAGCGGGGTGAGGTTGATCTCGGGTTCGTCCCGGCGCCGGGGGCTCAGGTTCACGCTCGCTCTCCGGCGCGGGTATAGCTGCGGTCCCGCTCCCGCTGGCCGTGGATCACCTCCACCAGCTTCAGGGACTCCTCTTCCATGAAGATCACCAGATCGTCCACCCGCCCGCGGAAATAGCGGTACGCCATCAGGGTGGGAATGGCCACCACCAGGCCGGCGGCCGTGGTGATCAGCGCCTCGGAGATGCCGCCGGCCAGCGCCCCGGCATTGCCCAGCCCTTCTGCGGTGATGGTGCTGAACACCTTGATCATGCCGATCACCGTGCCCAGCAGGCCCAACAGTGGACTGATCGCGGCGATGGTGCCAAGAGTGTTCAGATAGCGCTCCAGGCCGTGGGCCTCATGGCGGCCGGCGTCCTCGATGCTCTCCAGCATGATCTGGCGGTCATGGTGCATGTTGACCAGGCCGGCCGCCAGCACCCGCCCCAGAGGCGAACCGGCCCGCAGCTCCCGCAGGTGGTTGGCGTCCAGGGAGTTGTTCTTGATGCGGTGCCAGACCTGGGCTACCAGGTGGCGTGGCGTCACCCGCGAGCGCTGCAGGGCCCACAGCCGCTCGCCCATCAGCGCCAGCGACAGAACCGAACTCGCCAGAATGGGCAGCATCAGCCAGCCGCCCGCCTTGATCAGCTCCCACACAGTCTATGGGCTCTCCGCAGCCGTATCCCCGGGGTTGGGGATGATACTAGTGTTTTCGCGGGCATGACCATGGCAGGCTACGCGCCACCTGTCTGCCATGGAACACCGGCCCCGCAGTCGGCTCAGCGGGGCCGATAGTAGCGCGGCTGGTCCTCGCGGAACGCGAAACTCTGCACAGCACCGCCCTCTCCCAGGATGAAGCCAAGAGTCCCCGTCTCTGCCGTGGTCGCCGTGCGCGCGCCCTGTCCCCGCAACCGCGCTACCACCGCCGGATGCGGGAATCCATAGGGATTGCGGTAGCCGGCGGTGAACACCCCCACCGCTGGATCCACCGCCGCCAGGAAGGCCTCGCCACTGGAATGGCGGCTGCCGTGGTGGCCCACCTGGAGCAGGTCGGCGCGCAGCGGCAGGCCGCGGCGCAGCAGGTCGGCCTCCGCCCGCTCGCCGGCATCCCCCACCAGCAGCAGGGAGCGCCCGGCAGCCGACACCCGCAGCACGCAGGAGCCGTCATTGCCATCGGCGCCCGGCAGCGCCGGGCCCAGCACCAGGAATGCCACGCCGTCCCAGTCCCAGCGCTCGCCAGGCCGGCAGGGCTCGGCGCCCGGAGTCTCGCCGGGCTCCCCGGCGACTATCCGCCGCACCGGAACCAGCGCCCGCAGCGCCGGCACCCCGCCTGCGTGATCCCGGTCCGCATGGCTCACCAGCAACAGGTCCACCTGCGGTCGACCCCGCCAGCGCAGGTACGGCGCCACCACTGCGTCACCCGTGTTGAAGCCGCTGGGGAAACTGGGACCAGCGTCGTAGACCAGCACGCGGGAGCGGGTTTCCACCACTACTGAAGTGCCCTGCCCCACGTCCAGGAAACTCACCCAGGCCTCCCCGGCCGGCGGCCGCGCCGGCCGCCAAGCCATGACGGCAGCCAGCAGCAGCAGGCCGCACCAGCGCCCCGGCATCCCCCGGGGCAGCAGGCACAGCAGCGCACCGGCCGCCGACAGCAGCAACAGGGGAAGGGGCAGCCCGGGCACCGTCAGATGGCCCGCCTTGTCCGCCAGGCGTTCCAGCATGTCGAGGGACGGGCTCAGCAAGGCGTGCAGCCCCTGCAGCAGCGGCAGGCCGGCGGCCGGCCAGATCAGGTAGGTGAGCAGAGACAGCAGCACGGCCGGGACCAGCAACAGGCCCACCGGGGGGATGAGCAGCAGGTTGGCGGGCACCGACAGCAGCGGCAGCTGGCCGAACCAGCCTGCGAGCACCGGCGCCAGGGCCAGGCTCAGGCCCAGCTGCACCTGCAACCAGCCGGGCAGAGGTGAGTCCGCCCGGCCCGCAAGCACCAACAGAATCGCCCCTACCGCCCCGAAGGACAGCCAGAACCCGGCGTCCAGGGGCGCCAGCGGATCCCAGAGCAGCACCAGCACCAGGGCCACCAGCCAGGCGTGGCCGAAGGGCGGGGCACGGCGCCACCAGACGGCGGCCATGGCCACCGCCAGCATCACCAGTGCCCGCTGGGTGGGCAGGGCGAAGCCGGCCAGCGCCGCGTATCCCAGGCCGGCGATCCCGCCCAGCAGGGCGCCCGCCCGGGGCGCCGCCAGGCGTTCCACCAGCGGGGTGATCCGCCGCCAGAGCCCGCCAGCGGCGAATGCCACAGCGCCCGCCACCAGGCCGACGTGGAGCCCGGAGATGGCCACCAGGTGGCTCAGGCCCAGGCGGTTGAGGGCTTCCCACAGAGACGGCGGCAGCAGTCGCCGGTCCCCCAGGCCGAGGGCCAGCAGCACCCCGGTGGCGGCGTCCGTCCCCAGCTGCCGGCCGATTTCCGAGGCCAGGGCGCCGCGCCAGCCGTCGAGGGTCGGCGCCCGGCCTAACAGGCTGCCGGGCGTGCCGCGGGGCACGTAGCCCAGGGCGTCGATCCCCTCCCGGAACAGCCAGCGCTCGAAGTCGAAGCCTCCCGGGTTGGCCAGCCCCCGCGGCGGCTTCAACCGCACCGTCAATTGCCATTGCTGGCCCGCGGCCAGGTCCGGCGGACCGTCATACCAGGACAGCCGCAGTCGCCGCGGCGCCGTCTCCAGGGCGGGGCGGATGGGCATCACGTCGAAATTGAAACGCACTCGTCCGGGCTCATGGCGCGGCAGGCCGGCAACCCAGCCGGTCACCTGCAGCTCCCGGCCCGCGTCGGCCTCCACCAGGCGGTTGGCGAGCCCTGCCTGGAGCCACAACGTGCCCCACACGGCCCCCGCCAGACAGGCCGCCAAGGGTCGAATGGACCCCCAGGCCAGGGTTCCCAGCAGGCCCGCCAGCAGCACCGGCAGGGCCAGCGGCATCGGCAACAGCGGAGTCGTCACCGCGCCGAGGGCGAACAGGGCGAAGGCTGCAGTTGCGCTCATTCCCTGCCATCATTGGCGCGCCGACGCGCGCGGTGATGATTGCTATGCGAGGGGGGCATGCCGCGACGCCTGCTCAAGCGCTACATGCCGGATCCGCACCGGCTCAAAGGGCGCAAATCCCTGCGCCCTCTGGCCCGCTTGCTGGAAGATCCGTTCCTGCTGCACCTCAACCGCCGGTCGGTGGCCGGCGGCGTGGGCGTGGGGCTGTTCTGCGCGCTGCTGCCCATCCCCGGGCAGATGTTCGTGGCCGGCCTGCTGGCCATCGGCCTGCGGGTGAACCTGGTGCTGTCGGTGGGCCTGATCTGGATCACCAATCCGGTGACCATCCCGCCGATCTTCTACTTCAACTACACGCTCGGCACCTGGATCCTGGGCGAGCCGTCCCCCGGGCCCAGCTTCCAACCGACTCTGGAGTGGTTCTGGCAGCAGATCGGGTCGATCTGGCAGCCGCTGCTGCTGGGCTCGACGCTGATGGCCACCCTGGTGGGGTTTGCCGGCTACGGCCTCACCCACCTGCTGTGGCGGCTGCACGTGCTGCGCCATCTGCGCCACCGCTCGCAGCGCCCGGGCAAGCGCTCGCCGGGACGCCCCGCGCCGGACGGGGGCTCGGCTGACGCCAGTCGCTGAACAATGGGGGGTGAGCGCCGGGGCCGGGTCGGCCGAGCGCTGCAGGCGCCTCGCCATGGGCTTCCGTTCCCGCGTGGCGGTGCACTCCGGCACCGTTGCCAGGCAACGCTAAGGGGCGGCTGCCGAGGTGTCAACCAGCGGCTGCAACCGGCCGTCGTCCAGGTTCAGGCGGCGATCCATGCGGGCAGCCAGTTCCAGGTCGTGGCTGACCATCACCAGGGCGGTGCCCGCATCCCGGTTGATACGCTGGAACAGATCGAACACCTGCTCTGCGGTCTGCCGGTCCAGATTGCCGGTGGGTTCGTCGGCCAGCACGCAGCGAGGCTCGGTGACCAGGGCCCGGGCGATGGCCACCCGCTGGCGCTCGCCCCCGGAGAGCTCGCCCGGCTTGTGCCGCAACCGGGGGGCGAGGCCCACCTGGTCCAGCATGTCCTCGGCGCGGCGGGCCGCCGTCACCGGGCGCTCGCCGCGCACCAGCAGCGGCATGGCCACGTTCTCCAGGGCCGTGAACTCCGCCAGCAGGTGGTGGAACTGGTAGACGAAGCCCAGTGCGCGATTGCGCAGCCGGCCACGGGCGGCCGGCCCGAGGCGCGACAGATCCTGGCCATCCACCCATACCCGCCCGCTGCTGGGATCGTCCAGACCGCCCAGCAGGTGCAGCAGCGTGCTCTTGCCTGCCCCGGAACGGCCGGCCACCACCAGCTGCTCGCCGGGGGCCACGGACAGATCCACCGCCGCCAGCACCTCCACGTCCAGCCCCCCCTCGCGGAAGCGCTTGGACAGGCCGCGGCAGGCCAGCACGGCGTCGCCGGCCTCACTCATAGCGCAGGGCCTCCGCCGGTTGAGTGCGGGCCGCCCGCCAGGCGGGGTACAGGGTCGCCAGCAGCGACAGCACCAGGGAGGCAAGCGTGATACGCCACACATCTTCCACGTGAAGTTCAGACGGTAACTCGCTGATTAGATAGATATCCGGCGACAGGAAGCGGACCCCGAACAGGTTCTCGATGAAGGGCACCAGAGTCTCCACGTTGAGCGCCAGGGACACCCCTCCCACGACCCCCAGCAGCGTGCCGACGATGCCGATCACCGTTCCCTGCACCACGAACACGCCGAGAATGGTGTGCGGCGCGGCACCGAGGGTGCGCAGGATGGCGATGTCCGCCTGCTTGTCGGTGACCACCATGACCAGAGTGGAGACGATGTTGAACGCGGCCACTGCCACGATCAGCAGCAGGATCACGAACATCACGGTCTTCTCGGTCTGCACCGCCCGGAAGAAGTTGCGGTGCTGCATGGTCCAGTCGGAAACCCGCAGAAATCCCGGCAGATCCTCGGCGATGCCGCGGGCCAGCCGCGGTGCGGCCATCAGGTCGTCGAACTGCAGCCGCAACCCGGTGACCCCCTCCCCCAGGCGGAACAGGGTGGCGGCGTCCTGCAGGTGCATCACGGCGAGACTGCGGTCGTACTGGGACATGTCCAGGGAGAACAGCCCCACCACCGTGAAGCGCCGGATGCGCGGCAGCACCCCGGCCACGGACATGCGGGCCTCGGGGCTCACCACCGTGACCCGATCCCCCACGTCCACCCCCAGCAGCATCGCCAGGGTTCGGCCGAGCACGATGTTCCAGGAGCCGGGCTCCAGGTCGTCCAGGCTGCCCGCCACCATGTGCTGGTGGATGCGGGAGACCCGCGGTTCGAGATCCGGATCCACGCCGCGGATCAGCGCACCGGTGACCTCCCCGCCGCGGGTGATCATCACCTCGGCGTCCACGTAGGGGGCCACGCCGGTCACCCGGGGGTCCTGCTCCAGCTTGCTCAGCAGTCCCTTCCAGTTCTCCAGGGGGCCATCAAAGGTTTGCAGGGTGGCGTGCGAGACCAACCCCAGGATGCGGCTGCGCAGCTCAGTCTGGAAACCGTTCATCACCGACAGCACGGTGATCAGCACGCTCACCCCCAGGGCGATTCCCAGCATGGAGGTGAGCGAGATGAACGACACGAAGTGATTGCGGCGGCGAGCCCGGGTGTAGCGCAGGCCCAGGTAGAGCGGCAGCGGCTGGAACATGATTTTCCTTAGACGGTGAGCCGGGGTCTCGGCATCCGGAACGCCCTGGGACGCCAGCCGGCGCCGGAGATTGTGCGAGCGACTAAGCCACACCCGCAAGCCCGGCGAGGATCAGCCCGGCACAGCGCAGGTGTTCGGACAGTGGCAGGACACCTGTCCGCCGCCCTCCAGTTCCGCGTCCGCCCGGAACCAACTGTAGCGGCGGATCAGCCGCCCCGGCAGCAGGGGCCGGTCAAATTTCACCTCGCCTCCCGTTGCCGGCCGCTGCGGCGGATGTGAACGGCGTCGCTTGTCGCCCCCGAGGCCGGTGCTATAGTCGCGGGCATCAATTGCTGGCACCGCAGGGAGCTGCCCATGCGCCGCATCGCCCTCAGCCTGAGCCTGTTGCTGCTCGCCGGGAATGCCGGACCGGTCGTTGCGGATCAGTTGCTGATCAATGCCATTCGGGGCCCCGTGGGCCAGCAGGTTGAGACCCCCCGTCGAGGCACCACCATGGAGGGGGTGCGCAGCCACTTCGGTACGCCTGAGCAGACCCGTCCGGCGGTGGGAGACCCGCCCATAAGCCGCTGGCAGTACCCGCAGTTCACAGTCTATTTCGAGCACGACCGGGTGATCCACGCCGTCGCCCGGCGCTGATTGCCCCTCGCGAGAACTTCGCTATCGGCTGAAACCAGTGGCGAAGGCGGCGGCACATGCCGCCAGCCGCTCCAAGTCGTAGCCCCCTTCCAGCAGCACCACCATCCGCGGCCGCAGCCAGGACAGCAGGTGTCCCACCGCCTCGAAGTCTTCGGCCTGGACGTTGACCGGCTCGTCCTGCACCGCGTCTCCCGACAGGGTGTCGAATCCCAGTGACAGCACCAGATAGTCGAGGGACAGCGCGTCGATGCGCTCCACCAGGGAATTCAGCACCTCCAGATACCCTTCGCCGTCCACGCCCATCGGCAGCGTCTCCAGCACGGCATGGCGGCTGCCGGGCGTCCAGTGGGCGTCCAGGTGCGGGTAGCACCGCCAGGGGTCGGCGTGCAGGGAAAAGTACGGGATCTGCTCGCTGGCAAACTCGGCGCTGCCATCCCCCAGGTGGTAGTCGATATCCAGCACGCCGCAACGGCCGTGCTCCGAGAGCACCGATGCGGCCAGGTAGGCGTTGTTGAAATAGCAGTAGCCCCCGTAGCGCCGGAGTCCCGCGTGGTGGCCCGGCGGCCGCACCAGGGCGACGGTATCCAGCGACTGCGCCACTACCGCGGCGGCCGCCTCCTCGGCGGCGGCGGCGGCGTTCAGGGCCGCATTCACGGTGTGCGCGCCGATCGGGGTTCCCAGCTCCTCGCAGAACATGCCGCCGCGCTTGGCCAGCGGCGCCCGGGAGAGATCGGGCCGAAACAGCGTGGGCACGTACTGGCTGCCGGCGGAGAGGTCGTTGCTGAAGTCCACCAGGTAGCTGACGTAGTCGGCATCGTGCAGCGACCGGACCCGCTCCAGGGCCATGCCCCGCACCCCCTGGGTTTCCACCTGCCACACCGACGACAGCCCCTCCAGAACCCGGTCCACGCGGCTTGGCACCTCCGGATGCGGGATGCCCGGAATACCGTCGGAGAAGTCTCGCTCCGGCTGGTGCAGGGCATGGAAAGCCGGCATGAACACGCGCGCGCTAGTGATAATCCACCTCCATCTGGCTCCCGGTCTCGGGGCCGGCGGGATAGCCCCGGGACCAGCCCCACATCGAGATGATCTTCTGAGTGAGCTTGGCGGCCGTCATGTCCGACACCCGGCTCGGTTCCGGCACCAGTTCCACCACGTCGGCGCCCCGCAGATCGACACGGGGATTCAGCAGCACCGCCTCCAGCACGTCCATGACCTCGTGCCAGCCGAGTCCGCCGGGCTGGGGCGTGCCGACGCCGGGCACTGCCGCCGGGTCGAACACGTCCATATCCACCGACAGCCAGAGGGGCCCCTCCAGCGCCTTGAGCTCCGCCAGCAGCTCCGGCCACAGGCCGCCCCGCTGCAGGCGCCGGTCAGGATAGCAGCGCAGACCCGGGTCAGTCGCCACGCGGTCGGCCTCGGCATCCAGCAGCGAGCGCACTCCCACCAGCAGCACCCGGTGCCCGGCGCCCCGCAGGTGGTGCACCGGGCAGGCATGACTGTAGGCGCTGCCCTCGTAGTGCGCCCGCAGGTCGGCGTGGGCATCCAGGAACAGCACCGTGCCCGGGCGCCCCATGCGCCCGGCCACCAGGCCCGGGGTGATGGAGTGTTCTCCGCCCAAGGCCAGCAGCAGCGCATCGGCGGGCACGGCAGCGGCCGTCTGGGCCAGCCGTTCCAGGTAGGCGGCGGCGGCCTCCTCGGGGCCGGGCTCCAGGGCGGCCTCCACTCGGACCCCCAGGTGCCGGAAGGGCGACCATCCGAGATCCTCCTCGTAGTATTCCAGCTGGGCGGTGGCCTCCAGGATGGCGGCCGGGGCCGCCGCCGTGCCGCCCCGGTAGGACACCGTGCGCTCCAGAGGCACCGGCAGCACCACCACCTGGGCCTGGCCCAGAGGCCGGTTGGGCAGCAGCTGGTAGCTCAGACCGGTCATGCCCGCGCCTCCGCCAGGCGGTCGCGCAGGTGGCAGGGCAGGCTGAAGGCGGCCCGAAGCGCCGGCAGGCCGGTGCCGGGGAGTTCCAGGCCACGCTCAGCGGCGCGCTGCTCCAGCTGCTCGGGCGGGGCCCCGGCAGCCTCGAGCAAGGGGCGATCCGAGGCCACCACGAAACCCCACAGGTGGTAGAAACTGGGCACCACCAGGCCGTAGCTCTCCACGTGGGCGAAGGCCCCGGCCAGCCCCCGGCGAACGTACCGGTGGCCGGCGAGGTCCGCGGGCGAGAGGGCGCCGGCCTGGCTGGACAGCACCGCCTGCGGCGTCAGGCGGGGTTTCAGGCGCCGGTAGAGCTCGGCGCTGTAGAGATCGGCCGCCGCCGAGTCCCAGTCGTTGACGTCCACCAGATCGCCGATCACCGCGTCGAAGCGCTCGACGCTGTGCTCCAGGTAGTCGTTGATGTCCTCGCAGCGCAACTCCAGGCGGGGATCCTCGAACACCCCCCGGTTCCAGTCGGGCAGCAGGGTTCGGCACAGGTCCACGAACTCGTCGTCCAGGTCCACCATGACCACCTGTTCAACGCTGGGATGGCGCAGCACCTCGCGGGCCGTGGCGCCCTCCCCGCCACCCATCACCAGCACCCGCCGGGGGGCCGGGTGCAGCAGCAGCGCCGGGTGCACCAGGGCCTCGTGGTAGAGAGCCTCGTCGGCGCTGCAGGACTGCACGTCCCCATCCAGGGCCACGCACACGCCGTGGGCGGCAGAGCGGAAGAACAGGTATTCCTGGTAGGCGGTGCGGCCGTGGGCCAGGACCTCCAGGATCTGGCGGCTGATGGTGTCGGTGCCGTTGGCGGTCTGGCTGTAGGTCAACATGGGGGGTCCATCAGCAGAGGTCAGGGAGAAGGCGCCGGCCCCCGGCAACACGGCAGCGGGGTCGCCGTCGCCATCGCATAATGCGCGGGGATGCGCGCGAGCTGGGCCCGGAGACGGGGATCGCGCTCCCGGAGCCCGTAACCGGCTACGAACATGTGGCGGATCATCGATGCCAGCACCTCGCCGGAGACCTCAGAGACCTCCGCCAGGCCGTGCAGGAGCAGCGTCATGGGGTGTTCTCCGGGCCCATCGAAGGCCGGCACCCGGTAGTCCAGCGCCAGGGGCGAGAAGCCCCGGGCTCGGTAGAGCTCCACCAGGCCGGGCTGCCGAGCCTCCACCAGCAGCCAGGACTCGCGGCGGCGCCGCCGGAATGAGTCCACCACCTCACCCGCCAGGGCGCCGCCGATACCCCGGCCGCGCTGCGCCCGGGCCACGGCCAGGTAGGTGAGCACTGCATAGTCGTGCTCCGGCACCCGGTCCAGCAGGGTGAAGCCTAGACCCGGCGCAGGGTCGCGCTGCGCCGCGCCATGGGGCCGGGCCAGGACCAAGCGGTAGCGGCCGGCCTCCAGCCGGCGGGCGAGCTGCGCCTCCGGCTCGCGCTCCGCCGCCGGAAAGGCCTCCCGATAGAGAGCCATGGCCTGGGCCCAGTCAGGGCCGCGGGGGCGTTCGATGGGATCCAGGGCGAACTCCCGCGCCGCGCTCATCGCCGTCCGGCCTCCTCCGCCACGCGGACCATGGCGCCGGTGAGCTGCGCGAGCTCCGCGTCGGTCATCACGTAGGCGGGCATCACGTACACCAGCCGGCCGAAAGGCCGCACCCAGACCCCCTCTTCCACCAGCCGGGGCTGCATCCAGGCCATGTCCGCCGGCTCGGTCATCTCGATGACGCCGATGGCGCCCAGCACACGCACATCGGCCACGTTCGGCAGCGCCCGGGCGGGCGCCAGGCCGGCCTCCAGACCGGCTTGCAGGCGCTGCACCCGAGCCTGCCAGTCGTTCTCCAGCAGCAGATCGATGCTGGCCGAGGCCACCGCGCAGGCCAGAGGGTTGGCCATGAAGGTGGGACCATGCATGAAGGCCCCGGATTCGCCCCGGGAGACCCCACCGGCCACCTCGGCGCTGGTTAGGGTGGCCGCCAGGGTCATGTAGCCGCCGGTAAGCGCCTTGCCGAGGCAGAGGATGTCCGGGCTGACGCCGGCATGCTCGGCGGCGAACAGCCGGCCGGTGCGGCCGAAGCCGGTGGCGATCTCGTCGAAGATCAGCAGCACGCCGTGGCGGTCACAGAGCCGGCGCAGCTCCCGCAGGTACTGCGGGCAGTAGAAGCGCATGCCTCCCGCGCCCTGGACGATGGGCTCCAGGATCACCGCCGCCAGCTCGCCGGCGTGTTCCGCCAACAGCGTGGAGAGCTCGGCGATGTCGGTGCCGTCCCAGTCCGCGTCGTGCCGGCAGGCGGGCGCCGGCGCGAACAGGTGCCCGGGGAGCATGCCGCTGAACCAGTGGTGCATCCCGTTCACCGGGTCGCACACGCCCATGGCGCCGAAGGTATCGCCGTGGTAGCCGCCGCGCACGGTGAGCAGCCGCCGGCGCTCCGGCCGGCTCTGGGCCTGCCAGTACTGGAGGGCCATCTTGATGGCCGCCTCCACGGACACCGAGCCGGAATCGCACAGGAATACGTGCTGCAGGGGATCGGGGGTCAGGGCGACCAGCCGCGCGGCCAGTTCCGCGGCCGGGCGGTGGGTGAGGCCGCCGAACATGACGTGGGCCATGCGCCCCAGCTGGTCCTGGACGGCGGCGTCCAGACGCGGATGCCGGTAGCCATGGATAGCGCACCACCAGGACGCCATACCGTCCACCAGTTCCCGGCCATCTTCCAGGCGCAGCCGCACGCCGCTGGCGTCCGCCACGGGAAAGGCGGGCCGGGGCGGCACCGCCGGCGCGTAGGGATGCCAGACGTGGCGCTGCTCCCATTGGGTCCAGGGTTCTTCGAGAAATCGCTGCGCCATGGGGCTATCGGCTGTTCCGGGGCTGCCAAGCCGCCCAGTGTAGCGGTCCGCGGGCAGCTTGGGAGCCCGCCCCCGGCCGCTGGCAGCGGCGGCCAGCGTTTCGCCCGCCGTCTCAGTCTCTTGACATGTCATCGGCCGGCAATAGAATGACCGCTCACAAAGGCGGGAATAGCTCAGTTGGTAGAGCACAACCTTGCCAAGGTTGGGGTCGCGAGTTCGAGTCTCGTTTCCCGCTCCAGATCATCAAGGAACCCCGAGGCTCTCGGGGTTTTTTGTTTGAGCCGGCCGCCCCATGACGGCCGCACCCTCGCCGCCCGGCGGCGGGATTGCTACGATTCAGAGTGCCTCCAAGGCTAGGTGGCAGAGTGGTTATGCAGCGGCCTGCAAAGCCGTGGACGTCGGTTCGATTCCGGCCCTAGCCTCCATACTCCCTTGCGCAGCGTCCATTGCCGCCCACCTGCCCCCTGCGCCGTGCCCGGACAGCGCCGGGATGGCATAGTGGGTGACGCCGCGGGCGTGGCGAAACTGGTAGACGCAAGCGACTTAAAATCGCTCGGGGATTCCCGTGCCGGTTCGAGTCCGGCCGCCCGCACCAGCTCCTCCGGGGCCAAGTCCCCGTGGGGATCGAGGACTGAGGACTGAGGACTGAGGACTGAGGACTGAGGACACCGTGACCCCTCCCCGGCGCCCGTCAAGCCCCCTCTTCCACTCAGTCCTCAGTCCTCAGTCCTTTCAACTCAGCCCCCGAGCACCAGCCGCAGGCGCCCGCACGCGCTATCGGCCGGTTCGGGGTGCCTCCTCCTCGGCGGCCGCCCCCAGATCCCGCCACGCCGCCCGCAGGTACTGGGCCATGGAGTACAGGGTGAGCATCGCAGCCAGGTAGAGCAGCCAGAACCCGATCTCGGGCAGGGGCAGGCCCAGCACATCCATGCCCAGCAGCAGCAGCAGGATGGCCGCCATCTGGGCCGTAGTCTTGACCTTGCCCAGGGTGCCCACCTTCACGCTGGAGCGCCGGCCCAGCTCCGCCATCCACTCGCGCAGGCCGGAGACGGCGATCTCCCGGCCGATGATCACAGCCGCGGGCACGGCGATGCTGGCGGAGGGCCGGTCGGTGACGATGATGATCAGGGCCACGGCCACGATCAGCTTGTCCGCCACCGGGTCCAGGAAGGCACCGAACGCCGAGGTCTGGCCCAGGCGGCGGGCCAGGTATCCGTCCAGCCAGTCGGTAATACCCGCCACGGCGAACACCGCGGCGGCGATGACGTTGGACCAGGGATGGGGCAGCAGGAACATCAGCCCGAGCACGGGGATCAGCGCGATGCGCAGCCCGGTGAGGGCGTTGGGGAGGTTCCAGCTCATGGGGACGCTCTCAGCCACCAGGGTCGTACGCGGCTGCAGAATGTATCATGCCCAGGCCGCGTCAGCCGTGCAGGCTGACGTGAATGCGTTCGGCGAGCTCCCGGCTGATGCCGGGCACCTGCCTCAGGTCGTCCAGCCCCGCCCGGGTGACTCCCTGCAGGCCGCCGAAATGACGCAGCAGAGCCTGGCGGCGTTTCGGTCCCAGTCCCGGTATCTCCTCCAGCACCGAGGTGGTGCGCTTGCGGCCCCGGCGCTGGCGATGGCCGGTGATGGCGAACCGATGGGCCTCGTCGCGGATCTGCTGGAGCAGGTGAAAGCCCGGCGAGTCCGGCGCCAGGTGCAGCTCGCCGGCGCGGCCTGACACCAGCAGGGTCTCCTCCCCGGCGCGGCGCCGGGGCCCCTTGGAGATGCCCACCAGGGCCACCTCCTCCACCTGCAGTTCCTGGAGCACCTGCTCTGCCCGGGCCAGCTGCCCCGGCCCGCCGTCGATCAGCAACAGGTCCGGCAGCCGGCCCTCGCCGCGCTTGAGCCGGATGTAGCGCCGTTCCAGGGCCTGCTGCATGGCGGCGTAGTCGTCGCCGGGCGTGATGCCCTTGATGTTGAAACGCCGGTAGTCCGCCTTCACCGGGCCCTCCCGGTTGAACACCACGCAGGAAGCCACTGTCGCTTCCCCGCGGATGTGACTGATATCGAAGCACTCGATGCGCTCCGGCATGGCCTGCAGCTCGAGCTCTTCCTGAAGCGCCTCGAAGCGGCGCTCCAGGGTCAGCCTGGAGGCCACCTTCGCCTGCAGTGCCTGAGCGGCGTTGGCATCCGCCTGCTCGAGCCAGCGCTGGCGGTCCCCGCGCACCCGGGGACTGATGCGCACCTGGCGTCCGCTCTGGCGCGACAGTGCCTCCTCCAGCACGCGGCGATCCGGCACGTCGTGGCTGACGATGATCTCCCGGGGCGTGGCGCGGTCAAGGTAATGCCGGGCGAGGAAGCCGGACAGCAGCTCGGCCGGCTCCAGGCCCTCGGGAGAGCGGGGGAAGAAGCTCTGGTCGCCCAGGTTACGCCCGCCCCGGATGACCACCAGCTGCACGCAGGCGATGTCCGTTTCCTGCCGGCAGGCCACCACGTCGACGTCGCCCCGGGCACCGGCCACGTACTGGCGGCTCTGGATGCGCTGCAGGGAGGCGATGCGGTCGCGCAGCAGCGCCGCCCGCTCGAACTCCAGGGCCGCGGCCGCCGCCTCCATGCGCCGGCCCAGCTCCTCCAGGACTTCGCTGCTGCGGCCGGTGAGGAACATCTCCACATGGCGCACGTCCTGCGCGTAGCGCGCCTCGTCCACATAGCCCACGCACGGCGCAGTGCAGCGCTGGATCTGGTACTGCAGGCAAGGGCGCAGGCGGTTGCGGAAGAAGCTGTCCCGGCACTGGCGCACCGGGAACACCTTCTGCAACTCGCTCAGGGTCTCACGCACCGCCCCGGCGCTCGGGTAGGGGCCGAAGTAGCGTCCCGGACCGGTGCACGAGCCCCGGTAGAAGCCCAGCCGCGGGAAGCGCTGGTGGCTGGAGAGATAGATGTAGGGATAGCTCTTGTCGTCGCGCAGCAGCACGTTGTAGCGCGGCCGCAGGGACTTGATCAGGTTGTTCTCCAGCAGCAGCGCCTCGGCCTCGGTGCGGGTCACCGTCACCTGCAGATCGCGCACCTGGGCGACCATGGCCTGAATGCGGGGCGAGCTCACCGAGCGGTTGAAGTAGCTGCTCACCCGGCGGCGCAGGGACCCGGCCTTGCCCACATAGAGAACCTGCCGCTCCGCGTCCAGCAGCCGGTACACCCCGGGCTGCTCAGGCAGCGAGGCCAACCGCTCGGCGAGTTCCGGGGAGCGCCCCTCGCCGGCCGCGAGCCCGGAGCTCATGGAGTGCCTGCCTCCAGCAACGACCGGGCCTGGCGGAAGACCTCCTCGAACATGGCCCGGGTCAGGCGGCCGGTCTGGGTGTTGTAACGGCTGCAGTGGTAGCAGTCCACCAGCGCCCGGCCCCGGGACAGGCCATGACGGGCACCGTGGGCGAACGGATGCCGCGCGCGCACCTGGCCGTCCGCGGCCAGCACCGCGTCGTGGGCCACCCGACCCAGGGCCAGCACCACGCCGCCGCCCGGCATCTGCTGGAGGTCCCAGGCGAGGTAGTCCCGGCAACGCCGGGCCTCGGCCGCCTCCGGCTTGTTACCGGGAGGCACGCAGCGCACCGCGTTGGTGATGCGGCAGTCAGTGAGCTGCAGGCCGTCGTCCGGGGCGGTTGCGTCGGGGCGGGAAGCCAGCCCCAGCTTATGCAGGGTCTGGTAGAGCAGGATGCCGGCGTGGTCGCCGGTGAACGGCCGGCCGGTGGCGTTGGCCCCGTGCAGCCCCGGCGCCAGCCCCACCACCAGCAACCGAGCCTGGATCGGGCCAAAGGCGGGCACCGGCGCCGCATGGTAGCGGGGATAGCGCTGCCGCACCCCTTCCAGATAGCCGGCCAGCCGGGGGCAGGCGCTGCAGGCGGGGTCGAATGGACGGGCCATAGCGTTTGTGTGGGGTCGGGACGCTCGCCAGTCAAGCGCCGACCCGGCGAGTCGACGCGGCGGCGGTTCAGTCCGTCTGCTCGATCAGCCCGTGGCGGATGGCAAGCCGGGTCAGTTCCACGTCGTTGCTCACTCCAAGCTTTTCGTAGAGCCGGTAGCGGTAGGTGCTCACCGTCTTCGGGCTCAGGCACAGAGTGTCGGAGATCTCCTGGAGCTTGCGGCCGGCGGTAACCAGCATCATGACCTGCACTTCCCGCTGGGAGAGCCGGTCGAAGGGGTTGCCGCCGCCGTGCTCGAGCCCGGAAAGCGCCATCTGGCGGGCAATGTCGGCCCCAAGGTAGCGCTCGCCCGCGGCCACCCTGCCGATGGCATCCAGGATCTCGCTCTCGTCGCAGCCCTTGGTCACATAGCCTACCGCGCCGGCTTCCAGAAGCCGGCTGGGGTAGGGCTCCGCGCCATGCACCGTGAGCGCCACGATCTTCAGTTCCGGATCGATGCGCAGCAGCTTGCGGGTCGCCTCCAGGCCTCCCATGCCCGGCATGTTGACATCCATCAGCACCACCTGGGGCCGGTGTTCGCGCACCTGCTGCAGCGCAGCCTCGCCGGAATCGGCCTCTGCCACCACTTCCACGTGGGAGGCTTCATCCAGGATGCGTCGTATCCCGGCGCGGACCAGCCTGTGGTCATCCACAACGAGCACCCGAATCATGGTTCGGTGCGATCTCCTCCAGCCACGGGAGCGGCCCTGCTCCCCGACGCCGCTCGTCGGCGGCTCGATGGCCGCAACTATACTCGATCAGGCAACGCTGCCCTAACCGCCACCAACCGGCTGCCCCCGGGGCGCCTGGCTCAGGGGCGGAAGTCCAGCATCTCCGAGGCCTCCGGCAGCACCCGGGCGGCGAGCGCTCCGGCCAGCCCCAGCAGCCCCAGGGCCACCACCGCCGCTGCCGGGGCCAGCCACTGGGCCAGGAAGCCCAGGGCGCCGCCCAGCAGGGCCAGAAGGCCCACGGAGGTATTGGCGAAGGCAGTGTACAGGGGACGCTGGTCCTTGGGAGCGGCATCCACCAAATACGTCTTGCGGCCCAGGCGAACTCCCTGTTCCGCGATTCCGAGCAGTACGAACACCGGGGCGTACAGCCAGGCCGCCCACTGGCTTGCGGCCAGTTGCCCCAGTCCCAGGGCGAGCACAGCGATGGCGGCAGCCAGCAGCCCGGAGACTTCCAGCACCTGGCGGCTGGAGCGGTCCGAGAACCGGCCCCAGATCGGGCTGCTCAGCACGTTGCCAGCGCCCACGGCGAGCATGAACACCCCGAGGGCGAGCACCGCGCCGTCGCTCACGGCACGCCCATGGAGCACGAACAACGGCATGCCAATTTCCACCGACAGCAGCAGGGCGCGCACCGCCAGAAAGCGCCGGTAGCCCGGCTGGCTGCGCATCAGGGCCCAGCCGGCGCCCAGCTCCGCCAGCGGCGAACGCCCGCCCTCGGTGGCGCCCGGGGCCTCGCGCACGGCGGCGAACAGCAGCGCAGCCAGGGCCCACAGGGCCGCGGCCCCCAGCAGCAGCCAGACATAGACGGAAATCGGCGCCTCGGCGCCCAGCTGGTACTGCAACCCCAGGCCCGCCGCGATGGTGAGGGCACCGCCAATCAAAGCCCGGTTGGACAGCAGACGGCCACGCCGGCCCTTGGGCACGGTCTTGCCCATGACGTCCTGGAACGCCACGGAGCCAGCGCCGCTGGCGGCGCTGAATACCGCCAGCAGGGCCAACACCGCCAGCCCGGCTTCCAGGGGCGGGAGCCACACGGCAGCCGCGGCCATGGCCAGCAGCGCCGCCGCCTGGCTCAGCCCGGCGGCGGTCCACACGCGGCGGCGTACGGACACGCGCCGGATACGCCCCGATACCGCCAGCTGCGGGGCGAGAGAGAACAGCTGCTTGACGGGCATCAGCCAGCCGGTGACGGATGCGGGGGTGCCGAGGGCCGCCAGCAGCCAGGGCAGCACCAGGTTGGGTCCGGCCAGCTGCTCCGCCAGCTTGGTGCAGGATCCGTTGGCCACATTCAGCAGGTAATTCCTGGGCAGGTTGGTGCAGGCGGAATCCGGGATGGCCTCGCAGGCCCGCTCGTCGCTGTCGTCGCCACTGAGGATCCGATAGCTGCGCTCCAGCGCCTCGGTTCCGGCAGAATCAGCCACCATTGTGTTGGTCTCCTTACAGCAGCCAGGGGACCCCCGCCGCCGCCGTGACCGCCGAGGCGGCCACCACCCGCAGCGCCAGATCGCGGCCACCCAGGGCCAGGCTCAGCACCGCCTTGGACACCGCTGCCGCCATGGCAACCAGCACCAGCGCCCGCACTGCCACCGTGTCCTCCAGGGCGCCCCTTGAGGCCTGGGCCAGGGAGACGGTGACGGCGTCAGCGTCGGCAAGGCCGGCAATGCCCGCCAGAGCGTACACCCCGCCGCTGCCCAGATAGACCCGCGCGGCCTCACCGGCGACCGAGATCACGGCCAGCAGCAAAGCGAAGTACAGCACCACCGACAGCCGGAACGGGCGGCTGGCCTCCAGGGACTCGCCAGACTCAGCACCGCGCGCGCCCCACCACAATGCCACTCCCACCACCGCCGTGGCGCACACCATGGACAGCAGCGGCGGCAGCGCCGCGGGCAGCAGCTGCCGGTTCACCACCGCCACCTCCACCAGCATGCGGGCGGGCACGGTGGCACTGGCCAGCACGATGCCTACCGCCAGCAGCGGCTGAAGCCGGGCCTGCAGCCGCCCGCGGCGGGCAAACTGTACGGTCAGGGCAGTGGACGATGCCAGCCCGCCCACCGCGCCGGTCAGCAGCACGCCACGCTGCTCCCCCAGCAGCCGGATGGCGAAGTGGCCGCAGAAGCTCAGCCCGGCCACCAGCACCACCAACCACCACAGCCGGTAGGGATTGAAGGCCTCCCAAGGGCCCAGCCCCCGGTCCGGGAGCAGCGGCAGCACGACCACCGAGAGCAGCAGCAGCTGCAGGGCAGAGACCAGTTCGTCGCGTCGCAGCCGGCGCAGCCAGTCGTGCATCTCCGGCTTGAGGCCCAGTAGCAGGGCCATGAACACCGCGGCGGCGGCGGCACCCTGGGGATAGCCCGCCGCCGCCGCGGCACCCAGGCCAAAGGTGCCCAGGGCCGCAACTGCAGTGGTGATACCGTAGTTGCTCTGACGGCGGCTAGTGAGCGCATAAGCGGCCACCACCAGCGCCGTGATGGCCAGGAAACCTGCAGCCACCGCAGCCGCTCCCAGGCGGTGCCCCAGCAGGCCCGCGACGCCGCCGAACAGCCCCACCAGGGCGAAGGTGCGGATGCCCGCCACCCGCTCGCCCTCCTCCGCGCCGCGCTGTTCCCAGCCCCGCTCCAGGCCTACCAGCAGGCCGATACCCAGGGACACGAACAGCGCCAGGGAAGGATGGGATTCAAGGTTCATCGGCAATGCGCTCCCGCATCGGCAGGCTCGGTCCCCACCCTGATTGGTACCCGCCGACCCCCACCGGGCGCGGCTTCGAGCCAGCAAGTGGTCGTTGATAGTAAGGTAACGTCCCCGGCGGTCACCGCTCCAAGGTCATGTCCGAGCCCCTGCTGCGACTCTACCCGCTTCCCTCGGAGGAGACGGCCCTGGAGGGCCTTTACCTGGAGGCCCCCCTGGAGCCCGCCGGTGCCGATCCCGCACGCGCCTTCCTGTACACCAACTACGTGGTCAGCCTGGACGGGCGCATCGCCATCCCTGCGGGTCCGGGCGGCGCCCAGCAGGTACCCGCGAGCACCGCCAACGCGCGGGACTGGCGGCTGTTCCAGGAACTGGCTGGCCGCTGCGACGTGCTGCTCACCTCCGGTCGCTACTTCCGGGAACTGGCCGCCGGCCAGGCCCAGGCCGATCTGCCGGTGAGCAGCGCGCCCCGCTTCCAGGATATCCACACGGCCCGGCGGCGTTTCGGCCTGGCGCCGCAGCCGGATGTCGCAGTGCTGAGCGCCGGCCTCGACCTGCCCCTGCCCCCGGGCCTGGGCCATGGCGAACGCCGGCTGCTGGCATTCACCGGGGAGCGCGCGCCGGCGGGCCGCTGCCGGGCTCTGGCGCGCCAGGGCGCCGAGGTGGTGTCACTGCCGGGGGAGAACGTCGACGGCGGCGCCGTGGTGGCTCACCTGGAATCCCTGGACTACCGTCGCATCTACTGCATCACCGGTGCCCGGGTGCTGCACACTCTGCTGGCGGCGAACCGGCTGGACAGCCTGTTCCTCACGCTGGTGCCCCGGTTGCTGGGGGGCCAGCCGTTCCAGAGCCTGGTGGACGGGCCCATGCTCAACCCGCCGCCGGGCTATCGGCTGCGCTGGCTGTACCTGGATCGCCACTCCCCGGAGGCGACCGGCCAGATGTTCGCCCGCTTCGACCGCGTCACCGCAGCCTGAACCGGCCGGGACAGTCAATCCTGCCCCGGAATGCCGCCCCGGGTCAGGGCCACCGGGTCCAGCAGCCGGCGCAGCTGCTCTTCGTCCAGGTCAGTGAGCTCCCGGGCCACCTCCAGCACCGGCCGCCGCTGCGCATACGCCTGCTTGGCGATGCGGGCGCCGGTCTCGTAGCCCACCACCGTGTTCAGCGCCGTCACCAGGATGGGATTGCGCTCCAGAGCCGCCTGCAGGCGCTCCCGGTTGACGGTGAAGCCGGCCACCGCCCGGTCCGCCAGCACCCGGCTGCCCTGGGCCAGCAGGTCGATGCTCTGCAACAGGTTGTAGGCGATCACCGGCAGCATGACATTGAGCTGGAAGTTGCCGGACTGGCCGCCCACCGCGACCGTGACATCGTTGCCCATCACCTGAGCGCAGATCATGGTCACCGATTCCGGGATCACCGGGTTGACCTTGCCGGGCATGATGCTGCTGCCCGGCTGCAGGGCCGGCAGAGCGATCTCCCCCAGGCCGGCCAGGGGCCCGCTGTTCATCCAGCGCAGGTCGTTGGCGATCTTCATCAGCGCCACCGCCAGGGCCCGCAACTGCCCGGAGAGTTCCACCGCGGCGTCCTGGCTGCTCAGCGCCTCGAACGGGTTGTCCGCTGGCCGGAACTCCGAACCGGTCTCCCGGGCGAGCAGGGCCGCAACCCGGGCCCCGAACTCGGGGTGGGCGTTGATGCCGGTGCCCACCGCGGTGCCGCCGATGGCGAGCGCCTGGACCCGGCCCAGGCTGCGTTCGATGCCCGCGGCGGCGTGGCGCACCTGGCTGGCCCAGCCGCCCACCTCCTGGCCCAGGGTGACGGGCATGGCATCCATCAGGTGGGTACGCCCGGTAGTGGTCACCTCGGCCAGTTCCGAGGCCCGGGCCTCCAGGGTTTCCGCCAGGTGCTGCAGTGCCGGCAGCAGGTGCTCCCGGCACTGCAGGGCGGCGGAGACGTGAATGGCACTGGGGATGACGTCGTTGCTGCTCTGGCTGGCGTTGACGTGGTCGTTGGGATGTACCGTGATGCCGCCGGCCGCGCTGGCCCGGCGGGCGATCACCTCGTTGGCGTTCATGTTGGAGCTGGTTCCCGAGCCGGTCTGGAACACGTCCACCGGGAAGTGGGCGTCGTGCAGGCCGTCCGCCACCTCCCGGGCCGCGCGGGCCACCGCCTCGGCCACCTGCGGCTGCAGCAGGCCCAGTTCGCTGTTGACCCGGGCGGCTGCGGCCTTGATCAGGCCCAGCGCCCGCAGCAACGCCCGCGGCATGCGCAGCCCGCTGTCCGGGAAGTTCTCCAGGGCGCGCTGGGTCTGGGCGCCGTAGAGGGCGTCCCGCGGGACCTGCAGCTGCCCCATGCTGTCGGATTCCACTCGGTAGTCGTCGCCGGCCATGGGTGCTCCTCGACGGCGGCCGCGGGTGCGGCCTCTCGCACCGGGGTATAGAATGCACGCCCGCCGAGCGCCACCCGATCCGGGCCAGGCGCAGGTCCCGGGCCCTGCTTAGACGGAACATCGCCATGCAACTGGATTCCCTCACCGCCCTCTCCCCCGTGGACGGCCGCTATGCCGCCAAGGTGGCCGAGCTGCGCCCGGTGCTCAGCGAGTACGGCCTGATACGCTGCCGGGTCCGGGTGGAGCTCGCCTGGCTGGAGGCCCTGGCGGCGGAGCCCGGCATCCCGGAAGTGCCGGCACTCAGCGGCGCGGCCCGGGTCTTCATGACGGAGCTGGTGGAGGGCTTCGACCCGGAGCAGGCGGCACGGGTGAAGGCCATCGAGGGGCGCACCAACCACGACGTGAAGGCGGTGGAGTACTACCTGCGCGAGCGCCTGGCGGAGCACGACGAGCTCGCCCCGCTGCGCGAGTTCCTGCATTTCGCCTGCACGTCAGAGGACATCAACAACCTGGCCTATGCCCTGA
>CAZAQB010000035.1:24121-26851 GCA_964487155.1 uncultured Ectothiorhodospiraceae bacterium
TTCCTGCATTTCGCCTGCACGTCAGAGGACATCAACAACCTGGCCTATGCCCTGATGCTGGACGAGGCCCGCCGGGAGGTGCTGCTGCCGGTGCTGGAAGGGCTGCGCGAGCGCCTGCGCGGCCTGGCCCACGAACTGGCCGGCGCCGCCATGCTGTCGCGCACCCATGGCCAGCCGGCCAGCCCCACCACCATGGGCAAGGAACTGGCCAATGTCGTCTACCGGCTGCACCGCCAGTGCGACGGCCTGGCGTGCGTCCCCGTGCCGGGCAAGATCAACGGCGCCGTGGGCAACTACAACGCCCACCGGGCGGCCTATCCGCAGGTGGACTGGCCGGCCCTGGGCCAGCGCCTGGTCACCGGCCTGGGGCTGGCCTGGAATCCCTACACCACCCAGATCGAGCCCCATGACGGCGTCGCGGAGCTGTTCCATGGCCTGATACGGGTCAATACCGTGCTGCTGGATCTGGCCCGGGACGCGTGGGGCTATATCTCTCTGGGCTACTTCCGCCAGCGCCTGGTGGCGGACGAGGTGGGATCCTCCACCATGCCCCACAAAGTGAATCCCATCGACTTCGAGAATGCCGAGGGCAACCTGGGCATCGCCAACGCGCTGCTGGCCCACCTGGCGGAGACGCTGCCGGTGTCCCGCTGGCAGCGGGATCTCACCGACTCCACCGCCCTGCGCAACATCGGCCCCGCCCTGGGCCACTGCCTGGTGGCGTACCGCTCCCTGGAGCGGGGCCTGGCCAAGCTTGACCTGGACGAGCAGCGTCTGCGGGCGGACCTGGACGCCAACTGGGAGGTGCTCGGAGAGGCCATCCAGACCGTCATGCGCCGCTACGGCGCGGATTCCCCCTACGAGCAGCTCAAGGCCCTGACCCGCGGCCGGCGGGTGGACGCCCGCGCCCTGGCGGAGTTCATCGACGGCCTCGATCTGCCGCAGCAGGTCCGCCGGGAACTGGCCGAGCTCACCCCCTGGAGCTACGTGGGTGACGCCGAGCGCCTGGCCCGGGAGGTGTGAGCGAAACGGCTGGTCGGTCGAGCGGTTGATCGGGTATTCAGCAAATTCTTGGTCTCCCGATTCCTGCCCTCTCGCCCGGCTGCGGGAACTCCAGGCCCGCGCGCCATTACTTCCATGGTTCCCTAACCGTCAGATGGATAGCGACACCAATAGGCCCACCTGATGCATGGCACAGATAGCGCTCACAGTTTGTCATGTTCGAGAGATATCTCGTGTCTTTGGAGTGTCTCGGGGATAAACATGGCCGCGACCGCTGCGGCAATACTAATTCCGAGACAAAACGATAACGCACTCTGATACTCTGCAAGCCCACGTGTGCCTCCCGCGTGCCCATGGAGATCCAGTATCCACCCCACCAGTGGATGGATTATTGCGACGCCAAGGAACACGCAGGTATTCGCGATAGCCAAGGCCAGGCCCGCGATGGGTGCGGGCACCATGTCCTTGATAGTGGAAAAAGTTACGACCATCTGGGCCGCCGCAATACCGAGTGCGGAGTACACCACCAATAGCCATAAGCCAGGAGACCAATCCAAGGCCACCAAGGCCGCCCATGCCACGGAGCTTAGCCAGCCTGTGGCGACGATGAACGGTCGACGAGCACCAATCCGGTCTGCCGCCACCCCTACGAATAACGATGCCACCCCGTAAAGAAGTAGCGCCACCGTTGTATACACCGACGCGGCCACGGCAGACAATGCAAAACTGTCTTGCAGCAACGGGACACCCCAAAGACCAGCGAACGAATAGAACGTGGCGTTCGTGCCAACCCCTGCCAGCAGACAACCATAGAGTCCCGGTTGCCGCAATGCATTGCTAATGGCAGCCAAATAGCCGTCTCCAGATCGATTTGGCGATGGCACTACTGAAGGAAAGCCGAGATCCTCCGGATGGTCACGCGCGAAAATCACCGTGAGTATGGATATTGCTGCAGTAAGCATCGCCGTAAGCAGCATCCCACTTTGCCAGGAGTAATGCTCGAGCAGTACGGCGAAGGGTCCGGCTGATGCCATGGCACCAAGATTTCCAATCAGCATGGTCGCGCCGACGATGCTTGTATATTCGCCGGACGCATACCAGCTCGCGTGGCTACGCAGGATGCCAACGAACAGTGCGGAGACTCCAAAACCAACTAGCAAGCGCCCGGCAACAAGGCCAAGTGGTTCCTGCGCGACACTGAACAGCGCTGTCCCAATGGACACAATCATGAGACCGGCGCTGATTACGCGTCGTCCACCCCAACGATCAATCAGCACACCGGCAGGAATCTGCATCGCAGTGTATGTCCAAAAGTAGGCCGCGCCGACGACACCCAACCAGGTCGCCGACAGACCGAAATCATGGGCGATACGCTCCGCGATGACACCAGGCGCGAAGCGATGAAAAAAACCTATAACAAAAGCGCTCATGAAGAGGGTGAAGAGGACGCGGCGGTAGTTCTTAAAACTCATGCCGCGCCCCCCAAGATGTCGTGTTGAACGCCGCCTGAGCCTGACTACCGAGTGCGCGATCCAGGATCCAGTTATCCAGCTGATGGACGGCGCGTTCCATACGCGTATACCGGCCCTTTACTCCGCCCTGAATGCCACGCTGCTGGACCTCAGTAATCCAGTTGTCTTCTACGACCACCTGTTCCCATCGGCTGAGGTAGTGTTTGACGCGCTCCTCAAAGTCATCCCGAGCGATGGCGTTGGGATGGAAGCAGAT
>CAZAQB010000036.1:0-26011 GCA_964487155.1 uncultured Ectothiorhodospiraceae bacterium
GCCACCCATGAACCACGGATCAGCGGCCATGGACGCATGGCTGGCGATGATGCGTCAGGTCCACGAGCTCGCCACCGGCAACGGTCCCGGCGAAGCGGGCGACGCATCCGTGGGGGAAACGGGCGCCTCGCTGATCGCCACCCTGATCCAGCGCGGGCTTGCCACCGTGGCGGCGGAAGCAGAGGCCCTGGCAGCCGGCGACGACCCGGAAGCGGTGGCCGAGCGCCTGCGGCCCCGCTTGCAGGAGGCCATGGACGAACTGCTGGCGCTACACCGGAACGCCTCCGAGGCCGCGCTGCTGCCAGTGGAACTCGCTTCGGCCGCGCTCGGCAATCTGGCGGCCCTGCAATCCCTCCACCCGCTCGGCTCGGAGGCCTGCGCGGGCGCCGCGCCCCGCCTTGGAATGTTCCAGAACTACCAGGCGCAGCTTGAAGCCGTGGCCTGCGCAGCCCAGCGCTACCGGGACGCCACTCGGCGCTACGGCGAGCTGCTGGTCCAGGTGGGAAACCAGAGCATCGCGGAGTTCGACCGCCGCCTGCGGCTGCGCGACGGCGAGCCCCCCGCCGGCGTGCGCGAGCTGCATGGCCTGTGGGTAGCCGCTGGCGAGGCGGCCTACGAGGAAGTGCTGCGCAGCGACGCCTACTCCGAAGCGTTCGGTGAACTTACCAATGCCGCCGTGGAGCTCTCCAGCAGCCTGCAGGGGCTCTGGGACGAATGCCTGGAGGCGCTCAGCCTGCCGTCCCGCAGGGAACTGGAAGCCACCCAGCAACGCCTGGAGCAGGTACGCCGGCGCAGCGAGGCCGAGACTCGCGAACTGCGCCGCGAAATGGACCTGCTGCGCCGTGAACTGCGCGGCCTGGCCACAGCCCCCGGCAGCAGCGCCAGCGTGCGCCACCGCGGCGGGGGGGGCCAGTGACCAGACCAACCGAGCGCGCCGCCGCCCTGCGCGAGTGGCAGGCCCTGAGCGAGGGCATGGCGCGCGCCTGGCGCCAGGCGGCGGAGTTGCAGCCGGTGCCCGTGGGGATCACGCCTCGGGAGGCGGTGCTGGAGCACGACGGCGGCACCCTGTATCGCTACAGCGGCGGTGGGGGCCCGCCCCTGCTGCTGGTGTACTCCCTCGTCAACCGGGCCTACCTGCTGGATCTGCGCGAGCGCCGCTCGGTGGTACAGCGTCTGCGGGACGCCGGCTTCACCGTCTACCTGCTGGACTGGGCGAGCCCCGGCCCCATGGACCGGTTCCGCAGCCTGGACGACTATATCGAGGACACCCTGGATCGGGCGGTGGAGCATATCTCCACGACTCACGGAGGGAGCCCGGTACACCTGACGGGAGTCTGCCAGGGGGGCACCCTGTCCCTGTGCTACGCGGCGCTCCACCCGGAGCGGGTGCGCACCCTCACCACCCTGGTCACACCGGTGGACTTCCAGACCGCCGAGGATCTGCTCTACCACCTGGCGCGGCACGTGGACTTCGAGGCCGTGGTGAGGGCCAGCGGCAATGTCCGGTCCCTGGGCCTGAACATGGTCTTTGCCGGGCTCAAGCCATTCCAAATGTTCGGGCAGCGTTACCTGGCGCTGGCGGATCTGGCGGACAAGCCGGACGCGATGGCGGACTTTCTGCGCATGGAACGCTGGATGTACGACAGCCCCGACCAAGCCGGCGCCGCCTTCCTGCAGTTCGCCCGTGACTTCTACCAGCGCAACGGTCTGGTGAACGCCAGCGTGACCCTCGGGGGCAGGGGCGTGGATCTGGGGCGCCTGTCCATGCCGGTCTGCAACGTCTACGCCACCGCCGACCACCTGGTGCCGCCGGACGCCGCCCGGGCCCTGGGACGGCTGGCGGGCAGCCCTGACTATACCGAGCGGGCCATGCCGGGGGGGCACCTGGGGGTGTTCATCGGCGGCCAGGCGCACCGGGAACTCTACCCGTGGCTGGCGCAGTGGCTGCAACAGCGCAGTGCCTGAGACCGCGCGCGGCGCTGGCGCCTGTTGCGATGCAGCACGCAAACTGCTTGCGATTTGCGCAGTTGCGAATAGAATGCAGCCTATGCATATCACTACAGGTTTTGTGGTTTTGGCCTGTACCGCGCAGAGTTCCAAACAGCGGACAAAAAGAACCCCCTGAAGACAGGGGGTAACGGAGTGGCGACGAAAATTACCTAGGATACGTCGCCAGGAGGAGGAGACGGCTCTCCGAGCCGGATCAGCTAAGGGGTCTTCGACCCCTTTCTTTTTGCCTGCCGATCCGCTGTTGAATCCTGTCAGGCGGGGCAAGTGCGCGACGAGCGCCCCGGCATCTCCCGCCTTCTATGTTGCTGTGCAACATATTAGCTCTCGCCAGAATGGGTGTCAACCGCATTTTCGGCCGTCAGAAGCTGCAGAACATGGCGCCGTTGACGGGGATGTTGGCGCCGTTGATATAGCCTGCTTCCTCGGCCGCCAGAAACTGCACCACCCGGGCGACATCCTCGGGTTCCCCCATGCGCCCGGCAGGCACCTGTGCCAGGATCTGCTCCCGCACCGGCTCCGGAATCGCCTCGGTCATGGCCGTGCGGATGTAGCCCGGGGATACCGTATTGGCGGTGATACCCTTGGGCGCCCCTTCCTTGGCCAGGGCCATGGTGAAGCCGTGCATGCCTGCCTTGGCCGCCGAGTAGTTGGTCTGACCGAACTGGCCGGTCTGCCCGTTGACCGAGGCGATGTTGACGATCCGGCCATACCCGCGCTCGCGCATCCGGCCCGCGAACTGGCGGGTGACGTTGAACACGCTGGTGAGGTTGACGGCGATCACCGCCTCCCAGTTCTCCGGCGCCATCTTGTGCAGAAAGCTGTCGCGGGTGATGCCGGCCGCGTTAACCAGCGCCCCGACGGGCCCGAACTCTTCCTCCACGAAGTCCGCCATCTCCGCGCAGGCCTCGAAGCTGGAGACGTCGCACTGCACCCAGGACACCTCGACCCCAGCGGCCCGCAGTTCGGCCTGCCACTGCTCGATACCTTCCTTCTCGGGGTCCACGCAGGTAGTAACGACCCGATGGCCGGACTCGTACAGGGCCCGGCAGATGGCGGTTCCGATGCCGCCGTTGCCACCGGTTACCAGCGCCACGCGCTTGCTCATTACTCACCTCCCGAAGTTCTGGCTCGCCGCAGGTGCAGGGGGCCGAATGCCCCCCGGCCGCCGCTGGCCGATAGGCCGCGTCCGCCTTGTGCAGCGCACAATAACCGGGATCATAGGGACGGGTGACTGAAGTGTCAACTGGCCGGCAACGAAAAGTAACAGCCAGCGGGGCCCCGATGCGGGGCCCTTCGCCGGCGGCCTCCGCCGCGGGTCGGCGGGGCGATCATCCAGGCTGGTATCGGCCTGTTTGGACAGGGAGGCGGTTCAGCCGCCGCCCGCGCCCCCACCATCCCGGGGCTTGCGGCGGGGCGGGCGCTGGCGGGCGGCGGCGGGACTTTCGTCCGACTCCTCGCGGCTGCCGGAAGCGGCTTGCGCGGAGCGCGCCGGGCCCGAGCCATGCGGCCCCTGTTGCTCCTCACCCTCCGGGTTGAACCCGGACATGGCCTGCTGCCACATCTGCAGGTTGCGCTCGGCGATCTGGGTGAGCATGGCCATGGGGGAGTTGTCCATCAGCGACTTGGTGCGTTCGCGGAACACTCGCTGCTGGTCCGTCCACAGCTCCATGCTCTTCTCCAGGTAACTGGTGAGCATGTTCTGCATGTTGCCGCCGTAGGCACGGATGAACTGGGCCAGCAGTTCGCTGCTGAAGATGGGCTCGCCACCCTCCTCCTCCTCGGCAATGATCTGGAGCAGGATGCTCCGGGTGAGGTCAGCCTTGGTCTTGGCATCCACCACCTGGAAGTCGACGCTGTCCAGCACCAGGCGCTTGACGTCCGCCAGGGTGATGTAGCTGCTGATCGCCGTGTCGTAGAGCCGGCGATTCGGGTACTTCTTGATGATCCGGGTGTCTGACATCGTTTGCCCCGTCTCTCCCCACCAGCGGGCGGCGACGCCTGCCGCCGCCCGTGATCGCCGTCAGCGCTCCACCGCCAGCGCCACGCCCTGGCCGCCGCCGATGCACAGGGTCGCCAGGCCCTTGCTGGCGCCGCGCCGCTTCATCTCGTGCAGCAGCGTCACCAGGATGCGTGCCCCGGAGGCCCCGATCGGATGGCCGATGGCGATGGCACCGCCGTTGACGTTGACCTTCTCCGGATCCCAGCCCAGATCCTTGCCGACCGCCAGGAACTGGGCGGCGAAGGCTTCGTTGGCCTCGATGAGGTCCAGATCGTCGACACTCCAGCCGGCCCGCTCCAGGCAGCGCTGGGTCGCCGGAACCGGCCCGTAGCCCATGATGCTGGGATCGACGCCGGCGTTGGCGTAGGCGCGAATCCGGGCCAGGGGTTCCAGACCCAGTTCCTGGGCCTTGGAGGCGGACATGACCACCGCCACGGCCGCCCCGTCGTTGATGCCGGAGGCATTGCCGGCGGTCACGCTGCCGTCTTTCTTGAACGCCGGGCGCAGCCCGCCCAGGCCTTCGGCGGTGACCCCCTCCCGGGGAAACTCGTCCACCTCGAAGCGCAGCGGATCCCCCTTGCGCTGGGGAATCTCGATGGGAACGATCTCGTCGGCGAACCGGCCCTCCTTGATGGCCTTCTCCGCCAGCTGCTGGGAGCGGGCCGCGAAGGCATCCTGCTGCTCCCGGGTGATCTCGTGCTGCTCGGCCAGATTCTCCGCCGTGACGCCCATGTGGTAGTCGTTGAAGGCGTCCCACAGACCGTCCTTGATCATGGTGTCTTCCAGCTTCCAGTCGCCCATGCGCTGGCCGGTGCGGGACTTGGGCAGGGCGTGGGGCGCCAGGCTCATGCTCTCCTGGCCACCGGCCAGGATCACCGAGGCGTCGCCCAGCTTGATGGCCTGGGCAGCCAGGTGGGTGGCCTTCAGCCCGCTGCCGCACACCTTGTTGATGGTCATCGCCGGGCAACTGGTGGGCAGCCCGGCCTTCAAGGAAGCCTGGCGGGCGGGATTCTGGCCCACCGCGGCGGTGAGCACCTGGCCGAGAATCACCTCGTCCACCTGCTGGGGATCCAGCCCCGCACGCTGCAGCACGCCCCGCAGCACCTGGGCACCCAGCTCCGTGGCGGGAACCTGCGACAGCGCCCCGCCAAACGATCCTACGGCGCTGCGCCCTGCAGCAACTATGACGACGTCTTCCATCAGGCAAGACCCTCTGCGATTGCGGAATATCGGCCGCGCGCACCCCACCGTGAGCGGGCCGCGCGCGGTGTTGCAATGCATTAGGATATCAGGCCGCGGGGACTCCCGCGAAACCGCAGCATCGGGCCGTGCTGCACCGCCGGATCAGCCGGTGAGCAGCCGCTGCACCTCGGCAATCTCATCCCGCGCCTGGTCGCGGATGGAGTGGCTGTCGCCAAGCTCCAGTCCCGCAGCCACCAACCGGCCAAGGGCCGGCACCTGGGACAGGGTGGGGTAGCGATCAGCGGCCCGCGTGCCCGCCATGCTCTCCAACTGGGCCGCGACCAGCAGATCGGCATAGTCGGCGGGGCCGTCCTGATAGCGGTACCAGCTCTCGGCCGCCGCCGGCACCTGCACCAGTTCCTCGGAGAAATTCCAGCGCCGCAGGATCATCACACCGATCTCCCCCTGGTGCTGGCTGAGGACCTGCTCCAGGCTCCGGGGATCGGCCGCCAGCTCAGGATAGTCGCCGGCGTGCGCCACCAGTGGCACTGCTCCGATGTCATGGATCAGGCCCGCCAGCAACGCCTGGTCGGGGTCGAAGCCCTTCAGGCCCCTGGCCATCACCGACGCGATGGCGGCCACCAGGGTGCTGTGCATCCACAGCTCCACCATGCGCCGGTGCAGCAGCGGGTTGGCGGCCCGGAACACCTCACGCATGGTGACCGCCGTGACCACCTCCCGCACGGTGCGCAGCCCCAGGCGCATCACGGCGGAGCGCAGCGAGTCCGCCTTGGCGCTGGCGGCGTAGAGGGCGCTGTTGGCGGTCTTCAGCACCTGGGCGGCCACAGTGGGGTCTGCCTGCAGGACGCGGATCACGTCGTTGGGCCCCGCTTCCGGGTCCTCCACCAGCTTGCGCACCCGCACCGCGATGTCGGGCATGCCCGGCAGCGCCAGGCGATCTTCCATCAGATCCCGCACCAGCTGGTAGAACAGAGCCTCGCCGGGCGCGTCCTCGGGAGCCTCCTCCACTTCCGCGGCGGGCAGGCGGGAGGCTTCCAGAGCCTGCTGGATGCGCACCGCGGGCAGCCGGATCAGGCGCACGTCGGTGCGCGCCAGGGCGCTGAACTTGTGGGTGCCACCCAGGCCCAGGGGCTCGGCGGCGGCGCCGGCGTCTCCCATGCCCACCAGTGTGCGCTGCTCGCCGGGTTCTTCCACCAGCACCACCTCGCCGGACAGGACGTAGCGGGTGTAGGCGTCTTCCTCGCCCTTGCGGAAGATCACGGAACGCGCCGGGACCTCCTCGATCTCGGCCTCCGCGGCCAGCGCCCGCAGCGCCGCGTCGTCCAGCTCGCGCAGCGGCACCAGGTCGGATAGCACGTCAGCCTCGATGGAATTCGTCATATCGCTTTCTGTGCGGGACTCGTGGTTCAGGGTGCCGGCGCGGCGCTATCATCACGCCCTCGAAGGCGGCGGGATTCGGAGCCTGCCGGCAGCTACGCAAATCCGCCGCCGGCAGGTGGAAGGACTGCGGCAGCGCCGCCTTTGTCCACCTGCAACCCGATTATCGGCGGACAGCATTCTGGAACAGCGAACCCGATCCCAAAAGTTCGCCGGCCCCTGGCGCCAGCGCGGCGCCGGGATCCGCCCGCCCCGCTGGGCCGAGCGCCGCCGGCTGCGGCTGCAGGCCCTGCGGGTCATGCAGCGGCTGCGCGGTGGCCTGGGCCGGCCGCGACTGCCGGCACGCACCGTGCCCGTGGCGCTGGCCCTGCAGGGCGGCGGCGCCCATGGCGCCTTCACCTGGGGCGTGCTGGACCGGCTGCTGGAGGAGCCGAGCTTTCGCCTCACCGCGGTTAGCGGCGCCAGCGCCGGAGGCATGAATGCCGTGGTGCTGGCGAGCGGCTGGCTGCATGGCGGCCGCCAGGGAGCCCGGGATGCCCTGGAGCACTTCTGGCGCACCGTGGCCCGTTCCTCGGGGGCCGGGCCCCTGCAGCCGAGCCCGATGGACTACCTCTCCGGCGGCTGGAACCGGGACCATTCCCCCTCCTACCAGCTGGTGCGCTCGCTGGCCAAGGTGGCCTCCCCCTACCAGTTCAATCCCACCGGGTTCAACCCCCTGGCCGGCATCCTGCGTCAGTGCGTGGACTTCGACGCCCTGCGGCGCGACGCCTCGGTACGGGTTTTCGTGTCCATGACCCACGTGCCCACCGGCCGGCTGCGGCTGGTGACCAACGAGGAACTCTCGGTGGAGACGCTGCTCGCCTCCGCCTGCCTGCCGCTGCTGTTCCAGGCGGTGGAGATCGACGGCGAGCCTTACTGGGACGGCGGCTACACCGCCAACCCGGCACTCTTTCCGCTGATCTTCGGCGGGCCGGCCCGGGACGTCATGCTGGTGCAGTTGAGCCCGGTGTGGCAGCAGACCCTGCCCACCCGGGTGGCCGAGATCCTCGACCGCATCAATGACATCAGCTTCAACTCCCACCTGCTGCGGGAACTCCAGATGCTGGCGCTCATGGAGCAGACCCTGGGCCAGGAGCCCGCCGCCGGCTCCCGGCTGCATCGCCGACTGCGCCGGCTGCGGCTGCACCAGATCCACGCCGACGGCGTGTTCGAGGAACACGGCCGCTCCAGCCCCATGAATGCCGAGTGGCCGTTCCTCAAACACCTCAGAGACCAGGGCCGGGAGCGGGCGGAATTCTGGCTGCGCCAGAACGGCGCCGCCATCGGCCGGGCGCCGTCCCTCAACCTCTCGGACTTCGCCGTCTGAAGCACGCCGCGGCGCCGCGCCGGGCCCTGCAGCCCATTAGTGGGGCATGCTAGCCTACGGCACCGAAAGCGCGCGCGGGCGCGCGGCATGAGGCAAGGCACTCTCGCCGCAACCGACGGGGCAACCTCGAGGAGCACCATGGCCGGACACAGCAAGTGGGCCAACATCCAGCACCGCAAGAAGGCCCAGGACGCCAAGCGCGGCAAGGTCTTCACCAAGATGATCAAGGAGATCACCGTCGCCGCCCGGATGGGCGGACCGGACCCGGACAGCAATCCGCGGCTGCGCCTGGCCATGGACCGGGCGTTCGGCGTCAACATGCCGAAGGACAACGTGGAGCGCGCCATAAAGCGCGGCGCCGGCACCGACGACTCGGTGGACTACGAGGAGATCCGATTCGAGGGCTACGGGCCCGGCGGCGCGGCGGTGATGGTCGACTGCATGACCGACAACCGCAACCGCACCGTCAGCGAAGTGCGCCACGCGTTCAGCAAATGCGGCGGCAACCTGGGCACCGACGGCTGCGTGGCGTTCCTGTTTCGCCAAACCGGCGTGCTGCTGTTCCCGCCGGACAGCGACGAGGACCGCATCATCGAAGTGGCCCTGGAGGCCGGCGCCGAGGACGTGGTGAACAACGACGACGGCTCCCTGGAGCTGCTGGTCCCGCCGGAGGATTACGACACCCTGTGCAGGGCGCTGGCAGAGGCGGGCCTGGAACCGGCGGACGCCACCGTCACCATGCGCCCGGAGACCACGGTGGAGGTGGCCGACGAGGACGGCCGGCGCACCCTGCGCCTGATCGAAATGCTGGAAGACCTGGACGACGTCCAGAACGTCTACACCAACGCGGACATCGACGAGTCCGCCTACGAGCCGGCCTGAGAGTCTGTGAAAAAATCGCCTCGCCTGCTGCGACGCCTCCAAAGCGCCTCCCTCCCTTGAGCCGCATCCTGGGTATCGACCCGGGCTCCCGGGCCACCGGCTACGGCGTCATCGACGCGGCCGCCGACGGCACGATGCGTTACCTGGCGAGCGGCGTCGTCCGCCCGCAGCGCGATACCCTGGCCGGCCGGCTGGGGGAGATCTTCGAGGGGCTAGTCCAGGTGCAGCGCGAGTTCGGCGCCGACGCCGCCGCCGTCGAACTGGTGTTCATGCGCAACAACCCTGACGCCGCCCTGAAGCTCGGCCAGGCCCGGGGCGCCGCCCTGTGTGCCTGTTTCAAGTCGGGCCTGGAGGTGGCGGAGTACGCGCCCCGCAGCATCAAGCAGGCGGTCGTGGGCAGCGGCGGCGCCGCCAAGGAACAGGTGCAGTACATGGTGCGGACCCTGCTGAAGCTGCCGCGCACGCCCCCCAGCGACGCCGCCGACGCTTTGGCAGTGGCCCTGTGCCACGCCCACGGCCTGCGCATCCGCAGCCGCCTGGAGGCGGCGGCCCGGCGATGATCGGCCGGCTGCGGGGCATCCTGGTGGAGAAGCACCCGCCGCGCCTGCTGGTGGAGGTGCAGGGGATCGGCTACGAGCTGGAAGCATCCCTGTCGACGTTCGCCGAGCTGCCGGCGCCCGGCAGCGAGGTGATCCTGCGCACCCACCTGGCGGTGAAGGAGGACGGCCACAGCCTCTACGGCTTCGCCACGGAGCGGGAACGCGCCCTGTTCCGCAACCTGATCCGGGTCAGCGGCATCGGCCCCAAACTGGCGCTGGCGGTGCTCTCCGGTATGCAGCCGGACGATCTGGTACGCTGCGTCGAGAGCGAAGACAGCGCCGCCCTCACCCGCTTGCCCGGGGTCGGCCGCAAGACCGCCGAACGGCTCATCATCGAGCTGCGCGACCGGCTCGCCGAGGCCGGCATCGCCGGCGCGGCGCAGGGCGTCCCCGGCCCGGCCGGGGACGCCAAGGCGGATGCCGCCAGCGCCCTGGTGGCCCTGGGCTACAAGCCCGCCGACGCCCAGCGCCTGCTGCGGGGCATCGACGGCAGCGGGCTCGACAGCGAGGCCCTGATCCGCGCCGCCCTGCAACGGGCGGTACGCTGACCCTCCGCCGGAGGACGCTTCGATGCTGGAAGCCGACCGTCTGCTGGGTGCCGACCCACGGCGTGAGGACGAAGTTGTGGACCGGGCAGTGCGGCCCCGGAGCCTGGCCGAGTACGTGGGCCAGCGGGCGGTCCGTGAGCAGCTGGAGATCTTCGTGCACGCGGCCCGGGGCCGCTCGGAGGCTCTCGACCACCTGCTGCTGTTCGGCCCGCCCGGGCTCGGCAAGACCACCCTGGCCCATATCGTCGCCCACGAACTGGGTGCGCAGTTGCGCCAGACCTCCGGGCCGGTGCTGGACAAGCCCGGCGACCTGGCCGCCCTGCTCACCAATCTGGAACCCCGGGACGTGCTGTTCGTGGACGAGATCCACCGGCTGTCCCCGGTGGTGGAAGAGGTCCTCTATCCCGCCATGGAGGACTACCGCATCGACATCATGATCGGCGAAGGCCCCGCCGCCCGGTCCATCCGCCTGGACCTGCCGCCGTTCACCCTGGTGGGGGCCACCACCCGCACCGGCCTGCTGACCTCGCCGCTGCGCGACCGCTTCGGCATCGTGCAGCGCCTCGCCTACTACGACCTGGAGGAACTCTCCACCATCGTGACCCGTACCGCCAGGCTGCTGGGGGTACACATCGAGGCGCCCGGAGCCGCCGAGATCGCGCGCCGCGCCCGGGGCACGCCGCGCATCGCCAACCGGCTGCTGCGCCGGGTGCGGGACTACGCCCAGGTGCGGGCCGACGGCGCCATCACCTGCGCGGTGGCCGCCGCCGCCCTCGACCTCATGCAGGTGGACGAGCGGGGCTTCGATCCCCTGGACCGCCGCCTGCTGCAGCTGGTGGTCGAGCAGTTCGGCGGCGGTCCGGTGGGGGTCGAGGCCGTGGCCGCCGCACTGGGAGAGGACCGCGGCACCATCGAGGACGTGCTGGAGCCCTACCTGATCCAGCAGGGCTTCCTGCAGCGCACCGCCCGGGGCCGGCTGGCCACCGCCAGCGCCTACCGGCACCTGGGGCTGGCAGTACCCGCGGAGCACCCCACGCCCGACCTTTTCCGGCCCGCCTGAAGGGCCCGGCAGTACGTGACGCTCTATCCGCCCCGGTCCACCCTGACCCTGATCCTGTTCGCCTTCGCGGTGGTGGTGCTGCCGCTGTTCGTGGCCCTGGGCTACGCCGGGGTCTACGTGGACCGGCTCGCCGGCCAGGCCCAGGATGCAGTGCACGACGCCGCCCGGGCGATCCAGGGGAGCCGGGGGCTCACCGAAGGACTCACGGTCATGGAGCGGGCCGCCCGCCAGTACCTGGTGCTGGACGATCCCGCGGTGCTCGATGTCTACCTGAACGCCCACCGGGAGTTCCGGGGACTGCTGGAACGCCTGCAGAGCCTGGCCACCTCACCGGAGCAGCGGGCCGCCCTCGCGACCCTGGGACGGGAGGAGCGGGAGGTGTTCCGGGCCATCACCGCCGGCGACCCCTGGCGGCGTCCCGACCAGCAGGCGGTGGCAGGGCAGTTCACAACTCTTAACCGGCTCTCCGAGGAGGTGCGCCTGGAGGCCAACCGGCAGATCGAGCGCAACGTGCAGTTCATGCAGCGCAACAGCCGCCGCGCCCAGGAGCTGATGATCTGGCTGGCCGCCGCCCTGGTGCCCCTGACCCTGCTCTCCACCGGCGTGTTCGCCGTGCTCATCTCCCGCCCCGTGCGCCAGCTCGACCGGGCCATCCGGCGCCTGGGGGACGAGCATTTCGACACGCCCATCCGGGTCAGCGGCCCTGACGACCTGCGCGCGCTGGCGGCCCGGCTGGACTGGCTGCGCCAGCGGCTGCTGGACCTGGAGGAACAGAAGACCAAGTTCCTGCGCCACATCTCCCACGAACTCAAGACCCCGCTCACCTCCATCCGCGAGAGCAGCGACCTGCTGGGGGACGAGGTGGTGGGGCCACTAAACGCCGAACAGCGCGAGATCACCCAGATCCTGGCGGAGAGCGGCCGCCAGCTGCAGGCGCTGATCGAGAACCTGCTGGACTTCTCCCGCACCCAGCTGCGGCGCCCGGCCCTGGAGCTGTCCCGGGTCAGCGTCAGCGCGCTGATCGAGACGGTCATCCAGACCCACAAGCCCGCCATACTGGCAAAGGAGCTGGCCGCCGACGTGCGGCTGTTCGACTGCGATCTGTTCGGCGACCGGGAGAAGCTGCGCACCGTGCTCGACAACCTGCTGTCCAACGCCATCAAGTTCTCCCCGCATGGCGGCGTGCTGGAGGTACGCGCCTACCAGACCTCCAAGCTGGCGGTGGTAGAGATCGCCGACGAGGGCCCCGGCGTGCCGGAGGCCGAGCGCGCAAAGATCTTTGACGCTTTCTACCAGGGGCAGGGCCAGCCCGGCAGCTACGTCAAGGGCTCCGGTCTCGGTTTGTCCATCGCCCAGGAATATACCCTGGCTCACAATGGACGCATCGAAGTGCTGGACGGTGATCGCCAGGGGGCTTATTTCCGGGTGCTGCTGCCCCGCAAGCCCCAGAACGCTCCGGGAGACCCGACCGTGACCCTGGGGGCCTGAGCCGTGTACACCTGCCCACAGCCGCTCCGCCCCATGGCGGTGGCCGTGCTGGCCATTGCACTGGCCGGCTGCGAAGCGCTGCCCCTGAGCTGGCCGGCCCCCGAGCCGCCGCCGCCCGAACCGGAGCCGCCCGCGCCAGTGGCCGAACCGGTCCCGCTGGAGGACAATGTCGCGGGACTGCTGCAACTCTATGCCCTGGCGGAAGGCTGGGACGAGGCCCGGCAACGCCGGGCGATGGCCACCCTCACCGAGCGCATGGCGCCGGAGCGCTGCAGCCTGGAGCGGCTCAGCGCCGCCCTGGTGGGGCTGCACCTGCCCCAGGGGGCGAGGCCCCAGGGCCTGCTGGCTCCCTGCCTGGAGGCGACGGCTCCCGCCAACGTGACGCTGCAGCAGGAGCGCGGCCTGGCCCGGCTGGTGCGCGACATCGCCCGGGCAAGGGCGCAGACCGCCGACCTGCGCCCCGAGATTCGCCGCCTGCGCCAGGAACTGGAGGCCGCGGCGACCGAGAACCAGCGCCTGAGCGAGCAGGTGGAGAGCCTGAAAGCCATCGAGCGGAGCCTGCAGCTGCGGGACCGCCCGGCGAACGGAAACTGACATGAGCGAAAAGCACCGCATTCTGGTGGTGGACGACGACCCCGGCGTGCTGCGCCTGCTGTCCATCCGCCTGCGATCCCAGGGCTACGACGTGCGTACCGCCCAGAGCGGCGAGGAGGCACTGTCCAACTTCAGCGGCGTGCGCCCCCACCTGGTGATCACCGACCTGCGCATGGACGGCATGGACGGCATGGCCCTGTTCCAGAATCTGCGCGGCCGCCATCCCACCCTGCCGGTGATCATCCTCACCGCCCACGGCTCGATCCCGGATGCGGTGGAGGCCACCAAGAACGGCGTGTTCGGCTTCCTCACCAAGCCCTTCGAGGCGCCCACGCTGCTGCAGCAGGTGGCCAGCGCCCTGCGCCTGTCCGGCGGGTCCTCCGACGAGGGTTCCGACGACTTCGCCTGGCGGGAGGACATCATCACCCGCAGCCCGGCGCTTGAAGACGTCCTGCAGCGCGCCCGCATGGCCGCCGCCAGCAACGCCTCGGTGTTCATCCAGGGCGACAGCGGCACCGGCAAGGAACTGCTGGCCCGGGCCATCCACCGGGCCAGCCCCCGGGCCGAGGGGCCGTTCGTGGCCATCAACTGCGGTGACATCCCTGAGGCCCTGCTGGAGCCGGAGCTGTTCGGCCACACCCAGGGCGCCTTCGAGGGGGCCCAGGAAGAGCGCCAGGGCATGCTGCGGGCGGCCAGCGGCGGCACCCTGTTCCTCAACGAGATCGGCGAGATGCCGCTGGCGGTGCAGGTGAAGCTCATGCAGGTGCTGCAGGAGGGTCAGATGCGGCCCGTGGGCGCCAGCCAGGCCGAACCGGTGGACGTGCGGCTGATCTCGGCCAGCCACGAAGACCTGGAAGACGCCATGGCCGAGGGCCGCTTCCGGGAGGATCTCTACTACCGGCTGAACCTGGTCACCCTGGTGCTGCCGCCGCTGGCCGAGCGCCGGGAAGACATTCCGGTGCTGGCCAACCATTTTCTGGGACAGCTGGCAAGCAAGTACGAGAAGAGCCTCAAGGGCTTCGCCCCCGAGGCCATGGAACGCCTGGTGGGAGCGCCCTGGCCCGGCAACGTGCGCCAGCTCTACAATGTGGTCGAACAGGCGGCCATTCTGTGCACCACCCCCATCGTGCCCGACGCGCTGGTGCGCAAGGCCCTGAAGGACGAGGACGAGGGCCTGCCGGCCTTCGCCGACGCCCGCCGGGACTTCGAACGTGACTACCTGGTGCGGCTGCTGCAGATCACGGAGGGCAACGTGAGCAAGGCCGCCCGGCTCGCCAAGCGCAACCGCACCGAGTTCTACAAGCTGCTCAACCGCCATGAGCTGAATCCCACCATGTTCAAGCGTTCTTCCTGAGGCCGACGCCTGTCGTTCCAAGGCGACAGGTTGCGGAGCATGAAAAGGGGCTCCTAAACTGCATCCAACATGTGAAAAATCACCGGCGCCGCCCCTGATCGAGGGCGGGGCGAACAGCTCCAAAGCGCGGTGATCACGACGGTTGCATGCACCTGTAGGCTTACAAAGCCCCGTCACCCCCTCATTCCGGCTTGCAGGTGCTTTTTTATTCCGAACCCCCGGCCACCGCGGCCGGGGGTTTTTTCGTTGCGTGAATCGTTGCCTGGGGGAGACTCGTTGCCGGCCCCTGATCGGACCGTTACATTGTCGCCCCAGCCGAGACCGCCCGGGATGTCCGCCTTGCCGCAGCCCCCGACCTCCCCCGCCGACGGCGCCGACTTCTGCTGGCCGGTGCGCGTGTATTTCGAAGACACCGACTGCGGCGGGGTCGTCTATCACACCGGCTACCTGCGCTTCATGGAGCGCGCCCGCACCGAGTGGCTGCGCGCTCTGGGGTTCGACCAGGGGCGCCTGCGCGCGGAACTGGGAGCCGCCTTTGCGGTCCGCAGGCTGCAGGCGGACTATCGCCGCCCCGCGGTGCTGGACGACGAACTCCGGGTCGAGAGCCGGGTGCAGCGCCGCCGGCGGACGGCCCTGGAGTTCCAGCAGGACGTGACCCGAGTCGGGGACGCGGCGCTGCTGTGCCGCGCCTCGGTCGAGGTGGTCTGCCTGGACGCGCGGACCCTGCGGCCGCGGCCGCTGCCCCCCATCGTTGACGGTGAGCTACCCAATGTCCGCTGACCTGTCCATCCTGCAGCTCGTCCTGGACGCCAGCCTCGTGGTCCAGCTGGTGATGCTGATCCTGCTGGCCGCCTCGCTGATGTCCTGGGCGCTGATCTTCCGCAAGCGCAGTGTGCTGGGCGAGGCCCAGCGGGGCGCCGAAACCTTCGAGGAGCAGTTCTGGTCCGGCGGCAATCTCACCGAGATGTTCGGCCGCATGGAGCGAACCGAGGGCGCCCAGAGCGCCGGCATGGGCCGCATCTTCCAGGCCGGATTCCGGGAGTTCAGCCGCATGCGTGCCCAGCGGGTGGCCCCGGAGTTCACCGTGGAGGCGGCCCACCGGGCGATGCGCGTGACACTCTCCCGCGAGCAGGACGAGCTGGAGCGCTACATCCCGTTCCTGGCCACGGTGGGTTCCACCAGCCCCTACATCGGGCTGTTCGGCACCGTGTGGGGCATCATGAACTCGTTCCGGGCGCTGGGGCAGATGCAGCAGGCCACCCTGGCCACGGTGGCGCCGGGCATTGCCGAAGCCCTGGTGGCCACCGCGCTGGGCCTGTTCGCCGCCATCCCGGCGGTGATCGCCTACAACCGCTATGCCAGCTGGGTGGAACGCCTGACGAGCCGCTACGAGATCTTCATGGAAGAGTTCACCAGCATCCTGCAGCGCCACGCCTACGCCCCCGCCAGCGGCGAGGGGGCAGTGGCGGGGAAACGCTGAGACCCCATGCGCCCCCTGCCTGCCGCAAACGCCGCCCGCCCGCGCCGCAAGCCCATGGCCGAGATCAACGTGGTGCCCTACATCGACGTCATGCTGGTGCTGCTGGTGATCTTCATGGTCACCGCGCCCCTGCTCTACCAGGGGGTGAAAGTGGATCTGCCGGAGGCCGCCGCCGACCCGGTGCCCCAGCCCGAGGGCGAGCCGCTGATCGTCGAGGTGGACGCCGACGGGCGCTACTACCTGAGCGTGGGCGAAGACCCGGACGCCGCACTGGACGGGGCCGAGCTGATGTCCCGGGTGGCCACCGTGCTGGGCCGCAGCCCGGGGAAGGCGGTGCTGGTGCGGGGCGACCGGAACGTCCCCTACGGCCGGGTCGTGGAACTTATGGCCCGGCTCAAGCAGGCTGGCGTGCCCCAGGTGGGCCTGCTGACCCAGCCGCCGGAAGCATGACCCCCCGGGATAGCCGCTACCTGCTGTACTCGGTGCTGCTGCACGTGGCGCTCATCGCCCTGCTGGCGGTGAGCTTCGCCTGGGCGCCCTCCCCCTCCAACCCCGAGCCCCAGGCGATGCAGGCCGTGGTGATGGAGGACACCGCCCGCCAGCAGGAACTGGAGCGCCAGCGGGAGGCCGAACGTCAGGCCCAGGCGGAGGCCGCGCGCAAGGCCCGTGAAGCCGCCGAGGCACGCCGGCGGGCGGAGGAACAGCGCGAGGCCGAGGAGGCCGCCCGCCGGGAGGCCGAACGCAAGGCCACCGAGGCCCGCCGGGAACAGCAGCGCCAGGCGGAGATCCAACGCCAGCAGGCTGAGGCCCGGGCCAAAGCCGAGGCCAACAAGGCCGAGGCGGAGCGCAAGACCCGGGAAGCCGCCGAGCGCAAACGCGAGGCCGAACAGCACCGCCAGGCCGAGCTGGAACGCCAGCGCCATGCCGAGGCCAAGCGCAAGGCGGAATCGCAAGCGCGCCAAAAAGCCGAAGAAGAGGCGCGCCGCAAGGCCGAGGCCGAAGCCCGCCGCCGGGCGGAGGCGGAAGCCGAGGCAAAACGCAAGGCCGAAGCGGAGGCCCGCCGCCGCGCCGAGGAAGAGCGCCGCCGGCGGGAGGCCGAGGAGGCCCTGCAGCGCCAGCTCGCCGCGGAGCAGGCCGCCGAAGAACGCGCGCGCCGGGTCGCGGCAGCCCAGGCCCAGTACACTGACGCCATCCGCACCCAGGTGGCCCGGGCCTGGATCCGGCCACCCGGAACACCCGACGGACTGGAATGCACCATCAGTGTACGCCTGGGGCCGGGGGGCCTCGTGTTGGACGCGGAAGTGGTGCATTCCAGCGGCAATGCCGCCTTCGACCGCTCTGCAGAACAAGCGGTTGAAAAGGCGAGCCCGCTGCCGTTCCCCCGGGATCCCGACACGGCGGCGGAGTTCCGTCGCCAGCCGCTGACCTTCGTCTTTCGACCTGCATGAGGCACCGCATGGCAACACTTCGCGCCGCGACCCTGCTGCTGGCCGCGCTGGCACTGGCCCCGACCGCCGCCGCCGAAATCCGCATCGAGATCACCGGCGGCGCCGAGGCCGCCCTGCCCGTGGCGATGGTGCCCTTCGAGGGCAGCGAGAGCCCCCAGGTGCCGGTGGACGTGGCCGCCATCGTCCAGGCCGACCTGCAGCGCAGCGGCATGTTCGACCCGGTGGACCGGAGTGACTTCCTGAGCCGGCCCGGGCGCTTCGAGGACGTGCGGTTCCAGAACTGGCGCGCCCTCGGGGTCGACAACCTGGTGGTGGGCAGCATCGCGCCCGGCCCCCGGGGTTTCGATGTGCGCTTCGAGCTGCTGGACGTCTACCGGGGCTCGCGGCTGGTCGGCAAGCGCTACCAGGTGGGCGCCGGGGCCCTGCGCACCCTGGCCCACACCGTCGCCAACGAGGTGTTCCAGGCCATCATCGGCCGCCCGGGCGGCTTCAACACCCGTATCGCCTACGTCGGTGTCGAGGGCGCGGGCGACGACCGGCGCTACCGCCTGGTGGTGGCGGATGCCGACGGCTTCAGCCCCCAGACCGTGCTCACCTCGGCGGCACCCCTGCTGTCGCCGGCCTGGTCGCCGGACGGCCGCCGGCTCGCCTACGTGAGCTTCGAGTCGCGGCGCTCGGAGGTCTATGTCCAGGAGGTGGCGAGCGGCAAGCGCCGCAAGGTGGCGAGCTTCCAGGGCATCAACGGCGCCCCGGCCTGGAGCCCCGACGGCCGGCGCCTGGCGCTGGCCCTGTCCAAGGACGGCAACCCGGAGATCTACCTGCTGGAGGTGGAAAGCGGCGCCCTGCGGCGGCTCACCAACCACTGGGCCATCGACACCGAGCCGGTCTGGACCCCGGACGGCAAGGCGCTGCTGTTCACCTCGGACCGGGGTGGCGCGCCCCAGATCTACCGGCTGCCGGTGTCGGTGGCCGGCGAGCCGCAGCGGGTCACCTTCGAGGGGGGTTACAATGCCTCCCCGGATCTGTCCCCCGACGGCCGGCTGCTCACCATGGTGCACCGCACCGAGGGGCGCTACACCATCGCCGTGATGGACCTGGAGAGCGGCCTGGTGCGCAGCCTTACCGACGGCCCCCTGGACGAGTCCCCGACCTTTTCGCCCAACGGCGCCATGATTCTCTACAGCAGCTCCGCCGGCAGCCAGGCCCTGGCCACGGTCTCGGTGCACGGCCGCGCGCGCCAGCCCCTGCAGTCGGTGGGCGATGAAGTGCGCGAGCCGGCCTGGTCCCCCGGACGCTGACCTGCTACCCCAATCCCCTAGGAGACATGTCTATGAACCGCAACCGATTCAGGCTCCCCCTGGCCGCCCTTGCGCTGGCGCTGACGGCCGGCTGCACCAACCTGCCTCCGGAGGAGGATGTCCCCGTGTTCGGGGAGCCCGGCGCCGAGTCCGATGGCGCCGGCGCCGGCGGCGGGCTGTCCGCCGAGGAACTGGAGGCGGTGCCCGCCGAGGCCCAGGCCATGGAGGCCGAGGGCGGCCTGGCGGCGAGCGAGCTGGAAGACCCCACCGGAACGCTCTCCCAGCGCGTGGTCTACTTCGAGTTCGACAGCAGCAGCATCCGCGCCGACGACATGGAGCTGATCGAGGCCCACGGCGCCTACCTGGCCAGCCACCCCGAGCAGCGCATCGTGGTGGAGGGTCACACCGACGAGCGGGGCTCCCGGGAGTACAACCTGGCCCTGGGCGAGCGCCGGGCCAAGGCCGTGGCCCAGGCCCTGGAACTGAACGGCACCGCCGCGGAACAGATCGAGGTGGTCAGCTTCGGTGAGGAAAAGCCGGCCGAAACCGGGCAGAATGAGGCCGCCTGGTCCCAGAACCGCCGCGCCGAGATCATCTACACCCGATGACTGTCATGACCCTCGCCAAGCGCCTCCCCCTGGCCCTGGCACTGCTCACCGCCCTGGCCGGGGCCGCCCACGCCCAGCAGGGCGAGCGCAGCCTGGAGCAGCGGGTGACTCTGCTGGAGCGCAAGCTGGACAGCTCCGCCCTCACCGGCATGCTGAACTCGGTGGAGCAGCTGCGCGCCGAGCTGCAGCGCCTGCGTGGCGAGGTGGAGCGCCTCAACCGCGAGGTGGAAGACATGCGCAGCCGCCAGCGCGAGCTCTACGTGGACCTGGACAGCCGGCTGCGGGAGCTGCGCACGGCGCCGCCGGCGCCCGGCACGTCCGGTCAGCCGCCAGCCGGCGCCGCGACCCCGCCGGCAGACCCCCAGATCCCGCCCGCCGGCGGCTCGACGCCGGAGTCGGGCAGCGCGAGCGAACCCTCCGAATCGGCGGATCCCGCCGCCGAGTCCCGGCGCTATCAGCAGGCCCTGCAGACCCTGCGTGACGGCCGCTACGCCGAGGCCTCCGATCAGCTGCGAAGCTTCCTGCAGGACTACCCCGACGGCCGGCTGGCCGACAACGCCCGCTACTGGCTGGGGGAGTCCTACTACGTGGTACGCCGCTTCGAGCCTGCCATGGAGCAGTTCCAGCAGGTGATGGCAGACTTCCCCGACAGCGCCAAGCGCCCGGATGCCCTGCTTAAGATCGGCTACATCCAGTTCGAGCAGGGCCGGCTTGACGCGGCCCGGGACACCCTCAACCAGGTCATCCGCCAGTATCCGGACTCCACCGCCGCCAGCCTGGCCCAGCAGCGGCTGCGCCGCCTGAGCGGGGGTTGAGCCGGACCAGGCGCGTCCCCATGGCCGGACTGAGCCCCCCGAACGGTGCGCCCCGCGGCGAGCCGGAGAGTGTCCGCCTTACCGAGATCTTCCTGTCGCTGCAGGGGGAGGCCGACAGCGTGGGCTGGCCCACGGTGTTCGTGCGCCTCACCGGCTGTCCACTGCGCTGCACCTGGTGCGATACCGCGTACGCCTTCCATGGCGGCCGGCGGGCGTCGCTGGAGGCGGTGCTGGAGCAGGTGGCGGCCCATGCCACCGAGCGGGTCACCGTCACCGGCGGCGAGCCCCTGGCCCAGCCCGGCTGCCTGGCGCTGCTCGCCCGGCTCTGCGACGCCGGCCATCGGGTCTCCCTGGAGACCAGCGGCGCCCTGGACATCGCCCCGGTGGACCCCCGTGTGGTGAAGGTCATGGACCTCAAGGCCCCGGGCTCCGGCGAATCGGCCCGCAACCGCTGGGAGAACCTGCAGCACCTCGACCCGTTCGATCAGGTGAAGATCGTCATCGCCGACCGGGAGGACTACCTCTGGGCCCGCCACGTGGTGCACCACAGGAACCTGGCCGAGCGCTGCCAGGTGCTGTTCTCCCCCGCCTACGGCCGGCTGGAACCCCGCCGACTCGCTGACTGGATCCTGCAGGATCGCCTGCCGGTGCGCTTTCAGGTCCAGCTCCACAAGCTGCTCTGGGGCGAGGCCCCCGGCCACTGACATGGCGGCTGCGCAACGCCGCGCCGTGGTGCTGATCTCCGGCGGCCTGGACTCCGCCACGGTGCTGGCCATGGCCCGCGCCCAGGGTTACCGCTGCCATGCCCTGTCCTTCGAGTACGGCCAGCGCCACGCCCCCGAGCTGGCCGCCGCCGCCCGCGTGGCCGAGCGCCTGGGCGCCGCCGAGCACCGGGTGCTGCCCATCGGCCTGGGCGCCCTGGGCGGCTCGGCCCTGACCGACCCCGCCATCGCCGTGCCGGAACACGGCGGCGAGGGCATCCCCATCACCTACGTGCCGGCCCGCAACACGGTATTCCTGGCCTTCGCCCTGGGCTGGGCAGAAATTCTGGGAGCCTTCGACCTGTTCATGGGGGTCAACGCCGTGGACTACTCCGGCTACCCCGACTGCCGGCCCGAGTTCATCGCCGCCTTCGAGGCCACCGCCAACCTGGCCACCCGGGCCGCCGTGCAGGGCGAAGGCCGCTACCGCATCCACACCCCCCTGATCGACCTCAGCAAGGCCGAGATCGTGCGACAGGGCACCGAACTTGGGGTGGACTACGCACTGACCGTGTCCTGCTACCAGGCGGACGGTGAAGGCCGGGCCTGCGGGCGCTGCGATTCCTGCCGCTTCCGCGCCCAGGGCTTCGCCCAGGCCCGCCTGCCGGATCCCACCCGCTACCAGGGCACCGCCGATCGCTGACGCGGTTTGTCGGCTCCCGGCGGCGGGGGTATCCTTGCGCGCTCCCGGGCCATGATCACCTGGCCGTCCCGACCGGACCTCAGGGCCGGGCCCGGATCGAGGCCACCGGCTCCGCGCCAGGGAGGGCATGACATACCTCAGCCACACCGGGCCGTTAGCTCAACCGGTAGAGCATCGGACTTTTAATCCGCTGGTTCTGGGTTCGAGTCCCAGGCGGCCCACCAACTTAGCGACGCTTTGGGAACCGGTGGTACTCTCAGACCACAGATAGGCAACATTCCTTGAGCGTGGTCCTATGCCGGAACGCAAGCGCCCCTCCTGGCTCCCCCCAAAGGTTTTCGAGCGCCGCGCGTGGTCTGCGGCGCTATGACGCGCCAGTGGCGGCCGTGCCGGCGGCTGTCGGTCCCCGGCAAGGTGCGCTGCCCGAACCATGGGGGGCTGTCCACTGGAGCGCGGACCCCCGAAGGCCTGGAGCGGATACGGGAAGCCCAGCGGCAACGGTGGGCCCGGTCGGGAGCAGAGAAGGCACGGCCGGATTGCGATTAGCGCACCCCTTGCGATTTTCTTTATATTCCATCAATTATCTATCTGCTACTCTGGTTCCACTTGTCACAAGCGGGGATGCAACCATGAGCCAGCAGGAACAGCCGCAGGGTGCCGGACTGGCGCGGACCGTCCGCGACGGCGAGCATGAGCCAGTGGCGGTCTACGTGGACGAGTGCGAGGAAGGGTGGGCGCTGGTCTTTCGCCAGGGTGGGGGCCGGATCCATCTGGACGCCAGCACGGCCGCTGATCTGGTGGCCGCCGTCCAGGCGGCGCTTCGAGGCAAAATCCTGAGACAGGAAATCTTCAAGTATTCTTGACCTATCAAGAGTCCTGCCCCATATTTGGCATAGGCCAGACATGGCCTAGATAGAAACCGGCCCCCTCGTTCGTCCCTGATGAAAGACGCGAAAGCGTCACGAGCGACGGGGGTCTTTTTTGTTCAAGGGGGACACAGGATGTATCCGCCCCGGTACGCCATCCTCCTGGACGGCGGGTTTCTCATCAAGAAGCTATACGAGAGAAACCGCAGGTTCCCAGACGCGGACGACGTACAGCAGGTCTGCGACGCGATCCGGGCACGCGAGCCCTTGTCGCACCTGGAGCTTTTGCGAATCTACTTCTACCATGCCCCGCCAGCTAAGGACGAACTGACCAACCCTCTGGACCAAACCGTCCAGCGCTTGGCGAACAGCCAGACTTTTCGGGAAAACAGTTCGTTGCTGGACAGCCTTGAGTTGCGCCCAGACTTCGCCTTGCGGCTTGGCGAGACCGTGTCGCACGGATGGAAGCTTGGGGACCGGGCCATGCGGAACATCCTGGGCCAAAGCCGGGCGGTGGAAGCACGGGACCTCGTGCCGAATATCCAGCAGAAGGGCGTGGATCTTCGTATCGGCTTGGACATCGCCCGGCTCTCCCTCAAGGAGATGGTCCGAGTCGTGGTGGTCGTCACTGGCGATAGCGATCTAGTGCCCGCCTTCCGCTTCGCAAGGCGAGAGGGTCTCAGGGTTTATCTTGACACCATGGGTCATGGCGTCCGCAGAGACCTGAAAGCTCACGTTGACACACTCTTTTAGCCTTTCCCCGAGCGCCTGCCCCGCCGGGCCGTGAGTAGTCCTGCGCTCCCGGGCTGGTGGTTCTCCTGAGTGCGGCTTGCCTGATCCGCCCCACAATCACCCCGTGGAGAAGGTGCGCGGCTTCCCGTCGCACCCGCCAAGGTAGGGCGCTGTCCTCAGCCACAACGGAGATGGCCGCCAAGATATTCGGTTCCTCCAGCCGCTCCACTGCTCGCACCACCCCCTTCCGGGCAACGCTGGTCGATCCCTTCGGCCGGCCGGCGCCGGGTCGTGCTCCGCCGCGTGGCATTACTCGGTCTCCGCCTCGACCCGGGGCAGCCGGGCATTCGCCAGCAGCACGGAGACATCCGGCAGCAGGTTCGCCAGCTGTCGCACGTTCCGGTGCCCGCCGGCTGGCACCTCGTAGCCAAGCCGGAACTTCACGGTCTGCGGCATGACGGCTGCCACCCCGATAAGCGCCTTCGAACCATCAACCTGCACGAGGGGTCGGAACTCATTGACGGCCGCCTTCAGGTCGGCCTCGGCGTCCTTAAGCAGGTCCGCCAGTTCGTCCACCCGCCGGGCCCGCCGGTGGAGCCGGTTGCGGGCCGCCTCGATCTCCAGGCGCCGCTGGTTCGCGGCCTTCTCCGCCCGCTCCCGGCGCTCCTGCTCCACCCGCTCGGCATAGCCGTCGCGTGCCAGCAGCAACGCTTCCCGCTTCTCGTCGAGCTCCTGGCGGCTGCGGCGCAGATCGGCGAGCCGTTTCTGTGCTGCCTTGCGCTCGGGCGTTTCCTCGTCCGCCGTGGCGTAGTCGGTCGCCGCGGCCTTGATGGCGGTCTCCAGATCCTCGCGGTCCCGTCCACGTTCTGTAGCTGCGTGTTCAGCTTCTCCAGCATCTTGCTTGCACTCCGCTTGAAAGGGTTGGGTAGGGCCGGCCACGGCCGGCGCTCGGTGGTCTGTCCGGGCGCCGGCTCGCCAGGGCGGGTCCAGCGCTGAACGAGGTTCTGCAGCCCCAGCGCCACGGCTACACGCTCCGCTGGCGGTTCTAGCGCTGCGCCACCTGGTGGAGCCGGAAAATTACCTGCGGGTCCAGGATGGCTCCGGTACTGCGCAGCAGTTGCCAGGCCTGTTCTCGCTGCTGCGCCGGCAGCTGTTCGGTCCACCACGCCGTTCAGCAGCTCCCCGGCACGGTCCCCCCATATCCCTTCGAACTTGCGCACGGCGCCGTCCCACTGGGCGCTCGGGGATTCCGCGGTATGTCCGCCGGCGGGGGTGGTTGCCGCGGACTGGTGGGCCCGCTCAATCACCGCCTGCGCGGCGCCGCGCGGCAGCCCCCGCGGCGTGCATGACGTTGTGAACAAGATCCTGCCCGGCCTGACTCAGCGGCCCGGCGCCGCCCTTGATCTGCAGGTTGTAGCCCGCCGGAGTCTCGGGAATGTCGGCGAACTCGGCGGCCTCGGCCGCCTCGATACCGTCCCGCAGTGGATCGTGGGGCCGGTCGGGGTTGGGGGCCGGGCCGCCCTGGTCGGCGCCACTGGTGGGCGGGGCGGAATCGGGCGGAGTGGCCGCCGCTGGGGCGCCGCCTTCGGAAGTGGGGCCGTCCGCCATTTTTGAATCCTATTCAGCCGGTTTTCAGAAAGGTTAACCGGCAGGACGAGCAACGGCGAGCGTTTGATTATGTTGCCAAAAACGCAATACCTTTTCGAGTAACCCATAGAATGCGCTGAACGGGTCCCCGGTATCCACGGACCGGGTCCCACTTTTGCCCCCGCCCCCGGGCACCCCCCCGGGGTCGAATGGGGCCCCAATGGGCGCCATGTGTAGTTTCAGCGGGCTGCGGGCAGTGTGACAGGGCTGTATCTGATTGAATGGCCTCCGGTAATCGAAAGCAGACCAGAGGGTTGCCAATCTGCTGGTCCTGGGCTCGAGTCCCTGGCGACCCACCAACCTTTGCAATTGCTTGGACATATAGTGCCACTCCGCTCCGTGGCGCCATGAACGTGGACGGCCCGCCCTTGGGCAGCGGGATGTGCCTGCAGGCCTTGACCCGCTTGGGCGGCGGACTATAAGCGGGGCGTCGGTCGGCCTCCCAAGGGCCGGCGCTTGGCGGAGCGATCCCACCGTGAGACAAACCATGGTTCCAGGACAGTGTGCGGCCGCACTGCTCGCGCTGCTGCTGGTGGCCTGCCTGGCGGCGGGCGCCGGCCCGGCCCGGGCCGAGGACAGCCCGGGCAGGACGATTGCCATGATCGGCGCCGGCGACATGGGCTCGGCGCTGGGCAGGCTGTGGGCCGCGGCCGGCTACCATGTCATCTACGCCACCCGGCACCCGGACGAGTTGGGTCCGGTGGTGGAGGCCACCGGGCACGGAGCGGAGGCCGCCTCCGTGGGGGAGGCGGTGCGCCGGGCCGACATCGTCACGCTGGCGGTGCCCTACCGGGCCGAGCCGTCCATCGCTGAGAAGTACGGCGAGGCGATGAAGGGCAAGGTGCTGGTGAACGTCGACAATGCACTGGCCTACCGGGACGGCGAGATCGCGGAGCGGGCCGAGGCGGTGGGCGAGGCCCTCTACTCCGCGCGCCTGTTCGAGGGCACGCGGTTCATCCGTGCCTTCAACCTGAAGGCGGCCTACAGCTTCCCGGAGCCCGGCGAGGTGGAGGCCGCCGAGTTCGAGATCCCGTGGACGACCAACGATCCCTCGGTGCGCCCCATCGCCGAGGCGCTGATCCGCGCCACCGGCGGCAGGCCGGTCTACGAGGGTGGGCTTGCGAACGCCCGGGAATACTGAGTCCCCCTGAGAGGGTGTCTACAAAACGCCCCCCTCGACCTGCGCCGCCGATAATCCCACCGGGCGCCGGTCGAAGCCCGCCGTAGGGCACG
>CAZAQB010000037.1:0-25873 GCA_964487155.1 uncultured Ectothiorhodospiraceae bacterium
GGCGTTCCTTTATGGGCAATTGCGCGGCGAGTCCGAGGCCGGGACTGAGCTGGCTGTGGTAACGGAGCCGGGCTCGGCCCTCGCCCGGCTGACCGAGTCCATCGCGGGCCCGGAGCTGAGCTTTCGCCTCGAGCCCCCCTGCGAGCAACTGCCCGAGCGGCTGACGGGAAATCCGCCCGACCTGATGGTGCTGGACGGCGATCTCACCGGCCTGTCGCCCCTGGCCCTCGCCGCGGCAGTTCGCCAGACGCCGGGCATGATGAGCGTTCCCATTATGCTGGGGACTTCCGGTGCCAAGCGCGACCTGGATGCCGGGGCCTGCGAAGCCGGCGTCGACCGGCTTTTCGGTCTCCCCGTGGCGGCCGAAGACCTGTGCGCGATGGCGCTTTCCCTGGTGCGGCGCAGCCGGCAGCAGGCCTGGGCCCACCGCCAGGCGGTCCGCCGCGACCCGGCCACCGGTCTGCTGAGCCGCGACCACTTCCTGGAGCAACTGGTGCAGATTCCGCTGTCCAGGACCGAGGTCCAGTTCGGCCTCCTGTGCGTTGCCCTCGACAGCCACGCCGCAAGTGCGGAGGCGGCCGCCCGCGAGACGGCGGAGGAGCTGCAGCAGATCCTGCCCCCCTCCGCGCCCGCCGCCCGCCTGGAGCCGAACCTGTTCGCCGCCCTGGTGGAGGGGCCCGACCCGGATACGCTGGTTGGCCTGTCGGCCCGGCTCGAACGTCGCATCGAGGCCGCTGCCAGCCAGCGCCACCGCAGCCTGCGCGTTCGCACGACCCGCGTAACGGCCCACCACCGGAACCTGCTGGAGGCCCTGGAGGAGGCCAGCAGCGGCGTGGCCAGTAAATCGGCAGGCCCGGCGGAAGGCATATGGTCTTCCAGGGTCCGGGCAGCGCTCCGCGAGAACCGCTTTCGGCTGGTCTTCCAGCCGGTCTCCGGCCTCAGCGGCCAGTTCGAGGAGCTGTTCGAAACCTTCCTGCGCATGCTCGATAGCCAGGGAGAGGACATTCCTCCCCACGACTTCATGCCGCCGGCCCGGGAAGCCGGCCTGGCGCGGGATCTGGACCGCTGGGTGCTGGAGCATGCCGTGCGCGTGCTGGCGGCCCGCAGCGGCGGCATCGCGCCAAGCCTGTTCGTGAAGCTCCTGCCGGAGAGCGTGGAGGATCCCGGCCTTGCCCCCTGGATCGCCGACCTGCTGGGCCGGGAATCGGTCGCGCCGGGGCGCCTGGTGCTGGAAATTCCCCATGCCTGCGCGCTGCGCCAGCGCGTCACCACTGAGCATCTGCTGGCCACACTGGGTGAGATGGGTTGCGGGCGCACCCTGGAATACTTCGACGACTCTGCGGACCCCGCTCTGGAGGCGCTGGAACTGGGTCTCGACTACCTGAAACTGGCCCCGTCGCTCACCGACGGCCTCGCCAGCGACGAGGCCCTCCGCCAGCGGGTCGAGGCCATCACCCGACGCTGCCGCGAGCGGCGTATCGCCACCATCGCGAGCCGGGTCCAGGAGGCCACGGCCCTGGCCATGATGTGGCGCTGCGGCATCGAGTTCATCCAGGGCAATTTCATGCAGGAGCCGGCCGATGTATTCGCCGCCGCCGGCCCGCGGCCGGCCGAAGTGAACTGAGGCGGCAGCCAGAGCCGGAGGGCCGCCCGTAGCAGCCTGTCGGACTCAGGTGCCCGCCGCGAGCCGAGTGGTAGAGCGAGGCCAGCTGTTCGATTGTTTAAGTAAAATCGCCGTCTCCATTTGATGAAACCGATCAGGAAAATGGACCGCAATCGCGCCGGCGCAGCAGGAGCAGCCTAACTCCGACAGGCCGCCGGAGCGCACCTAAACTGCGAACTGGTGAACGGAACACCCAGGGCCCGCCGTGGTGCCATGCAACCATGGTAGTCAGACCACTGCCGGGCGGCGGCGAGTTCAAATCCGCGGCTGAATGCCAGGCGCTCGTCCCCGCCGCAGCGCCCGAGGCGATGCATCGTGGCCCGCAAGGTGGATCGGCCTGGTGATGGCGCGGCGCGGGCAACGCCGCCAAGGCTCGACATGACACGATGTCCTGGAAGCTTGGTATCATCGTCGGTCGCCCCCCGGGTGTCGTCCACCGGCCGGCGCCCCTGCGCCGCGACCACCCTTCGGAGGAGCGCTCGGCGCTGGATGGGGCCCGCCGCGTGCCCAGCCGCCTCCAGAGCGCCCGCGCCGTGAGGAGCCCGAATCGCTGATGGCCACTGCCAACCCGACCGTCAAGCTCGGAGGCCTTGCCGGACGGCTCGTTCGGGACGGGCTCATCGAGGATGCCGCCGCCCGGCGTGCCTTCGAACAGGCCCGCAAGGACTCCAAGCCCTTCGTCTCGTTCCTGGTGGAGCACCGTCTGGTCTCCGCCTCCGAAATCGCCTTCGCCGCCTCCCAGGAGTTCGGCGTCCCGCTGCTGGACCTGGACTGCATCACGCCCAATCCGGCGGTCGTGACCCTGGTTTCCGAGAAGCTGATCCGCCATCACCGGGCGCTGCCCCTGGTGCGGCGCGGCAAGCGGCTGTTCGTGGCGGTGGCCGACCCCACCAACCTCGACGCCCTGGACGAGATCAAGTTCCACACCGGCCTGATCACCGACCCGGTGCTGGCGGAGGAGGACAAGCTCAACCGGGCCATCGAGACCGCTCTGGACAGCGCCGAGAGCGGCCTCGCCGACATGGACCTGGACGAGGACCTGGAGAACCTGGACGTCACCGGCGGCGAACCGGAAGACCGGGGGGACGTCTCCGAGAGTGAGGTGGATGACGCACCGGTGGTGCGATTCATCAACAAGGCGCTGCTGGATGCCATCAACCGGGGCGCCTCGGACGTCCACTTCGAGCCCTACGAGCGCAACTACCGGCTGCGTTTTCGCATCGACGGCGTGTTGAAGGAGGTGGCGGCCCCGCCGGTGAGCCTGGCACCACGCCTGTCCGCCCGCCTCAAGGTCATGGCGCGGCTGGACATCGCCGAGCGCCGGGTGCCCCAGGACGGGCGCATCAAGATGAACATCAGCAAGCGCCGGGCGATCGAGTTCCGCGTCAGCACCTGCCCGACCCTGTTCGGCGAGAAGATCGTGCTGCGTATCCTCGACCCCAGCAGCGCCCAGATGGGCATCGACCACCTGGGCTACGAGCCGGAGCAGAAAGAACGTTTTCTCCACTACATCAACAAGCCCTACGGCATGGTGCTGGTCACCGGCCCCACCGGCAGCGGCAAGACGGTGTCGCTGTACACCGCGCTCAACATCCTCAACACCCAGGACCGCAACATCTCCACCGTCGAGGATCCGGTGGAAATCAACGTCCCGGGCATCAACCAGGTCAATGTGAACATCAAGGCGGGGCTGACCTTCGCCGGCGCGCTGCGCTCGTTCCTGCGCCAGGATCCCGACATCATCATGGTGGGTGAGGTGCGTGACCTGGAGACCGCCGAGATCGCCATCAAGGCAGCCCAGACCGGCCACCTGGTGCTCTCCACCCTGCACACCAACGACGCCCCCCAGACCCTGACCCGGCTGGCCAACATGGGGGTGCCGGTCTACAACATCGCCTCCAGCGTCAACCTGATCATCGCCCAGCGCCTGGCGCGCCGCCTGTGCAAGCACTGCAAGGAGCCCCAGGAAATCCCCCACGAGGCACTGCTGCAACTGGGCTTCACCGAGGAGCAGATCCCCGAGCTGACCATCTACGGGCCCAAGGGCTGCGACCAGTGCGTGGACGGCTACAAGGGCCGGGTGGGCATCTACCAGGTGATGCCGGTCTCCGAGGCGATGGGGCGGATCATCCTGGAGGGCGGCAACGCCATGCAGCTTGAAGAACAGGCCCAGAAAGAGGGCGTCGCCAACCTGCGCCAGTCGGGACTGCGCAAGGTGGCCCAGGGGGTGATCGGGCTGGACGAACTCAACCGAGTCACTGTGGATTAGTCGAAATCAGCCCATGGCACAGCAAAAAGCACTGAAGATCAACACCTTCACCTGGGAGGGCGTGGACAAGTCCGGGCGCAAGGTGCGCGGCGACAGCCAGGCGGAGACGCCCACGGCATTGCGCGTGCAACTGCGCCAGCAGGGCATTGCAGCCCAGAAGATCCGGCGCAAGTCGTCGCTGTTCGGCAGCGCGGCCAAGCGCGGCAAGCGCATCGCCCCCGGCGACATCGCCATCTTCACCCGCCAGCTGTCCACCATGATCAACTCCGGGGTGCCCCTGGTGCAGGCCATGGAGATCATCGGCCGGGGCCATGAAAACCCCAACATGCGCAAGCTGGTCACCAGCATCAAGGACGACGTGGAATCCGGCACCTCCCTGTCGGATGCCCTGGGAAAGCACCCGCTGCACTTCGACGAACTGGTCTGCAACCTGGTGAACGCCGGCGAGGCGGCGGGTGTACTGGACACCCTCCTCGACAAGATCGCCACCTACAAGGAAAAGACCGAGTCCCTCAAGAAGAAGATCAAGAAGGCGCTGTTCTACCCGACGGCGGTGCTGGTGGTGGCCTTCATCGTCACCGCCATTCTGCTGCTGTTCGTGGTGCCCCAGTTCGAGGAACTGTTCCAGGGCTTCGGCGCCGACCTGCCGGCCTTCACGCGGATGGTGATCAACCTCTCGGAGTTCATGCAGGCCTACTGGTGGGCCGTGTTCGGAGGCCTGATCCTGGCCGTGGTGGGGTTCGCCCAGGCCAAGAAACGCTCGCTGAAATTCGCCCACGCTCTTGACCGGCTGTCGCTGCGCATCCCGGTAGTGGGAGACATCCTGCGCAAGGCGGCCATCGCCCGCTTCTCCCGCACCCTCGCCACCATGTTCGCCGCCGGCGTGCCGCTGGTGGAGGCGCTCCAGTCGGTGTCGGGGGCCACCGGCAACGTGGTCTACGGCAATGCCGTGCTGGACATGCGCGACGAGGTCGCCGCCGGCCAGCAGTTGCAGTGGGCGGTGGAGCGCAGCCGCCTGTTCCCCCACATGGTGGTGCAGATGGTGGCCATCGGCGAGGAGGCCGGCTCGCTGGACACCATGCTGAGCAAGGTCGCGGATTTCTACGAAGAAGAGGTGGACAACGCCGTGGACAGCCTCAGCAGCCTGCTGGAGCCGCTGATCATGGCGATCCTGGGCGTGCTGGTGGGTGGCCTGGTGGTGGCCATGTACCTGCCCATCTTCAAGCTCGGTGCGGTGGTCTGATCTGCGGTGGCGGAATGGGCTGCCGTGATTGACGCCGTCCCCGGCGCGCTGGCCGTGGCCGGCCTGCTGCTGGGCGCCCTGGTGGGCAGCTTCCTCAATGTGGTGGCCCACCGGCTGCCGCTGATGATGGAGCGGGCCTGGCGCCAGGAGTGCCAGGAAGTGCTGGACACCCCGGCGGATGAGTCGGTAAGCGCCGCCGCCGAGCCGTTCGACCTGCTGCGACCCGGCTCCCACTGCCCGGCCTGCCGGCGGCCGGTGCGGGCCCGGGAGAACATCCCCCTGCTGAGTTACCTGCTGCTGCGGGGCCGCTGCGCCGGTTGCGGCACGCGGATCTCGCCGCGCTATCCCACCGTGGAAGCCATCACCGCGCTGCTGTCCCTGGTGGTGGTGCTGGAGTTCGGCTTCAGCCTGCAGGCGGCCGCCGCGCTGCTGTTCACCTGGGCCCTGGTGGCGGCGTCGGCCATCGACCTGGATCACCGCCTGCTGCCCGACAGCATCACCCTGCCGCTGATGTGGCTGGGGCTGCTGGTCAGCGTCAACGCTACCTTCGTGCCGCCGGCCACGGCCATCCTCGGCGCCGCGGCCGGCTACGGGGTGCTGTGGCTGGTGTTTCAGGTGTTCCGGCTGGCGACCGGCAAGGAGGGCATGGGCTACGGCGATTTCAAGCTGCTGGCGGCCATCGGCGCCTGGGTGGGCTGGCAGGGCCTGCCGGTGGTGATCCTGCTGGCCTCGGTGGTCGGCAGCGTGGCGGGCGTGGTGCTGATTGCCACCCTCGGCCGCGGCCGCGACTACCAGATCCCGTTCGGTCCCTATCTGGCGGCCGCGGGCTGGATCGGCCTGCTGTGGGGCGGCGACCTGCTGGGTGCCTATCTGGCGTACTCCGGCCTGGACTAGCCCGTGCTGCGACTGGTGGGTCTCACCGGCGGGGTGGCCAGTGGCAAGAGCGCCGCGGCGGAGGCCTTCGCCCGGCGCGGCATCACCGTTGTGGACACCGATCAGATCTCCCGCCAGGTGGTGGCGCCGGAGACCCCCGGGCTGGCCGCGCTGGTGGACGAGTTCGGCCCGGCCATCCTGGGTGCCGAGGGCCGCCTGAACCGCGGCCGGCTGAGGCAGCGGGTGTTCGAGGATGCCGCGGCACGCCGTCGGCTGGAGCAGCTGCTGCACCCCCTGATCCGGGATGAGGCCCTGCGCCAGGCACGGGCCGCCACCAGCCCCTACGTGGTCCTGGTGGTGCCGTTGCTGCTGGAGAGCGGCATGGACGCCCTGGTGGACCGGATCCTGGTGGTGGACCTGCCCCAGGACGAGCAGCTGCGCCGGCTGCGCCGGCGGGATGCCGTGGACCAGGCCATGGCGGAGGCCATGATCGCCGCCCAGGCCAGCCGGGCCCGGCGCCTGGCGGCCGCCGATGACGTGATCGAGAACTCCGGCAGCCTTGAGGATCTGGACCAGGCCGTCGAGGCCCTGCATCGACACTACCTTGAGCTGGCGCGGCAGGCGTCCCCATGAGGCCATTTGGCGTCCTCGCCAGCCTGGGAGAGAATGGGGCGACATTGGCCCGACCCAGGGGTTTGATGAACGACAGCGCCCCCCTCCAGGACTGCACGGTCTTCGAGCATCCTCTCAACGAGCGGGTGCGGACCCTGCTGCGCCTGGAGTTCCTGTTCGCCCAGGGCGAATTCGGCTTCTCCGGCGACAGCCCATGGCACAGCCGGGCCGGGGTCAATGCCCTGATCGACGTCATGGGGCTGCTGAGCCGCGGCGACCTGCGCAAGGAAGTCCAGAAGGAACTGGACCGGGTCACCGGGCTGCTGGAGGGGCTGGAAGAGTCCCCCGGGGTGGACGCCTCCCGGCTGGCGCAAGCCCTGGCCGAGTGCCGCGCCCTCACTGAGCGATTCCGGAACGCCGGCCCGCTGCTGGGAGCACGGTTGCGGGACAACGAACTGCTGGCCGCAGTGAGCCAGCGCCTGGGCATCATCGGCGGGACCTGCGCCTTCGACCTGCCGGGCTACCATCACTGGCTGCAGCAGCCCGCCGCTCAGCGCCGGCGGCAGCTGCAGGATCTGTTCGCCGACTACGGACCGATTCGCGAGGCCACCGATCTGCTGCTGTGGTTCCTGCGGGACAGCGCCCACCCCCGGCGCGAGAGCGCGCCGTCCGGCATCTACCAGGCAAGCCTGGACCGCAACCAGCCCTACCAGCTGTTGCGGGTGCTGCTGCCGGCGGACACCGCCTACTTCCCGGAGATCAGCGGCACGCGGCATTTCGTCACGCTGCGCTTCATGCGCCAGGACGACATGGACAGCCGGCCGCGCCAGAGCCAGGAAGACGTGGATTTCCTGCTGGAACGCTGCGCCATCTGACATGGTCCGGAAGGTCGCCTGTCCCAGCTGCGGCCGCCCGGTGCAGTGGTCCGAGGCCTCCACCCATCGGCCATTCTGCTCCCAGCGCTGTCGGCTGCTGGACCTGGGGGACTGGCTCAGTGCCGCCCACCACATCCCCGGGCCGCGCCTGGAGGATGAGTCCCTGGACGAACTGGACCCTTCACGGCGCCCGGCGAATGACGAGGGCGGCGATGGTTGATCCCTCGCGAGGTGAGATGCCGCGTGCGCTTGTTTAGCCGCGAAATGCACGCGAGATAGACGCAAATGGGTCGGGTGTCCGCGGGCGCCGGGGCACGGACGTCCGCCGGCGGATCGTCAGGCGCCAAACCGGGCAAGGGGATTCGCCGCTGCAGCCGTGCGGTGCCTCTGGTCAGCGAGAATGATCTCTCCCTATGTCGTGTCCATCTCGCGTGCATTTCGCGGCTGAATTTATCTGCCCATAAGCCCCGCCGGCATGCCCCTCAGGAGGCCGCCAACCGGCCGAACACCTTCTCCGCCGCATCCAGCGTCTGTTCCATCGCCGCGGCGTCATGGGCGGTGGATACGAAGCCGGCCTCGAAGGCGGATGGTGCCAAGTACACGCCCTCCTCCAGCATGCCGTGGAAGAAGCGGCCGAATCGCTCGGTATCCGCTGCGGCCACCTGCTCGAAACGGCGCACCGGGGCGTCGGCGGTGAAGAACAGGCCGAACATGGTGCCGGCCTGGTTGGTGGTGAATTCGATCCCCGCCGCGTCGGCGCGCTGCTGCATGCCCTCGGTCAGGGCCCGGGCCGCCGCCTCGGCGGCCTCGAACGCCCCCGGACGGGTCAGCACCTCCAGCGTGGCGTAACCGGCTGCCATCGCCACCGGATTGCCCGACAGGGTGCCGGCCTGATACACGGGACCGGCCGGGGCCAGCTGCTCCATGAGTTCCCGCCGGCCGCCGAGGGCCCCCACCGGCATGCCACCGCCGATCACCTTGCCGAGGCAGGTGAGATCCGGGGTGACGCCGTAGTGGCCCTGGGCGCATCCCAGGGAGACGCGGAAGCCGGTCATCACCTCGTCGAACACCAGCAGCGCCCCATGCCGGTCGCACAGCGCGCGCAGGCCCTCCAGGAAGCCTGCCTCCGGCAGCACGCAGTTCATGTTGCCGGCCACCGGCTCCACCATCACCGCCGCCACCTCCGGGCCGTAGCTCTGGAAGGCCTGTTCCACCGCCTGGAGGTCGTTGTAGGGCAACGTCAGGGTGTCCTGCACCACCGCCTGGGGCACCCCCGGCGAGCCGGGGATCCCGAGGGTCAGCGCGCCGGAGCCGGCATCCACCAGCAGGCTGTCCACATGGCCGTGATAACAGCCCCGGAACTTGATGATGCGGTCGCGCCCGGTGGCACCCCGGGCCAGGCGGATGGCGCTCATGGTGGCCTCGGTACCCGAGCTAACCAGCCGCAGCAACTCGATGGACGGCACCAGTTCCTTCACCCGGCGGGCGAGGCGGGTCTCCGCCTCGGTGGGTGCCCCGAAACTGCTGCCCCGGTCCACCGCTTCGTGGATGGCCGCCACCACCGCCGGGTGGGCGTGGCCAACGGCCAGCGGCCCGAAGGAGAGCACATAGTCCACCAGCCGCCGGTCGTCCGCGTCCACCAGGTACGCGCCCTCGCCCCGGCGGATGAACACCGGGCTGCCGCCCACCGCCTTGAAGGCGCGCACGGCGGAGTTCACGCCTCCCACCAGGTGTTGCTGGGCCTCTGCGAACAGTTGCTCGGATCGCGACATGGATACTCCCCTGGTGTGGTGATCGGGTCACTGGCGCTCGCCGCGCCAGAGCGCGACACGCGGCGGCGGGGGCGGGGCCCCGGCAACGGAATCTATCTTTGGGCCTTCCGGCCGGCAAGGTCAAACCGCGGCGACGGTGGCACTCAGGCGCCGGGCGGCAGCCTCCACGTCGCCGGCGCCGAACAGGGCGTCCACTACGGCCACGGCGTCGGCACCCGCCCCCATCACCAGGGCCGCATTGTCGGCGCGGATACCGCCGATGCCCACCAGAGGCAACTGCAGCTGCTCGCGGGCCTGCCGGAACAGCTCCAGGGGTGCCCGCGGCGCCCCGGGCTTGGTGCCGGAGGCAAACACGCTGCCGAAAGCCAGGTAGCCGGCGCCGGCGGCCTGGGCATCCCGGGCGCGCTGCAGGGAGTCGTAACAGGACACTCCGACCAGCGCCGCTGCCCCCAGGCGGCGGCGGGCAGTGGCTAGGTCGGCGTCATCCCGCCCCAGGTGGACTCCGTCGGCACCGGCGTCCCGGGCCAGATCCAGGTCGTCGTTGACGATGAACAGCGCGCCGTAGTCCCTGCACGCGGCGGCCATGAATCGGGCCTCGGCCAGGCGACGCACGGGGTCCGTGCCCTTGTCGCGGTACTGCACAACGGCCACCCCGCCGCGCAGGGCGGCGGCGACCGCTTCCAGCAGCGCCTCGCCCTGCAGGACACCGGTGACGGCGTAGACGCCGCGGATTCGAGGGTATCGGCTCATGTCTCTCCACAGGCTTTTCCGGGACCCGTGCCGCCGGTAGAGTAGCGGCCCTGCATGGGAGCCGGAAGACGGTGGGGAGCGATGGAGTACAAGGCCTACATGTGCGTGGTGTGTGGCTGGATCTACGAAGAGGAGAACGGTCTACCCGACGCGGGCATCGCGCCCGGCACGCGCTGGGAAGACATCCCCGCCGACTTCACCTGCCCCGAGTGCGGCGCCGGCAAGGCGGATTTCGAGATGATCGAAATCTGAAGGCCGGTTGATGGGCTGGAATCGTGGGGCCCTGGGTTCGCCTGCCGGCTGACCTTGTCACACAACCTCGCTGGAGAGCCTGCCCCCGGTGCTCTGCCGGGGTGGTGAGCCGTGCGGTAGGTCGGCTGCTCATGGCAGCCGACATATTCGCCCACGGTGGCTATGGCCCGGCCGCCTGTCGGTTGCCGGGAGCAACCGACCTACGCGCCTCGCGGTGACGCCAGCCGACTTATGGGTAAAGGTCAGGCCTGCCGGGCAGCCGGCACCTCCGGGCGTGTTTACGAAACTGTACCTAATTATGCCGCTGTCTCAGCCGGATGAAGAATCGCGGCGAGGGCGCCGGGCCGAACCCCCTGTGGGAGGCCCACCCTCGGGCCGATCAGGAGCCGGGCTTGCGAATGCCAAGTGCGCCATCCCCGACCCTCTGCCGTACCCAGGCCACAGCCCCCACCCTGCCGCCCTAGGGCACGTTTCTCCGCAACGTGCCCTAGGGCGGGCTGCGCTCAGCCTCACGGCCGGCGACAACGCCCGTACGATTTGCAGCCACCTTCATCAGATGAACCAGGCGGCCGCCACGCCGAGCACCGCGACCGCGGCCACGCCGGCCGCCCACTTCCAGTAGCCGCGGTAACCCTCCGCCTCGGGTGCCACCAGGCTCGGGCGGCTGTATCGGGGTTGATCGACCCCGAAGCGGTCCATGCGCTCGTCGACGTTGAGCTCCATGATGAGAGTCTCCGCCTCTTCGTCGGTGACCTCCTCGACCTGCGCCGGCTTCGCCTCGGCGCGCCGGGGCGGGGCCGGGCCGGGGCCGGCTGGTCCGCCGCCAGCGGGCGCTGCCCCCGGCGCGGTGGCGCTGCCGGTGCGCAAGGACTCGTCCGCCGACATCAGCAGGAATTCATCGGAGAGATCGTCGCCCCCCGCGATGGACAGGCCATTCCAGTCGGCACCATCCTGGTTGCCGCCGCTTCCCTCGGCACTGACCTTGACCCGGTCGAGGCCGTCCACTTCCACCGGATTGCCGGCCCCGTAGGCCCCGCCGCGTCGCTTGGCGAAGAAGCCGGAGCCCTCCCCCGCATCCGGGGCCGGGCGCGCGGCCTTCGTGGCCTCGGCAGGCTCGCGCCCGGCGTCCGGCTGACCCTGCTCGCGCAGCCCCTCCAGGTCGGCCTCCACCCGGTGGCGACGCTCCTCGGACTGCTTCAGGGCCCACTTGAGCCTGGCTACGGCGCGCTGGTGATCGGCCAGCAGCACCAGGCGGTTCTCTTCCTGCTGTTCCAGGTTGCGCTCCAGCTGGTGGCGCTCCTCGCGATGGCGTTCCACCTGGCGCTGCAGGGCGTGGAGTTCCTGATCCAGCCGGGCCACCTCGTCCTCCGCAGTGCGCCAGGCCGCCTTGGCCGCCTCGCGAAAACGGTCCACCTCGACCTTGGTCTGGCGCTCGGACTGCTGCTCCAGCTCCTGGAGGCCCTGCAGCAGTTCCTGGTGGCGTCGATTGGCGTTCTCGGCCTCGGAGCGGGCGGCTTCCAGCTCCCCCTTCAGGTAGGCGACCTGTTCCTCGGCGCGCTTGCGCCGCGCCACCTCGGCGGCCTGGCTGCGCAGCGACTCGCCTTCCACCCGGCGGCGCGCGGATTCAAGCTCGCCCCGGTAGTAGGCGGCCACCTCCTCAAGGCGCCGGTTGGTCTTCTCCAGTTCCGTCTGGAGCCGGGCGATCTCGGCGGCGTCGCCGTCAGGGCCGTGAAACAGTCCCATGTGCTAACCCCCGGCCAGCCCATGGGCGGCCGTTGCGAAAACCCGCCCCGGCCTGGCCGGCTGCGGCGCGGCTGGCCCGCCTACCTCGCCGAATCGCCTCGGCTCGGTAGCAAGCCCACCGTTGAGTAGAAGATTCGCCGGCTTGCGCGAACGCCGGTGTGTGCGTGGCGGGGCCAACCGGCTCGGCGACGGGCTGCTAGCGATATCCGCTGCACTCCAGGTCGAGTCCCTCGCGGTGGGCGTCCAGCCGCTGCACCTCGCTGACGATGCGCCCGTCGGGGTAGAGCTTCAGCCAGCGATAGCCCGGCGCGGCGCCATCCACCTCGAAATCGTCGCTGCCGGGGCGGAACTGCACCGAGGTCGACGGCGTGGACATCAGCCGCACGCCCCGGCGCTGCTGCTCGAAGCGCTGGTGCACGTGCCCCCAGAGCACACCCCGCACGTTGTCGTGGCGATCCAGCACCGCCAGGAACTGGTCGGCGTTCTCGATACCGATGCGGTCGATCCAGTAGGACCCCACCGGCACCGGCTGATGGTGCACACAGACCAGCGCGTGGGAGTCGGGATGGGCGCCGAGGTAGCGCTCCATCAGGCCCAGCTGGCGCTCGGACAGCCGCCCGCCGGCCTGGCCGGGCACGCAGGAATCCAGCATCACGAACTGCCAGTTGCCCAGCACCGCGTTGCCGGAACAGGTCACGCGCCCCTTGGAGAATACCCGGCGCATCACCTCCGGGTCGTCGTGGTTGCCGGGGATCACCAGGGTACGAACCGCCAAATCCTCGAACTGGCACTTGAGCCGCCGATAGCCCCGTTCCGAACCGTCATGGACGATATCGCCGGTCAGCAGGATGAGGTCCACGGGCCAGCATCGGCTCAGCACTCCGTCCATGACGTCGGCGAAGGACGCCTCGGTATCCACCCCCACCAGCCGGCTGCGGGAGTCGCCGAACAGATGGATGTCGGTGAGCTGGAGCACCCGCAGGCAGCCCGCCTCGTCCCGCACCCCGCCCCAGAGCTCATTGCCGTTCCCGTCAAGCTGATCCCGCACCATTGGCCCGTCCCCGGTGGAGCAATCATGATTTCGTTGTATGGTGGTACCACGCTGGAATTTAGTATAGAAACCGGCTCGCGGGAGGAACTGTAGTGGGCGTCACAAGTTGCCGGGTCGCGGAGGGCATGTGAGCAGCCACACCCAGCACCTCCCCGCGTATCTGCGCGCCTACCTGGAAAGCGAATGCCTGCGGGAATCCCCGCTGCTGTCGAGACTGCGCCGTGAGACCGCACGGCTGCCCCAGGCCGCCATGCAGATCGCGCCGGAACAGGGGGCGCTGCTGGCCCTGCTGGTGGGCCTGCTGGGGGCGCGCCGGGTACTCGAGGTGGGCACCTTCACCGGTTACAGTGCGCTCGCCATGGCCCAGGCCATGGGGCCGGAGGGCCGGCTGCTGGCCTGCGACCTGAGCCGCACCTGGACCGACATCGCCCGGCACTACTGGCAGGCGGCTGGCGTCGAGGACCGCATCGAGCTGCGCCTCGGGCCGGCCATGGACACCCTGGACGCCCTGCTGGATTCAGGTGACGCGGGTCGTTACGATCTCGCCTTCATCGACGCCGACAAGACCGGCTACGACGGCTACTACGAACGCAGCCTGCAACTGCTGCGCACCGGCGGGCTGGTGGTGCTGGACAACACCCTCTGGGGAGGGTCGGTGGCCCGGCCCGGCGGCGATGACGATGCCGACACCCGGGCATTGCGCACGCTGAACCGCAAGCTGCGGGACGACCCCCGGGTGGATCTCAGCCCCCTGCCGGTAGCCGACGGGCTGACCCTGGCCCGCAAGCGGGCCCCAACCGAAGAGAGTATCCCGTGACCCGAGTGCTCCCCGTCGCTCTGCTGGCCGTCCTGCTGCTCCCCGGCTGCGCCAGCATGGGCAGCCGTGAATCCGAGGCCTCCATGGCCGAGGCCCGCCAGGCCTTCCTGGAGGAACGCTACGGTGCGGCGCTGCCGCTGCTTGAGGCGGCGGCCCGGGATGGCGATGCCCGCGCCCAGTACGCCATCGGCTACATGCTCTACAACGGCCACGGAGTCGTCGAGGATCTGGACCGCGCCATGACCTGGATCCGGCGGGCCGCCAACGCAGGGGACCCCTTGGCGGTGGAGGCGCTGGGCCGCATCGCCCAGGGGCTGTCCCGGCCGGACCTGATGCCGCGCCAGACCGGCGCATCCGAATCGCCCTGAAGCGGGCCGGCGGCGGTCACTCACGCCGCGACGGGTCGATCCACAGGTGGCTGTACCAGAAGTAGCGACCGTCCGGGCCGGGGGCAGTGCAGTTGTAGCGCCCGCGCCGGCCCTCTAAGGCACCGGCGGCAGCGATGCGGAACGCCCGCTCGCCGAGGCGCTCCAGGGCCAGCCGCTCACCGCCCCAGTAACAGGCCAGGTGGGCCAGGTCCGCCGGTCCTGGGCCCAGTTCAAGTTCCAGGGCAGGGGCCTGGCCATCGCGGCGCACCGGATCCCAGGGCCGGGCTGCCACCACCGGCAGGGGGAGGCTGGCGGCCTTGACCCGGAACGAGTCCAGGTCCCCGTAGCGCTCGTTCACCGGGTAGCGCGGCAGGGCTCGCAGGTCGACACCCGAGCCAACGGCGCCCGACTGCTGGCCCGCGCCCACATAGCCGAGCTCGCGAGCCAGGGCCGCCAGTTCCGCGCTGAATTCACCAAAGGGGTAGGCCAGCAGCCGGGGGCTGGCGAGAGCCTCCGCCCCCAGTTCCGCCTGCAGCCGTCGCTCGGCCCGCTCCAGGTCGGCGCGCACCCGCCCGCGCCATTGAGCCTCGCTCTCCCCAGGCCGGCGCAGCAGGTGGTCGTGGCTGGCGGAGTGGTTTGCGAACTCCACCCCCTGGGCGGCCAGTTCCCGCATCTGCTCCCAGCTCATGTAGGCGGCGACGCCGTCGTCCACCGGGTCGGTGGGCACGAACACGGTCAGGGGCCAGTTCCGCTCGCGCAGCCGCGGCCAGGCCACCTCGTAGACCGAGCGGTAGGCGTCATCGGCAGTGAGGCTCACCACCCGCTCCGGCAGCGCCTCCCCGGCCGTGACAGCGGCCACCACCCGCCCCAGGCTCCACACCTGGTAGCCGGCTTCCTCCAGGTGGTCCAGCTGGGCCTCGAACTGCTCTACCCGGACGTTGGTGGAGGGGAGGTCCGGCTGGCCGAAGTGGTGGTAGATGAAGGCCACCGCCCCATGGGCAGTAACCGGCAGGGCCAGCAGAACGCTAGAAACGAATGCGGATGCCCAGCACCGGGCCCGAGTCGAAGCTCCGGGTGTCATCATTGCGCTCCTCTCCCACCCGCACGGTGCGGAAGCCCAGGTAGGCGCCGGCATTGCGCAGCACCAGGTACTCGGCCCGCACCATGAACTCCAGGTAGCTGTCCAGGTCGCCGAAGGCGGTCACGTCCGGGGCGAAGTAGAAGTGGCCGGCGATACCCACGCGATTGAACGTGGGCCAGGTGTAGCGCGCCTTGCCGCCCAGGGCGAAGGCCTGGCCGTCGTCCCGGCGGCCATCCTGCTCGACGAAATAGAGGCGGCCGCCGACGCCGGCCCGCAGAGTGCCGCGGCCCGGCAGCGGGTTGTCCACCAGGTGGGCGCCGATACCGGCCACGTCGCCGTCGTCCTCGTGGTGCAGCCAGCTGGCGTCCAGTTCCAGTCCGGTATCGGTGATCTGGTGGGCGCCGGCCAGCCGCGCGGAATCGTCACTGAGATCGAACTCCACCTCAGTGGCATGGACCGGCCCCAGGGCCAGACCCAGCAGCACTGCCAGAACCGCCGCGCGCAACGCCATCATGATCTCTCCCGCCTCTGGTCAGGCCATGTCGCCGGCAGCCGGGGACGGCCACCGCAGAGACGGCATCATACCGACGGGCGGTGCCAACATGCATCCCCGGGCATGGGGGAGGTTCTGGTAGGCTGAAAGCCGCCGGGGAGTTATCACCGGGGACCACCCGGAGCCCCCCGGCTGTATTGATTCAAATCAAGCACCCCCCGGGGAAGCCCTCGGAAAATGCGACCAGCATGTCGCAGCCGGGCCGGGGGCGCCGCCCGGCGGCTATGGCATTCTGCTTGGGGCATAGGGAGACGACGATCAACAATGGCAACGGCAACGGCAACCACACCTGCATATAACGACAAGGTAGTCCGGCAGTTCGCCGTGATGACCGTGGTCTGGGGCGTCGTCGGCATGGCGGTGGGCGTATTCATCGCCGCCCAGCTGCTGTGGCCGGCGCTCAACTTCGACCTGTCCTGGCTCACATTCAGCCGCCTGCGGCCCCTGCACACCAACGCCGTGATCTTCGCCTTCGGCGGCTGCGCCCTGTTCGCCACCTCCTACCATGTGGTGCAGCGCACCTGCGGGGTGCCGCTGTTCGGCGGCAAGCTGGCCAGCTTTACCTTCTGGGGCTGGCAGCTGGTGATCGTGCTGGCCGCCATCACGCTGCCGCTCGGCATCACCCAGAGCAAGGAGTACGCCGAGTTGGAGTGGCCCATCGACATCCTCATCGCCGTAGTCTGGGTGAGCTACGCCGTGGTGTTCTTCGGCACCATCGCCAGGCGCCGCGAAAGACATATCTACGTGGCCAACTGGTTCTATGGCGCCTTCATTATCACCGTGGCGGTGCTGCACATCGTCAACAGCATGGCGGTGCCGGTTTCGCTCACCAAGTCCTACCCCCTGTACGCGGGGGCGGTGGACGCCATGGTGCAGTGGTGGTACGGCCACAACGCGGTCGGATTCTTCCTCACCGCCGGCTTCCTGGGCATGATGTACTACTTCGTGCCCAAGGTGGCGGACCGGCCGATCTACTCCTACCGGCTGTCCATCGTGCACTTCTGGGCGCTGATCGCCATCTACATGTGGGCGGGGCCCCATCACCTGCTCTGGACCGGCCTGCCGGAGTGGACCCAGTCCCTGGGGATGACCTTCTCCCTGGTGCTGCTGGCGCCCTCCTGGGGCGGCATGATCAACGGCATCATGACCCTGTCGGGCGCCTGGCATAAGCTGCGGGACGATCCGATCCTGCGCTTCCTGGTGGTCTCTCTGTCGTTCTACGGCATGTCCACTTTCGAGGGGCCGATGATGGCCATCCGCACCGTCAACGCCCTCTCCCACTACACCGACTGGACCATCGGCCACGTGCATTCCGGCGCCCTGGGCTGGGTGGCCTTCATCTCCATCGGCGCCATCTACGCGCTGGTACCCATGCTCTGGGGGCGCAACCTCTATAGCACCAAGGCGATCAACGTTCACTTCTGGATCGCCACCATCGGCGTGGTGCTCTACATCGCCGCCATGTGGGTCTCCGGGGTGATGCAGGGCCTGATGTGGCGGGCTACCAACGAGGACGGCACCCTCACCTACACCTTCATCGAGTCCATCATCGCCACCTACCCTTACTACGCGGTACGGCTGCTGGGCGGGATCCTGTTCCTCACCGGCATGCTGATCATGGCCTGGAACATGTGGATGACCATCCGCCCCGCCGCCGCCCGGGTGCCCGCCGCGGCCCCAGAGACCGCCTGAGAGGGGAGAGCGATCCATGTCTCATGAAGTCGTAGAAAAGAATATCGGCCTGATGGGCGTACTCATCGCCGTGGCCATCAGCTTCGGCGGGCTGGCACAGATTGTACCGCTGTTCTTCGCCAGCCAGACCACCGAGGCGGCGCCGGGCGTGGAGCCCTATGACGCCCTGGAGTTCGCCGGCCGCGACGTCTACGTGCGCGAGGGCTGCTACAACTGCCACTCCCAGCAGGTGCGGCCGTTCCGCGCCGAGACCGAGCGCTACGGCCACTACTCGGTGGCCGGCGAGTCGGTCTACGACCACCCGTTCCAGTGGGGCTCCAAGCGCACCGGCCCGGACCTTGCCCGGGTGGGCGGGCGCTACTCCGATGAATGGCACCGGGTCCACCTGATCAATCCCAGGGACGTGGTGCCCGAGTCCAACATGCCGGCCTTCCCCTGGTTCTCCGACAACCTGCTCGATCCCGAACAGGTGCGCTCACGCATGCGCACCCATCGGGACGTGCTGGGGGTGCCGTATACCGACGAGCAGATCGAGCAGGCGCCGGGCGCGGTGGAGGGCAAGACCGAGATGGACGCGATAATCGCCTATCTGCAGGGACTCGGCACCAACGTGCGCTGGAACGACTGAGCCATGCACGGAACCGTAGTGGGCATCATCACCCTGATTCTCATGGTGCTGTTCCTGGGAATCGTGTTGTGGGCCTACAGCCGAGGCAACAAGCAGCGCTTTGAGCGCGCCTCGCGCCTGCCCCTGGAGGACGGCGCGGAGTACCGCAAGCGGAACAACGGGGATCGTTCGTCATGAGCAGCATCTGGAACTGGTACATCATCATCATCGCCGTCGGGAACCTGCTCGGGTGCTGGTGGCTGATCCGCTGGACCGCCAAGCCCCGCCCCGGCGAGGCGCCCCTCGGCGAGACCACCGGCCACGTCTGGGACGGCAACCTCACCGAATACAACAAGCCCATGCCCAAGTGGTGGCTGTACCTGTTCTACATCACCATCGTGTTCGCCTTCGTCTACCTGATCCTGATGCCCGGGTTCTTCGGCGGACTGCTGGGCTGGAGCCAGGTGAAGGCCTGGGAGGAGGACGTGGCGGCGGCCGAGGCCCGTTACGGGCCGATCTTCGCCGAGTACGCCAATACCCCTATCCCCGAGCTGGCGCAGAACTCCGAGGCCATGGCCAGCGGCGGCCGGCTCTATGCCAACAACTGCTCGGTGTGCCACGGCGCCGATGCCCGCGGCGCCCGGGGCTTCCCCAACCTGGCCGACGATGCCTGGCAGTACGGAGGCTCTCCGGAGGCCATCAAGGCGTCCATCGTCAATGGCCGCCAGGGCATGATGCCCCCCATGGCGGCGGCGGTGGGCGACGATCAGGCCGTTACGCAAGTGGCCGCCTATGTGCTCAGCCTGACCGGTCGGGACGTGCCAGCGGAGCAGGCGGAGGCCGGCAAGGCGAAGTTCCAGCAGGTGTGCGCCGCCTGCCACGGTCAGGACGGCACCGGCAACACGGCCATCGGCGCCCCCAATCTGACCGATGACGCCTGGATCTACGGCAGCTCGATAGCCAGCATCAAGCAGACCATCAACAACGGCCGCCAGGGCCAGATGCCGGCCTGGAAGGAGCGCCTCGGCGAGGACCGCTCCCACGTGTTGGCGGCCTACGTCTACAGCCTCGGCAACCGTTGATGACCGAGGAACGGTTCAGCCCCAGGGGACGCTCGCGGCTGCGGCTGCTGGGGTCGGTGCTGTGGCCGTCGTTCCTGACGGCCGGCGTCGCCACCATGGTGTTCTTTGCCAACATCGACCCGGAGACCCTGCGCAGCCAGACCCTGCCGGACTGGCACATCAGCCGCCAGGCCGGCTACACCATCGGCTTTTTCATGTTCTGGGCGGTGACCGCCGCCTCCAGCCTGCTGAGCGTATTTCTGTTCCGCACCCCGCCCCACCGGGCGGATGAGCCTCTCCCGGGAGGCCCGTCCCCGTAATGAGCGCCGACGCCCAGACCGACCGGGAGCCCACCACCAGCCGCCGGGGCGCGAGCCAGAAGCGAGCCCGGGAGGCTTCGGTGCAGGTGTTCGACTCCCTGTACCAGTCCCGGGAGAAGATCTACCCGCGGGACATCGCCGGGCGCTTCCAGAGCCTGCGCAAGTACGCGGTGTTCCTCCTGCTGGGGCTGTTCTACGTGCTGCCCTGGGTCCGCTGGGACGGCCGCCAGGCCGTACTGTTCGACCTGCCGGCCCGGCAGTTCCACGTGTTCGGCATCGTCTTCTGGCCCCAGGATTTCGTCTACCTGACCCTGCTGTTGATCATCTGCGCCATCGGCTTGTTCTGGGTCACTTCCCTGGCCGGCCGGGTCTGGTGCGGCTACGCCTGCCCCCAGACCGTGTGGACCGAGGTGTTCCTGTGGATGGAGCGCTGGACGGAGGGCGACCGGGCGCGGCGCATGAAGCTGGACCGGGGGCCCTGGAACCGCGAGAAGCTGCTGCGCAAGGGCGCCAAGCAGTTCCTCTGGGTCAGCTTCGCTGCCTGGACCGGCTTCACCTTCGTGGGCTTCTTCACCCCCATCACCGAACTGGGCGCGCGGCTGGCGCAGTTCAGCCTGGGGCCCTGGGAGACCTTCTGGCTGATCTTCTACGGCTTCGCTACCTACGGCAACGCCGGCTTCCTGCGCGAGCAGGTGTGCCTGTACATGTGTCCCTATGCGCGCTTCCAGAGCGCCATGTTCGATCGCGACACCCTGATCATCTCCTACGACGAGGAGCGCGGCGAGCCCCGAGGGCCGCGCAAGCGGGGGGTTGAACCCAGGGAACTGGGCCTGGGCGACTGCATCGACTGCACCCTCTGCGTGCAGGTCTGCCCCACCGGCATCGACATCCGGGACGGCCTGCAGTATGAGTGCATCGCCTGCGGCGCCTGCATCGACGCCTGCGACCAGGTGATGGACCGCATGGGCTACCCCCGTGGCCTGGTGCGCTACACCACCGAGAATGTCCTGAAGCACGGCCGCAGCCACGTCCTGCGGCCCCGGACCATCGTCTACGGCCTGCTGTTGCTGGGTCTGATGGGGGCCCTGCTGGGAGCGGTGGTGCTGCGCGAACCGCTGCGCCTGAACATCATCCCGGACCGCAATGCCCTGTACCGGGAGACCGCCGGCGGCACCATCGAGAACAGCTACACCCTCAAGGTGATGAACATGGACAACCAGGCCCACAGTTACGTGATCGAGGCCTCAGGCCTGCCCGAACTGCGCGTGGAGACCGACCTGGCGATGCCTTTCGAGGTGGCACCGGGGGAGGTGCGCAGCGTGCCCGCCCGGCTGTCGACCGCCTCCGCCGAACTGCGCGGCGGCGGCCACGACATTGTCCTGACCCTGCGCGCCACCGACACCGAGGGCCTGTCGGTGCAGGAAGATACCCGCTTCCACGCCCCGGTGGGTCGCTGAGGGCCGCAAGCCATGGCTGCTGCCGACGCTCCCTGGTACCGACACCCCTGGCCCTGGCTGCTGATGCTGCCACCGGCCTCCACGATCGTGTTCTGGGCGGTGATACTGATCACCACCAGTGACCCGCCGGCCCTGGTGGTGAACGACTATGCCCGGCTGGGTCTCACTTATGCCGAGGATCACCAGCGCGATGCCACGACCCGGCAGCTGGGAATCCGGGCCCAGCTGACCCTGGACCGGTCGGCGGGTCAGGCGCAACTGCAACTGGAGGCCCCGGGCGCGCCGCCGGGCCGGCTGCGGCTCGAACTGATTCACCCCACCCGGGCCAGCCGCGACCGGCAGCTGAAACTCGTCCACCGGGGCGGCTGGCGCTTCACCGCCCCGCTCGATGCCCTGGCCGAGTCCCGCTGGCGGATCCTGGTGGAGCCCCCCGGGAATACCTGGCGGCTGCGGGGACGGCTCGAAACCGGCGTCCATCAGCTGGCCCTGGCGCCGCCGCCGGCTGCAGGCGACGCGGCCAGGTAGCCGCTTACCATCCCCGGGCCCGCCGGCCGGGCGCGTCCGGGACAGCCCGCGCGGCGTCCCGCGCAGGAGTCCAGCCGTTGTCCGTGATCCCCCAGAGCCCCGTTTCCCCGCCGCCCCTGCCACAGGCCTGCTTCCACTGCGGAGAGCCCCTGCCGGCAGGCGCGCTGCGCACGGTGAGCGTCGACGGCGTGCCCCAGCCGGTGTGCTGCGCCGGCTGCGAGGCGGTGGCGGCACTCATCGCCGGCAGCGGGCTGCAGGACTTCTACCGCTACCGCAGGGGACCCTCGGATCGGCCCGAGCCGGCCGCCGACGACTCCTGGGGCCTGTATGACGACCCAGATCGGCAGCAGCGTTTCGTCCGGCCCCTGCCCGGAGGCGAGGCCGAGGCACGGCTGGCGGTGGAGGGCCTGCGCTGCGCCGCCTGTGGCTGGCTGATCGAGAAGGTGCTGGAGCGCGAGCCGTCGGTGGAGTCGGTACAGGTCAATCCGGCCACCGGACGGGCCCTGCTGCGCTGGCACAGCGAGCGCCAGCCCCTGTCGGCGCTGCTGCGCCGGCTGGCCCAGCTCGGCTACCAGCCCCACCCGCTGGATGCCGGTGCCCGCCTGCCGGCGGCGGTGGCGGAGCGAAGGTCCGCCCTGAAACGCCTGGCCGTGGCGGGCTTCGGCATGATGCAGGTGATGACCTTCGCGTTCGCCTTCTACCTGGACCCCAGCGGCGCCATGGAGACGCTGTACCGGGACTTCCTGCGCATCGTCAGCCTGCTGGTGGCCACCCCGGTGGTGTTCTACGCCGGCTGGCCGTTCCTGGCCGGCGCCTGGCGGGACCTGCGGGCCGGTCGGCCGGGCATGGACGTGCCGGTGGCCCTGGCGGTATCGGTGGCCTATGCCGCCAGCGCCTGGAACACCCTGACCGGACACGGCGAGATCTACTTCGACTCCGCCACCATGTTCATCTTCTTCCTGTCCACCGCCCGGCTGCTGGAAATGAACGCCCGCCATCGGGCCGCGGAGGCCAGCGAGACCCTGGCCCACATGCTGCCGGACAGCGTCCGCCGCCTGGGGCCGCAGGGACCGGTGCGGGTTGCGCTGGAGGAACTGCGCCCCGGCGACCGGATCCGGGTGGCCGCCGGCGAGGTCGTGCCCGCCGACGCCCGGGTGCTGGCGGGCACCAGCGAGCTGGACGAATCCCTGCTCACCGGGGAGTCGACTCCGTGCCAGCGTGGGCCCGGCGATCCGGTACTGGCAGGCAGCGTCAACGTCAGCGGCCCCCTGGATCTGGAGGTGGAGCAGCTCGGCGAGGCGACCCGGGTCTCGGGCATCGTCCGGCTGCTGCACCGCGCCCAGGCCGAGCGCCCGCCGCTGGCCCGGCTGGCGGACCGGGTGGCCGCGGGCTTTGTCGCGGTGGTGCTGGTTCTGGCCGCCGCCGTGGGCCTGCTGTGGTGGCAGGTGGACCCGTCCCGGGCGTTCGAGATCACCCTGGCGGTGCTGGTGGTCACCTGCCCCTGCGCCCTGTCCCTGGCCACTCCCACCGCCCTGGTGACCGCCACCACGGCGCTCGCCCGGCGCGGGCTGCTGGTCACTCGCGGGCGCGCCCTGGAAGCGCTGACCTGTATTGATCGCATTCTGCTGGACAAGACCGGCACGCTCACCAGCGGCGCCCTGACCCTGCGCCGGGTGGTGCCGGCGGGGGCCTCGGGCGCCGACCACTGCCTGGCGCTCGCCGCCGCCCTGGAGGCCCATTCCGCCCACCCGGTGGCCAGGGCGCTGGCGGCGCGCGGCGCTGCGGCCGACGCCGAGCAGGTGACTGAGACACCCGGCTACGGCGTGGAGGGGCAGGTGAACGGGTGTCGTTACCGCCTGGGCCGGCCCGGCTGGGCGAGCGCCGAACCGGCGCCGGAGTCCAGCGCCGGCACCTGGGTCGCTCTCGGTAGCAGCGGGCGCACGCTGGCCTGGTTCGAGCTGGTGGACCCGCCGCGCCCTGATGCCGCCGCCGCGCTCAGCAGTCTGCGCCGCCACGGACTGGAGGCGGAGATCGCAAGCGGCGACGGCGAAGGACCGGTGCACGCCGTCGCGGAAAACCTGGGGATCAGGCGCTGGCGCTCGGGGCTCAGCCCCGATGACAAGCTGGCCCGGGTTCGGGAACTCAGGGCACAGGGCCTGCGGGTGGCCGTGGTGGGCGACGGCATCAACGACGCCCCGGTGCTGGCCGGGGCGGATCTGTCCGTGGCGCTTGGTTCCGGCGCTGCCCTGGCCCAGGGAAGCGCCGACATGGTGCTCCTCCACGGCCGCCTGGCAGGCCTCGCCGAGGCCTTCGAGGCGGGCCGGCGCACCCGAGCAGTGATCCGCCAGAACCTGACCTGGGCGCTGCTCTACAATGCCACCGCGCTGCCCCTGGCGGCGCTCGGCATGGTGCAGCCGTGGATGGCGGCGCTGGGCATGTCGGCCAGCTCGCTGCTGGTGGTGGGCAACGCCCTGCGCCTGAACCGCCCGGTCAGGGAGCCCTCGGCGACCGTGGCCCCGGCGGTGCAGCCGGCAGGCAGCGGAGAAGTAGCGCCATGAGCATCATCCTGGTGCTGATTCCTCTGGGCCTGGTGCTGGTGGCCATCGCGCTGGCGGCCTTCTTCTGGGCGGTCGGCAACGGCCAGTTCGACGACCTGGACAGCCCCGCCTGGCGCATCCTCACCCGGGAGGACCAGCACCGGGATGACCCCGAGCGACAGCCTCCACGGGACGACGACCCGAGGTGAGCTGCGGCGACCCTCAGACCCTGCTGGCGGCCCTGCTGGCGGGCCTGCTGGGCAGCGGCCACTGCCTTGCCATGTGCGGCGGCATTGCCGCCGCCGGCGCCCTGCCCGGCGCCGGCACCGGCCGCACCCTGGGCCGGCTGCTGGTCTACAACGGCGGGCGCCTGGCCAGCTACGCGCTGGCCGGCGGCCTGGCCGGCAGCGTCGGTCTGGGACTGGGCTACGCCCTCAATACCGCCGACTGGGCGGGTGTGCTGCGCCTCGCCACCGGGCTGGTCATCCTGGCGGTAGGCGCCCAGATCGCCTTCGGCTGGCGGCTGCTGGCGCCGGTGGAGGCCCTGGGAGCCCGCTTCTGGCGGCAGCTTGCACCCCTGGCCCGGCCGTTGCTGCCGCGCCGCGACCTGCCCGCCGCCCTGGCCCTGGGCCTGCTCTGGGGATGGCTGCCGTGCGGCCTGGTGTACGGCATGCTGCTGGCGGCGGTGACCAGCGGCGGCGCCAGCGAGGGAGCGTCAGTGATGCTGGCTTTTGGCCTGGGCACCCTGCCCGCCATGGTGGCCACCGGCGCCGCTGCCGGCCACATGCGAGCGCTGCTGGCCCGCCCGGGGCTGCGCACCAGCGCCGGAGTGCTGGTCATGGGGCTCGGCGTCTGGACCATGGCCGGGCCATCCCTGGTGCAGAGCCTCACCGGCCACATGCACTGAGGCACACCGCCGGCGCGACCGGGGGCGAGCCGCTATGATGGCGCTCCCGGCCCGCTGGCGGAGCCGCTCCGTGCTGGAAGACGCAACCCTGACGACCGCCGCCGCGGCGGCATTCATCGTGGCCGTTGCCGGCCTGGTGCACGGCACCCTCGGGCTTGGATTCCCGCTCGTGGCGACCCCGTTGCTGGCGCTGATGACCGACGTGCGCAGCGCCATCCTGCTGACCCTGCTTCCCACCGTAGCCGTCAACCTGGCGAGCCTGTTGCAGGGCGGTGGCTGGAGTCAGAGCATCGGCCGCTTCTGGCCCCTGGCCCTATGGGCTGTGGCCGGCAGCGTCGCCGGCAGCCGGCTGCTGGTCGCCGTCGACCCCGCGCCCTTTGAGCTGCTGCTGGCAGCTCTGGTGATGCTCTACCTGTGGGCCTCTTCCAGACAGGACTTCCGCCTGCCCTGGCTGCGGGAGCATCCCAGCCTCGGCATGCTGGTGTTCGGGGTGCTGGCCGGCTTCGCCGCCGGCACCACCAATGTGATGGTGCCCCTGCTGGTGATCTATGCCCTGGAATATGGCCTGGGGCGCACGGCCTCGGTGCAGGTGTTCAACCTGTGTTTCATGGCGGGGAAGCTCTCTCAGATGGGCGTGTTTGCCGGCGCCGGGCTGCTCACCGGCCCAGTGGTGCTGGCCACCACGCCGCTGGCGCTGCTGGGCCTGTGCACGCTGGCGGCCGGCATGCTGGTGCGCGAGCGCATCCCAACGGCCGCCTACCGGCGCATCGTCCGGCATGTGCTGCTGGGCCTGGCGGTGCTGCTGCTGGGCCGGTTCGCAGCCGGGCTGGCCGGTTACTGACCTT
>CAZAQB010000038.1:0-15925 GCA_964487155.1 uncultured Ectothiorhodospiraceae bacterium
CTCAGTCCTCAGTCCTCAGTCCTCAGTCCTCAGTCCTCAGTCCTCAGTCCTCAGCCGCCGCCGTCAGAAGTTCACCGAGTCAAACGGCGCCGGCGAGTCTCCCTCGACCTCCACCACCACCTGGTTCGGCAGGCAGATGGCGCTCTCGCCGCTGCGCTGCAGCCAGCCCGCCCGCACGCAGATCTGCTGGGGGCCGGGGGAAGCGGCCACCCGCACCCGGCCGTCGCGCACCTCGATGACGCTGGTGCCCAGGGCCCCGTCCACCCGCCGCGTCTGGTCCCGGTCCAGCGGCAGGCGGGCCTCTTCGCGGCCTGCGACCCACAGGCTGGCCTCGGTGCCGGCGCCGCCGGCGGGCCGCCACAGCCAGGCGTAGCTTGCGACCACACCCAGCAGGGCCAGGGCCAGGATGGTGCCGTCGGTTCGGCTGATCACGGCAGACTCCGTACCCGCAGTCTGGGGGCGGATTCCACCTCGAAGCGGACGCGCTCGGCCAGTTCCGGAGTGATCGCCACGGTGCCGTCCTCAAGCACCACCATGACCTGGGAGAGCCCCAGGCCGGCGGCTACCGCCGGCCAGTCCTCGGCGCCGGCGACGAACAGTGCGGTGGCTGCCGCATCCGCCCGGGCGGGTTGCTCATCCAGCACCGTGACTGAAGTCAGGCCCCGCGCCGGAGAGCCGCTCGCGGGGTCCAGGATGTGGTGGTAGCGGCGTCCCTCGAAGCTGAAGCTGCGCTCGTAGTTGCCGGAAGTGAACACCGCCTCGCCGCCGTCGATCTCCACCGAGGCCAGCAGGCCCTCGGCTTCCGGGTGGCGCACGCCGATGCGCCACAGCCGGTCGCCGGGACGGCCCAGGGCGACCAGGTCGCCGCCGGCGTTGACCATGGCGTTGTCCACCCCCTGTTCGGCGAGGCGCTCGGCCAGCCGGGCCAGGGCATAGCCCTTGGCGAAGGCCCCCAGATCCAGGCGCGTCCCCCGGGTTGCGGTCAAGGTGCCGTCTTCCAGGCTGATCGTGCCGGGCTCGCCGAGCGCTTCCAGGGCCTGCGCCACGGCGTCCTCCGCGGGCGGCGCCTGGGGCAGGTTGCTGCCGTCCTCGAAGCCCCACAGCCGGACCAGGGCGCCGAGCCCGGGGTGGAAGCGATGGCCACTGTCCCGGGCGAGCTCCAGGGCCTGGCGCACCAGCGGGCGCAGCGCCTCCGGAACGCTCGCCTCGCCGTCTTCGGCCAGCTGCCGGTTGACGGCGGCCAGGCCGTCCCCCTCCCAGGGGTGCCACTGCCGGTGCCAGCGCTGCAGGTGTTCCTCCAGGTCGGCGACCACGGCGCGGGCGCGCTCCGGGGCCAGGCCGTACAGGGTGATGTCAACCAGGGTGCCGAACACCAGCAGCCGGGCGTCGTGGCGCTCAGGCGCCCGCTGGCAGCCGGCAGCCAGCAGCGCCAGCGCCAGCACCACCGCGGCACAGCGAAGGGTCGGGCTAGCGGCCAACACGCTGCTCGATGACATCGAAGAACGTGGCGCCGATGTTGATGCCGTACTGGGCGTCCAGTTCCCGGACGCAGGTGGGACTGGTGACGTTGACTTCGGTGAGGTAGTCGCCAATGACGTCGAGGCCGACGAATACCAGTCCCCGTTCCGCCAAGGCCGGGGCCACTTGGGCGCAGATCCAGCGGTCCCGGTCGCTGAGCTGCACGCCCTGGCCGCGGCCGCCAGCCGCGATGTTGCCCCGGGTCTCGCCGGCGGCGGGGATGCGCGCCAGGGCGTAGGGCACCGGCTTGCCGTCGATCAGCAGGATGCGCTTGTCGCCGTCGCGGATCTCCGGCAGGTAGCGCTGGGCCATGAAGTAGCAGCTGCCCCGGGCGCTCAGGGTTTCCAGGATCACGCTCAGGTTCGGATCGTCCGCGGCGGCCACGAAGATGGACTCGCCGCCCATGCCGTAAAGGGGTTTCAGCACGGCCCGGCGGTGCTCGGCGACGAACTCCCGGGCCCGGTGCGGGTCCCGGGTCACCAGGGTGGGCGGGCAGCACTCCGGGAACAGGGCGGCGGTGAGCTTCTCCTGCGCGTCGCGCAGGCCCCGGGGGCTGTTCAGCACCAGGGCGCCGGCGCGCTGCGCCGCCTCCAGGATATGGGTGGCGTAGAGGTACTCGGCGTCCGCCGGGGGATCCTTGCGCATCAGGATGACGTCGAGCTCCGCCAGCGGGTGCTCCTCGCCTTCCCCCAGGCGGAACCAGTCGGCCGCGCCGTCGCGCACCTCCAGCGGCCGGCTGTGCCCGACGGCCGTGCCGCTGTCCAGGTGCAGGTCGGAGAGTTCCAGGTAACGCACTTCATAGCCGCGGCGCTCGGCTTCCAGCAGCATCGCGAAGGTGGTGTCCTTGTAGGGTTTGATGGCGGCGATGGGGTCCATCACCACGCCCAGGCGCAGGCTCAAGCCGGACCTCCCTGGGCGCCCGACTCCCGGGCGGCCGCCAGCAGGGCCAGCCGGGCGATCACGCCATAGGCGTAGAAGCGGTTGGGCTCGGCGTCGGGATCCTGGCTGTGGTCCGGGCTGGAGCAGCCCTGGGCGAAGGCCAGGGACTGGAACTGCATGCCCGGAGCGTTCAGGTTCTCATCCCGGGCCCGGGCGCTGTGCACCCGGTAGAAGCCCCCCACCACGAAGTGGTCGATCATGTAGACCACCGGCTCGGCGCTGGCCTCGTCCTCGCCCCAGGTCTCGGAGGTGTAGACGCCCTCCTGGAGCAGCACCCGGGTGATGGACAGGCCTTCCTTGGTGGTGGCCATCTTGTTGCGCTGCCTGCGGTTCAGGTTGACCACGTCGTCCAGGGTGCGCACCGTCATGATGCCCATGCCGTAGGTGCCGGAGTCCGCCTTCACCACCACGAAGGGCTCGCGCTCGATGCCGTACTCCCGGTACTTGGCCCGAATCGCCCCCAGCAGGATCTCGGTGTTGTGGGCCAGGCAGTCCTCCCCCTCCCGGCGCTTGAAGTTGATTTCGCCGCAGTAACGGTAGTAGGGCGTGGTCAACCACGGATCTATCTGGATCAGTTCACAGAATTCCTCTGCGACCCGGCGATACTGTTCGAAGTGGTCGGACTTGCGCCGGGTGCTCCAGCCCAGGGCCAGGGGCGGCACGACGGACTGCTCGATGCCCTCCAGGAATTCCGGCCGGCCGCCCGAGAGGTCGTTGTTGAGCAGCACGATGCACGGGTCGAAGTCGGCCAGCCCGACCCGGTTGCCCTGGCGTTGCAGCGGTTCCAGAGTGAGGCTGCGGCCGTCCTCCAGCTCGATGGCAGTGGCGGTCTTGAGTTCCGGGCTGAGGCTGCCGATACGTACCGCGTAGCCGGCGTTGGCGATGATGTCGCGCAGGCTGGCGAGGCTGGCGAGGTAGAACGTGTTGCGGGTATGGCTCTCGGGCACGATCAGCACCTGGGCCGCCGTCGGGCAGGAGCGCTCCATGGCCGACTGCACGGCGTGCACGCACAGGCTCTGAAACTCCGGGGCCAGGTTGTTGAATCCGGCGGGGAACAGGTTGGTGTCCACCGGAGCCACCTTGAAGCCCGCGTTGCGCAGGTCCACCGAGGCGTAGAAGGGGGCCGGGGTCTGGCGCCACTGCTCCCGGAACCAGTGCTCGATGTGGCTCTGGTGATCCAGCAGCAGGGTCTCCAGGGTGTGCAGCGGCCCGGTGAGTGCCGTGGTCAGATGGGGCACGGCTTGGATTTGGGGGTTGGTCGCCATGGCTACCTCTCGGTGCGGTTGGCAAAGGGGCGGCAAGCCCACGCCGCGCCGCCGATCTTAGTCCAGGCCGGCCGCATTGTACCGTAGCCGGGGGTTGAATAAACTCGCAGTGCTGCGGAATCGCTTGTTCGTGCTGCGGTTTTGCAGGCCTGCTGTGCCGGGGGGATGCCATGGTTGTGGCGATGCGGTCGGGAGGAGCAGTGGATAACGGAACGCAACACAATGGCCTCGCCGGCCTCAAGGTCATGGTCATCGATGACAGCAAGACCATCCGGCGAACTGCGGAGACGCTGCTCAAGAAGGAGGGCTGCGAGGTCATCACCGCGACCGACGGCTTCGAGGCGCTGTCGAAGATCGCCGACCACCGCCCCCAGATTATCTTCGTGGACATCATGATGCCGCGCCTGGACGGCTACCAGACCTGCGCGCTGATCAAGCACAATGCGGCGTTCCGGCAGACGCCGGTGATCATGCTCTCCAGCAAGGACGGGCTGTTCGACCGCGCCCGCGGACGCATTGTGGGCTCAGAGCAGTACCTGACCAAGCCGTTCACCCGGGAGGAACTCCTCGGTGCCATCCGCCGCCACATGGACCGGGCAGCCTGACCGGTCAGGGCCATCGCCCCGGGGCGGGGGCGGCGCAACAAATTCACCGGGGGGCCGTTGAACGGGCCCCGTTCTGCTGGGGGAGATTCGATGAGTCGCATACTGGTGGTCGACGATTCGCCGACCGAGCTGCACGTGCTGCGCACCATGCTGGAGAAGCACGGCTTCCAGGTGAGCGTGGCCGAGGACGGAGAGCAGGGCGTGGCCAAGGCCCAGGCGGAAAAGCCGGATGTCATCCTCATGGACATCGTCATGCCCGGCATCAACGGCTTCCAGGCGACGCGCCGGCTGACCAAGGACGCGGCCACGGCCTCCATCCCCATCGTCATGATCAGCACCAAGGACCAGGACACCGACCGCATCTGGGCCAAGCGCCAGGGCGCCCAGGACTACATCACCAAGCCGGTGACCGAGGCGGAGCTTCTCGAGAAGATCAACGGCGCCCTGGCCCGGTAATCCGCGATGAGCTCCGAGGCTGCCCCCAACCCCTTCGAACTGCTCCGCGAGCTGGACCGGCGCGGCCGTCTGCACCGGCCGGATCTACCCGAAGACGAGGAACTCGCCGAATCCTGGTTCGGCATCGGTTTCCGCCTGGGCGGCAGGCGCTACGTGGTGGCCATGGGCGAGGTGGCTGAGATCCTCACCTGCCCGACCACCTGCCGGGTGCCCAATGCCCGTCCCTGGGTGCGGGGCGTGGCCAACGTCCGCGGCAACCTGCTGCCGGTGATGGACCTGAGCGGCTACCTGGACCGGGGCGGGGTCAACCTCACGCGGCTCAGCCGGGTGCTGGTGATTCCCCTGCAGGACGTGATGACCGGCCTGCTGGTGGACGAGGTGCTGGGCATGCGCCGGTTCGCCCTTGACGCCTGGCGGGACGCCATGGCGGACGACGCCGACGCGGCGGCCCCTTACCTGGTGGGGCTGTGGACCGGCGAGGACGGCGACTGGCCCCAGTTCAGCATGCAGCGGCTGGCCGGGCATCCGGCATTTCTGAAGGCAGCGGGGTGAGTCCCGCGCACACGATCCGGGCGCAGCGCCACAGCCGGCGCGACCGCGGGTTGCCACCAATCGAGCGGAAGGTATTCGTGGGAGGGAAGCGTAGCCATGGGCGCGTCGCAACACAGTACTGAGTCGGGCGGACGGCGCCTGGCAGACACCTTCGGCGCACTGGTGATCGTCGCCATCCTGCTGATGGCCGCCAGTTTCGCCTTCGTGGCGTATTTCTCCCGCTTCGACGCGGAGTACCTGGCGCGCTCGGAGCAGGTGCGGGTGCTTACCCAGCGCATCGGCAAGGCGGCGCCGGAGGCGGCGGAGGGCAACGCCGATGCCTTCCCGCTGCTGCGGGAGACCGCCGCCACGGTGGCTCGGGACATCCAGGTGCTCCAGGAGGGCAACCCGGACACCGGCCTGCCGCCCACCGAAACGATTTCCGCCAGCGCCCAGGCGGCCCTGCGCAACGTCATCCAGCCCTGGGAGCGGATGCGCGCCGACGTGGAGGCCATCCTGGCGCGCCAGGAGGCGGTGCTGGCGGTTCACCGCGGCCACATGGAGGTACCCGGGGCCATCGAGTCCCTGGAAGAACTCGCCCATGGCGCCGCCGAGCGGCTGGTGAGCGTGGCGGCGCCCCGGGAGCAGATCCTGCAGACGGCGACCCTGGCCCAGCTCGCCGAGCGCATGGCCGCCGGGGTCACCGGCATGCACGTGGGCTCCCAGGCGACCGGCGACAACGCCGCCGAGCACCTGGCCAGCGGGGCCGAGGATTTCGGCCGCCTGCTGGTGCAGCTGCAGGGCACGGTCGGCGATCCCCAGGCCGCGGCGGCGCTGCAGGAGGCCGAAGCGCTGTTCGCCGGCGTATCCCAGGAGGCGGAAACCCTGCTCCAGCGCCAGGGGGATCTCACCCTGGTCCGGCAGGCCGCCAATGACGTGTTCGGCACCTCCGAACAGATCCTGGCCGCCTCGGGCGAGTTGGTGCAGGCCTACCGCAACCTGAGCGAGCAGCGGCCCATCCAGCCCTGGCTGGGCTATGTGTTCGGTGCCCTGGCGCTGGCGTTCATGCTGATCCGCGGCTTGTACAGCCGTCGCGCCGCGCAGGCGGATCTGGCCGCCAAGGAGGCGGAGGCACGCCGCGCCGACGAGGTGAGCCGCAAGAACCAGGAGGCCATCCTCAACCTGCTGGACGAGATCGAGGGCCTCAAGGAAGGCGACCTGACCGTCCAGGCGTCGGTGGGCGAGGAGATCACCGGCGCCATCGGCGACGCCTTCAACGACGCCATCGAGGCCCTGCGCAACCTGGTCATGACCATCAACGAGACCTCCGTGCAGGTGTCCTCGGCGGCCCAGCAGACCCAGGCCACCGCCATGCACCTGGCCGAGGCGTCCGACCACCAGGCCCACCAGATCACCGCTGCCTCCGCGGCCGTGAACGAGATGGCGGTATCCATCGACCACGTCTCGCGCAACGCGCAGGAGTCCGCGGAGGTCGCCCAGCAGGCGGTGGAGATCTCCACCAAGGGGGCGGCCACGGTGAAGCGCACCATCGAGCAGATGGACGCCATCCGCGAGCAGATCCAGGAGACCTCCAAGCGCATCAAGCGCCTCGGTGAGAGCTCCCAGGAGATCGGCAACATCGTGGAGCTGATCAACGACATCGCCGACCAGACCAATATCCTGGCCCTGAACGCCTCCATCCAGGCGGCCATGGCCGGCGAGTCGGGGCGCGGCTTCGCGGTGGTGGCCGACGAGGTGCAGCGCCTGGCGGAGCGCTCCGGCAACGCCACCAAGCAGATCGAGGCCCTGGTGCGCACCATCCAGACCGACACCAACGAGGCGGTGATCTCGATGGAGCAGAGCACCTCCGGCGTGGTGGCGGGGGCCCGCCAGGCGGAGGATGCCGGCGACGCCCTGCGCGAGATCGAGGGCGTGTCCAAGCACCTGGCCGGCCTGATCCAGAACATCTCCGAGGCGGCGCGCCAGCAGGCCACCGCCGCGGCGAACATCTCCGACACCATGAACGTCATCCAGGAGATCACGTCCCAGACCTCGGCCGGCACCAACGAGACCGCCACCTCCATCGGCAACCTGGCGGACCTGGCCAACGAGCTGCGCAATTCGGTGGCGGGCTTCAAGCTGCCGGAGTGAGGCGGCCGGGAGGCAGCGGGTGAACGCAAGCTTGGCCAATTCCATGGCGCCCCCCCAGTGGACGGGGGTGGAGGCCCTGCCGGAGATGGGACAGGCGCTGTTCGAGCGCTTCGCCGCCACGCTCCGGGAGCGTACCGGCACGAGCCTGCCCGCCGAACGCAAGACCTTCCTGGTCACCAGCGTCGGTCTGCGCATGCGGGAGGTCGGGTTCCGGCAATATGACGACTACCTGGCGTTCCTGGATTCAGGGCGCCCGGGAGAACTGGAATGGGCCACGCTGGTGGACCGGCTGACGGTCCACGAAACCCGCTTCTTCCGCGACCCGGCCAGCCTGGAGCTGTTGGCGGCGCACTGTATGCCACGGATGCTGGAGCGGGTCCGGGACGGCCTGCCGGTGCACGTATGGAGTGCCGGCTGCGCCACCGGGGAAGAGGCCTACAGTCTCGCCATGGTGCTGGAGCGCGAATTCCGCCGGCGTGGCATGCGCAACTGTTTCGGGGTGGTCGGTTCGGACATCAGCCTGCCGGCCCTGGCGGTGGCCCGGCAGGGGGTCTACCCGGCGCGCCGGGTTTCCACCCTGCCTCCGGAGCAGCGGGAGACTGCCATGGAACCGCTCGCCGATGGTCGTTTCCGGGTGGTGGACCGGCTGCGCCGGCGGGTGGCCTTCAGCCGGATCAACCTGCTGCACACCGAGGCGGCACCGCTGACCCCCATGGACGTGATCTACTGCCAGAACGTGCTGATCTACTTCGACCGGGACCACCGCCACCGGATCCTGGACGCCCTGGCGGCGCGGCTGCTGCCCGGAGGCACCCTGATCCTCGGCGCCGGCGAGGTATTCGGCTGGGCCCATCCACAGATGCGCCGGGTCGGGGGCGCCGGCTCGGCGGTGTTCACCCGGGCCGCAGCCGACACGGTCAACGGGGAGTGCCGGGCCTGACATGAGCGGCCAGACGGATTTCGACTACAGCACTCTGGGTTGGGTCAAGCGCGAGCTGGACAGCACCCTGCGGGATGCCGCCGAGGCCCTGGAAGCCTACGCCGATGACCCGGAGGACCGGGCCCAGCTGCAGTTCTGCGTGACCCATCTGCACCAGATCCACGGCATCCTGCAGATGCTGGAGCTCTCCGGTGCCTGCATGCTGGCCGAGGAGATGGAGAGCCTGGGACGGCGCCTGCTTGAGGACCGCGCGTCCGGCCGCGAGCACGCCTGCGAAGTGCTGATGCGCTCCATCCTGCAGCTGCGCGACTACCTCGACTGGGTGCACGGCGGTCACCGGGACCGCCCGGTGGTGCTGCTGCCCATCATCAACGAGCTGCGGGCTGCCCGCGGCGATGCCCTGCTCACCGAGTACGCCCTGTTCAATCCGGCCCTGGATGCCAGTGCGTCGCGTGCGCGCCATGCGCGTCCGGGGCCCGAGCCTATTACTGTGGCCGCGGCCGAGGAACGGCCGCGCTACCTGCGCGGGCTGGCCGACTACCTGCGCGGGCGTTCCCCCGGGCGTGGGCTGGATATCCTGTTGGAGGCCCTGGACCGGCTCGACCGGGCCAGCGCCGACGACCGCCGCGGGGCGCCCTGGTGGATTGCCGCGGCGCTGGTTGAGGGACTCCGGGAGCAGGCCGTCCAGGACGACATGGCGGTTCGCCGGCTGCTCGCCCAGGTGGAACGGGAGATGAAGCGGCTGGTGGCCGATGCCGACCACGCGCCGTCGCCCCAGCTGGTGAAGAACCTGCTGTATTACGTGGCGCGCACCAAACCGGCGGACTCGCTTCCCCGGGTGGCGGCGGTGCGCGAGCTCTACGGCCTCGAGGGCCTGGTGTCCGGCGGCGAGGAATTGGAGTCCGCCCGCTGGGGTCTGATGGGCCCCGGCCAGGACGCGCTGTCGGGGGTGGCCACGGCGCTGCGGGAGGATCTGGCCTCGGTCAAGGATCTCCTGGACCTCTACGCCCGCGGTGCCGACACCTCCGACGAGCAGATGGACATGGCCGCCGAGACCCTGCGGCGAACCTCGGACACCCTGGGCATGCTGGGCCTCGGCGGCGCCCGGCGGCTGCTCCAGCAGCAGGCGGACCTGCTCGCCGTCCTGCCCCGGGACGCGCCCGACGAGGACATGGCCATGAAGCTGGCTGAGTCCCTGTTGCACGTGGAGTCGGCCGTCGTCGGCCTGGAGGATCGGGCGTCCGGGGCCGACGGGGCGGTTGATGCCGAGGCGACTCCCACGGCGGGTCCCGGCGAGTACCGGCGGGTCTACCAGAGCACTCTGCGCGAGGCCCTGAAGGATGTCGCCCAGGCCAAGGAGAGCGTGGTCCGGTTCATCGAGAGCCAGGACCACGCCGAGCTGCAGGGGGTGGGGGAGCGCTTCGATTCGGTGCGCGGCGCGCTGCGGGTCACCAACCTGCTGCGGGCGGCCGCCATCGTCGACGCCGCCGAACGCTACATCCAGGGCCACGCGGCTCCCGGCCAGGCGCTGCCGGATGCCGAGGCCCTGGACGACCTCGCCGATGCCATCACCGGCCTGGAGTACTACCTGGAGGCGTTGATCGAGCTGCGCCCGGGTTCCGAGCAGATTCTGGAAGTGGCGGAGAACAGCCTCCGCCGGCTGGGCTTCGCTCCGGAGTCGGGAGAGTCCCTCGCCCTGGCTCCGGGTCAGGCGCCGGCCGGCGAAGCGGGGCGCCGGGGGGCCGAGCCCGCCGAGACCGACGCGCCGGCCGCGGACGCGGTGCGCTCGCCCGCCCAGGAGACGGCGCCGGCCGCGCGCGATCCGGCCTCCGAACGCCAGGACTACGCCCGTAAGCGGGGCCGGGTCGACCTGGAAATCCCGGTGCGCTCCGAAGAGGTGGACCCGGAGATTCTCGAAATCTTCGTGGACGAGGCCGGAGAGCTGCTGGAGACCCTCGGCGAGTGCTTCCCTGCTTGGCGTGCCGACTCCGGCGACGAGGACAGCCTGGCCACCACCCGGCGCATGTTCCACACCCTGAAGGGTTCCGGCCGGCTGGCCGGGGCGCTGCTGCTGGGTGAGCTTGCCTGGGCGATGGAGAACACCCTGAACCGGGTGCTGGATGGGTCCGTCGAGCCCACGCCCGAGCTGATGGACGTGGTGGGCGAGGCCATCGAGCGTATCCCCGCGCTGGTGGCGGAGCTGGACGGCGGGCCCCCCAGCGGCCCGGAGGTGCGCGACCTGATGGCCCGGGCGGTGGAGCTAACCAGCCCGCCAGCGGCTGAGTTCGAGCCGGCGGCCGCGCGGCCGGCCGTGCCTGCGGCCTCCGAGGCCGCACCCGCCGACGCGGTCGATCCGGCCCGGGGCGAGATCCCGCCGCCGCCGGAGCAGGAGCCCCAAACCGCGCCCGAGGCGCAGATCGCTGAGCCCGAGCCCGAGCCGGCCGCTCCGGCCATGGACCCGGTGCTCTACGACATCTTCAGCCGTGAAGTGCGGGATCATCTGGGCACCGTGGCTGACTTCCTGGAGCGGGCCCTGGAACGGGCGCCGGACGCCCTGCGGGTGAACGAGGATCTGATCCGCGCCCTGCACACGCTCTCGGGCAGCGCCCGCATGGCCTCCGTGGACCCGGTGGCCGTTCTGGGCAGGGATCTGGAGGACCTGGTCCGCCAGCGCTACGCCACCGGTGTCGGCGCCGCCGGGGAAGACCTGGCGGTACTGGGCGAGGGCGCCGCCCTGGTGGAGGACATCATCGACGCCCTGGCCGTGCCCGGCCGGGTGCTGCCGGAGGTGGAGTCCCTGCGCGAGCGGATTCAGGCCCTGAGCCGCCAGGCGCCGGCGTTGGCCCTTGGGATTCCCGCCCGGGAACCGCAGCCCGGGGCAGGCGCCGGCCTGGAGCTCGCCGCTGCCGAGCGCTCCGCTGACGATCAGGCAGCCGAGCCGCCCGCGGTCGCCGAGCCCGCGGCGGCGCCGCCGCCGGAGGGCGCCCCGGTGGCGTCCCACGGGCCCGCCGACGACGCCGACCGGGAACTGGTGGAAATCTTCCTGGAGGAGTCCCGGGATCTCTTCGCCCAGGTGGAAGAAACCGTCCAGCGCTGGGAGGACCAGCCCGAGGACACCGAGGCCCTCGGCCAACTGCACCGCAGCCTGCATACCCTGAAGGGCGGTGCCCGGCTGGCCGGCTTCGAGAACATCGGCACGCTGGCGCACAGTCTGGAGACCCTGTTCGCCGATGCGGCGGCGGGTCGGGTGGCCGCCGACGACGGCTTCTTCGATGTGCTCCACGCCGCCCTGGATCGGATCAGCGACCTTATCGAAGGCGCCCGGGCCGGCGCCGAGCAGCCCCCCGCGGAGGGGGTGCTCCAGGAGATCCGGAACCTGGAGCGCGAACCGGCGCCGCAACCGCCAGCGACGCTGGTGGCGCGGACGCAGCCCGCCCCGCCCGCGGCCCGGGCCGACGACGGACTGCTCGACGTGTTCCTGGAGGAAGCGGGGGAGATCCTCGGCACCACCGAGGGCCTGCTCCACGACTGGCGGGAGCAGCCCGATGACGACCGCCGCATCGGCGAGCTGCAGCGGGCCCTGCATACCCTCAAGGGCGGTGCCCGGATGGCGGGAGTGCAGCCGGTGGCCGACTTGAGCCATGCCCTTGAGACCATGGTGATGGCGGTGCGGGAGGGCCGGGCGCAGCCGGGCGAGGCCCTGTTCGACCTGCTGGAGGAAGCCAATGATCGGCTGGTGACCCAGCGGGAATCCGCCCTGCGCGACGAACCCGTGGCGCCCGCGGAAGACCTGCTGGAGGCGGCCGCCCGGCTGCAGCGCGGCGAAGCCGCGCCGCCGGCGCCCCAGGCCGCGCCGGAGGCTGCCCCGGAGCCGGATCCGGCGCTGGGAGAAGTGCCGCCAGAGGCGGCCGCCGAGCCGGCACCGGCGCAGGCGCCAGAGCCGGCCGCCGCCGACAGCCATGCGCGCTCGGACGACGCCGTGCGGGTGCGCTCGGAGCTGCTGGACAACCTGGTGAAGTACGCCGGTGAGGTCAGCATCTACCGGGCCCGCATGGAGCAGCAGGCCGGGGCCATCGGCTTCAACCTCTCCGAACTGGGCCAGACGGTGAACCGGCTGCGCGAGCAGTTGCGCACCCTGGAAATCGAGACCGAGACCCAGATCCTCTACCGCTACGAGCGCGAGGGCGGTGCCGAGCCCGCCGAGCGCGCCGACTTCGACCCGCTGGAGCTGGATCGCTTCTCCCGCATTCAGGAGCTGTCCCGGGCGCTGGGCGAGAGTGTCAACGACCTCCACAGCATCCAGGAAATGCTCGGCACCCTGAACCGCGAGTCCGAGACGCTGCTGCTGCAGCAGTCCCGGGTCAACACCGACCTCCAGGATGGCCTGATGCGCACCCGCATGGTGCCGTTCGCCAACCTGGTGCCGCGCATGCGGCGCATCGTGCGCCAGGCCGCCCGGGAGACCGGCAAGAAGGCCCAGCTGCGGGTGGAGGGCGCCCAGGGCGAGATGGACCGCAACGTCCTCGAACGTGTCGTGGCGCCCATGGAGCACATGCTGCGCAACGCCGTCGCCCACGGCATCGAGCCGTCCGAGGATCGCCTGGAGTGGGGCAAGCCCGAGACCGGCACCATTACCGTGGCGTTCTCCCGGGAAGGGGCGGACGTGGTGATCCGGGTCTCCGACGACGGCGCCGGCCTGGACGTGGAAGCCATTCGCCGCAAGGCCCTGGACCGCGGGCTGATGGCGGCGGACGCCGGCCTGGGCGACCGGGACATTATCCAGTTCGTGATGCAGCAGGGTTTCAGCACGGCCAAGGCGGTCACCCAGCTGGCTGGCCGGGGCGTGGGCCTGGACGTGGCCAACTCCGAGATCAAGCAGCTGGGCGGCACCCTGGAGCTGGACACTGTCGAGGGCGTGGGGACCGAGTTCACCGTGCGCCTGCCGTTCACCCTGGCCCTCAACCACGCCCTGCTGGTGCAGACCGGCGACGAGGTTTACGCCATTCCGCTGTCCAGCATCGAGGGCGTGGTGCGCATTGCCAATGACGACCTGGCCCGCCACCTGGCGGGTACCGGGTCCGGAGTCTACGACTATGCCGGCCAGCGCTACCAGGTGCGCAGCCTGAACGCCATTCTGGGCGCCCCCGACCCCACCCTGCCTGGCCCCGGCAAGCGGGCCCCCATGATCCTGGTGCATACCGGCGAGCAGCGCCTGGCGCTGCACGTGGACGGGCTGATCGGCAGCCGCGAGATCGTCGTCAAGGCCGCCGGACCCCAGATCAGCAGCGTCCCGGGCATCTTCGGGGCCACCATCCTGGCCGACGGCCGGGTGGTGCTGATCCTCGACCTCAGCTCCCTGGTGCGCCTCGGCGTGGGCAGCGATGCCGTGGAGGCCGGCAGCGAGGCGCCGGTGCCGGTGCCGGTGGCGGAGCGCAGCGAGCGGGACCGGCCGCTGGTGATGGTGGTGGACGACTCCATCACCATGCGCAAGGTGGCGAGCCGCCTGCTGGAGCGCAACAGCATGGAGCCGCTTACCGCCAAGGACGGGGTGGACGCCGTGGCCCGGCTCCAGGAGACGATTCCCGACGTCATGCTGCTCGACATCGAGATGCCCCGCATGGACGGCTACGAGCTGGCCACCCACATGCGCAACGACGAGCGGCTGCGCGACGTACCCATCATCATGATCACTTCCCGCACCGGCGAGAAGCACCGGGAGCGGGCCATGCAGATCGGCGTCGACCACTACATCGGCAAGCCCTACCAGGAGAGCGAGCTGCTGGCGACCCTGCGCGGCCTGCTGGAGCGCAGGCGTGGCGGCGGCTGAGCCCCGCGCCGGGGCGCCGGGGGCGCTGCGGGTGGCGGTGCTAGGCGGTGATCCCGAGCGCAGGAACCGGCTGCGCTCCGGGCTGCGGCGGTCCGGTTTCAGCGTGCCCTTCGAGGGCCCGGTGGCCGGCTACCTGAAACGCACCGGGCGGCTGGTGCCGCCGGATCTGCTGCTGGTGGGTCTGGAACACGACGCCGACGGCGATCTGGGGGCCCTGGATGCTCTGCTGGAGCGCCACGAGCCCATGCTGTTCAGCGACGCCCTGTATCGGGAGGACAGCCCCGCCGCCCTGGAGCGGCTGGCTGACAAGATCCACCAGGCCGTGGCCGGCTGGCAGGACCGTTGCCCACCCGCCCCGCCCGAGCTGGGCCCGGACGCTTTTCCGGTGTGGGTGCTGGGCGCCTCCTTCGGCGGCCCGGAGATGGTCAAGCGCTTCCTTCAGGCCCTGCCGGGCCCGCCGCCAGGGGCGCTGCTGCTGGCCCAGCACATCGGCGCCGGCTTCGCCGAGGTGCTGGCGGCGCAGCTGGACCGCTGCTGCCCGTTCCCGGTGCTGCCGATCCGCGAGGGCGGCCTGCTGGTGCCGGGCCAGGTCCACGTGGCGCCGGTGGGGCAGCGCTTGCGCATCACCTACGGCGGCCGCTTCCACCTGGAGGCCGAGGACGCCCCGGAAGACCTCTGCCAGCCGTCCATCGACGCGGTCATGGAAGAAGTGGCCCAGCGCTTTCCGGGGCGTTGCGGCGCGGTGGTGTTCAGCGGCATGGGAGACGACGGCCGGCGCGGTTGCGAGGCGGTAGGCCGTGCCGGGGGCACGGTCTGGGCCCAGGACAGCGCCAGCTGTGCCATCGACAGCATGCCCCTGAACGCCCGGGCCACCGGCTGGGTGACCCGGGTCGCGCCTCCGGAGGCGCTGGCCGCGGAACTGGGCCGGCGCTGGCAGGCGCTGCCAGCGGCCGCCAGCGGCTAGCAGCCTGTCGGACAGGCTGCTGGTACATCCAAGCCCAGCCCGGCCGCCGCCGGATGCGGAGACAGGACTCATGGAGCACGCCGTTCAAGAGGACACCCAGCGGGCCCTGCTGATCGCCCTGGCCGAACATCGGCTGCTGCTGCCCGGTTCGGTAGTGGCGGAGGTGGTGGGTCACCAGGAGCCGAGCCGCAGCCCGGTGGTCGAGGACCAGGACCGCCACTGGATCCTGGGCACGGTGCAGTGGCGCCACCAGCGCCTGGCGCTGATCTCCCTGGAGGGCTATATGAGCGGCCAGGGGGCCGACTTCGGCCTGCGGGCCCGGGTGGTGGTGGTGAAGGCCCTCTACGACCACCCGCGCCTCAGCTATTACGCCCTGATGGCGCAGCAGATCCCCCGGCTCGCCACGGTACACCCGCAGAGCATCGAAGCCCTTGAGGGCGAGGAGGGGGGCGAGCTCCCCGGCGTGGCCCAGCAGGTGCTGGTGAACGGCGAGCCGGCGCTGATCCCGGACCTGGCCGCCATCGAGGCCGACCTGTACCGGGCGATGTACACCTGACAGGCCGCGGGCGCCAGCACTGGTCGAAGGCCGTCGGGTGGGTGGGGCGCGGCGAAACCCACCTTGGGCCGTGAAAAGGACTGAGGACTGAGGACTGAGTGGGAGGGGGTGAGACGCACCCCGGTGGTCGGATCGAAGGGCGCAGGGTGGGTAGAGCGCAGCGAAACCCACCG